>JBHHWO010000022.1:0-43143 GCA_046756565.1 Thermoanaerobaculia bacterium | reverse complement strand
CGCCGGCAGCGTGCAGAAAGGCCCGAGATTTGTGTAGCGAATCACTGGGACAGGCCACTAGGGCCCCGAGTCGGGTGCCCGCCGGCTGCGGGTATGAAGCTGGACCGTGACGCTCCGCAGAAGCTCGGTCGTGACCGCCTGCCACTGATCGGCGCTGAAGCGTCCGGGTGGCGCACTGAGCTCGAGTCGTGTGCCGCCCCGGCCGTCGTCGGCCACCTTGATCCGCAGGTCGCTCCAGACGAGGGCCCAGCTCGCAGCGACTTCGACCTGAGGATCGAACGGCCTGCCCGCCAGCTGCAATGCACTGATCACCGAGTCCAGAACCAGGCTCCGTCCTGGAAAGAAGGGCTCGTCGAATCGCTCGGTCCGGGTACGCGAGCCACTGGGAGGCCTGAAGCTGTCGGTGTCGAGAAGCTCCTGGTAGGCGGGTGAACCTTCCAGCGGCGCGAAGTTGGGGTCGGCGCGCGCGTTCCGGCGCATCTTCTCGTCGAGTGCGATGGCCCGTTTCAGATTGGCCACGGCCGGTCCTGAGAAAGCGCGCATGGCGTAGTTCGACGCAACCAGGTAGCGTGCCCGCGGATCTCCCGGATTACGCTTCAAGTAGTCCCTGAAGCGAGCACCGGCTTCGTCGAACCGGTCGAGTAGCAGCAGCGCGGCTCCGAGATTGAGCGAGTTGTCGTCGGCCTGGGGGTCGAGGGCTTCCGCGCGCTCGAACGCATCGAGCGCATCCGGGTACTGCTCGTTGGCCAGCGCGAGCGCCGCTTTGTTGAGCCACGCCTGGCGGTTCTGGGGAAACAACTCGATCGCTCGCTCTAGATCGCGTCGGCCCTCCTCGATCTCGCCCAGCATGAACCGCGCCGTACTTCGCAAGAGCAGCGCGTCATGGTCCTTGGGGTGCTTCTTGATCCACCGATCGAGCAACTTGACGGCTTTGGTGGGCTCGCCCTTGTCGATGAGCGCGCTGGCCGCAGAGGGATCGCCGGCTGGCGGCTTCTTGGCGGCTTGGAGAGTCGCCGGTGGCCAGGGGAGACAAACCGCCAGAGCGGCGATTGCCAGCCACCTTGACGGTACTCCGCGTCCGCGGGTCATCTTCGTGAAGGCTCCGTAGCCTTTTCGCGCCGCCGGATCAGGCGCGGAAGAAACGAGATCGCCAGGAGGCCGCCCAGGGCGAGGAACCCCTTGACGATCACTCCACCGTAGTCTCCGGAAGTGGCCTCGAACAGCGTGTAGAACAGATAAGTCCAGACGCCGACCGATAGCGCCATGCCCAGAGCCGACGCCACGAAGTACGTGCCGAACTCGATGCCGGCAAGGGCGGCGCCGTAGTTGACGAAGGGAAAGGGCAGCGGTAGGAAACGCAGGCGGAACACCGTCCAGAAACCGTGCCGGTCCCAGACCCTGGTCATGGCGGCGAGCCGCTCCTGGCCGACGAGCCTGCGGATCAGCTCGCCCCCCAACCAGCGGCCGGTTCCGTAGCTTGCGGCCGATCCCAGGATGCAGCCGATCAGGTTGTAGAGCCATCCGAAGATCGGCCCGAACAGGGCCGCTCCGGAGAAGATGAGCGGGCTGACCGGCAGCCCGACGACGCCGAAAACGACCAGCAGACCGACGAGTGACGGAGCCGACCACGGGCTCTCCCGGTATGCGTTCAGACGCTCGACGAGGACGTCGCGCTGCAGCCAGTCGGCCAGAGGCGTCCAGCGGGCCGCGGCAAAGGCCGAAAGGAGAACCAGCGCGAGGATGCTCGCTCGTATGACCGCCGACCGGGTCGAGCCCAGCTGCGGGGAATCTACGGACATGCCTACGTTGCGGGCCCGGCCGGGCCGTCCAGGAGCAGGAACTCGCGCATGTGGCTTTCCAGGATCTCGAGCGACTTGGGATCCATGAAGTTGAGGCGCAGCTCGTTGATCACCATGACCTCGGCCTGCGTCCACTCGTGCCAGCAGCCGGCGCATATCTTGTCCAGCACTTCCTGGCCGGCCGGGCCGGGAAGTGGCGGAGCTTCGAGGCGTGGCTCGGTCCGACCGCAGCGAACGCACTGAGGCAAATGCTCCATTCTCACCGAACCTCGTTGGGCAAGACGATGCGACTGTCGCTACGGGATTCGACCTCGCGCGGCACGCTGACGAGAAAAACCAGCTCCTCACTCTTTGCCGAGCCCCGCAGGCTCTTGACGAGATCGTCAGGGACGGCGAGCTTGAGGTAGGCGGGCCGCTTGGCGTTCTGCCGGGCGCTGTCGATCAAGAGGCGTTCGACGGGCGCCGCCGAGATCCGCTCGGGGTACTTCTCGAAGGCGAATTTGAGAACGTCCATTTCGCTGGCCATTGGATCAGCCCTCCTGAGAGACGGGTACGAGAGTGCGGAAGTATTCGACGGTTTTCAGCAAGCCCTGAGCGAGCGGAACCGTCGGCTCCCATCCCAGATTGCGGCGCGCCGATCCGATGTCCGGTTGCCGGGTCTTTGGGTCGTCGATCGGCAGCGGTTTGAAGTCGATCTCACTCGCCGAGCCGACCAGCTCCTTGACCTGCTGGGCAAACTCGAGCACGGTCATCTCCGTGGGGTTGCCGATATTCACCGGTTCCGAGACGTTGCTGTTGAGCAAGCGCCAGATGCCCTCTACGAGATCATCGACGTAGCAGAAGGAGCGTGTCTGGGATCCGTCCCCGAACACGGTCAGGGCTCTGCCGCGAAGGGCCTGATCGATGAACTCCGGGACCACCCGGCCGTCGTGCGGCCGCATGCGCGGCCCGTAGGTGTTGAAGATCCGAACGATTCGGGTTTCGATTCCATGTACCCGGTGATAGGCCATGACCATCGCCTCGGCAAACCGCTTGGCCTCGTCATATACCCCTCGGGGGCCGACCGGGTTGACGTTGCCCCAGTAACTTTCCGGCTGTGGGTGCACCAGTGGGTCGCCGTAGACCTCCGAGGTGGAGGCCAACAAGTACCTGGCTCGCTTGGCTTTGGCGAGGCCGAGAGTGTTGTGAGTCCCCAGCGATCCGACCTTGAGTGTCTGGATGGGCAGCTCGAGGTAGTCGATGGGGCTGGCAGGAGAGGCGAAATGGAGGACGTTGTCCACGGGCTCGGCGATCTCGAACGGTCTGGTGACGTCATGCTCGACGAACTCGAAATCGTCTCGCTCCAGCAGATGAACGATGTTGTTCCGGTTGCCGGTCAACAGGTTGTCGACGCAAATCACCCGATGCGATTCGGCCAGCAGCCGATCGCACAGGTGGGAACCGAGGAAGCCCGCGCCTCCGGTAACGAGTGACGTGGTCATCTAGTTCGAGTTGTCCATGCCAATGGGCGAGCGGCCCACCGAAACGTACCGGAAGCCGGCGGCTTCCATCTTGGCGGGCTCGTAGATATTGCGCAGGTCGACGATCACCGGCTCTTCGAGCAGCTCCTTGATCTGCGCCAGCTCGAGGGCGCGGAACTGATTCCACTCGGTCACGATGACCAGGGCGTGAGCGCCGGCGGCAGCGTCGTAGGCGTCCTCGCAGAACTCGATTCCGGGCCAGCGGTCTCGGCACGCGCTCATCGCAGCAGGGTCGTACGCTCGCACGCTGGCGCCCTGAGAGAGGAGCCCGTCGATGATCTCGATCGCGGGCGATTCGCGCACGTCGTCCGTCTCCGGCTTGAAGGAGAGTCCGAGAATGGCGACGGTCTTGCCGTCGAGGCCGGTGCCCATCGCGTCGCCGATCTTTCGGACCATACGCGCTTTGGTGAGCCGGTTGACGTCGAGTACCGCTTCCATGATGCGGAACGTCTGATCCTGATTGTTCGCGATCTGGACGATCGCTCGACTGTCCTTGGGAAAGCAAGAGCCCCCGAAACCGGGTCCCGGGTGAAGGAACTTCGGGCCGATTCGATTGTCAAGGCCCATGCCGCGCGCGACGACTTCGACGTCGGCGTTGAGCCCTTCACACAGCTGAGCAATTTCGTTGATGAACGAGATTTTGACCGCGAGAAACGAATTCGAGGCGTACTTGATCAGCTCGGCGCTCTCCACGGAGGTGATCACGAAGGGGACGTCCGCGACCCGGAGTGGCGAGTAGATGTCCAGCATCAGATTGATCGCACGCTGGTCGAGGCTGCCGATAACGACGCGATCGGGCTGGAGAAAGTCCTCGATCGCCGAGCCTTCGCGCAGGAACTCCGGATTGCTGACCACGGCGAAGTCCTGATCACTGGAACGCGTCTCCTTGACCACGTCCTCGATCATCCGGCCGGTGCCCACCGGAACGGTACTCTTGGTGACGATCACCTTGTAGTCATTGAGGTTTTCTCCGATAGACCGAGCGACTTGCCGGACGTAGACCAGGTCGGCCGAGCCGTCCGATCGCGATGGCGTGCCGACGGCGATGAAGATTGCCTGAGCGTCGCGAATCGCCGGGCCCAATTCGGTCGAGAACTCCAGGCGCCCGGCCTCGGTGTTCTTTCGCACCATGGCTTTCAGGCCGGGTTCGTAGATCGGGATCTCGCAGTCGCTCAGCGCAGCGATCTTGGCTTCGTCCTTGTCGACACAGACCACGTGCATGCCGAAGTCCGCCAGGCAGGTGCCGGTGACCAGACCGACATAGCCGCTACCAGCGATGCAGATCTTCATCAGGTGTCTCGCGTTGAAAAGGTTGCCGGCCGAGGGCTGGTGAGATGACCTAGGAGGCGTCCCGCTTGTACCAGTCTACGAAGCGCCGGAGGCCTTCGCGGATCGGCACCTTTGGACTGTAGTCGAGGAGTCGAGAAGCCTTGCGGACATCCGCGTAGGTGATCGGGACGTCTCCTGGCTGGTCGGGAAGATACTCGATACGAGGTTCGACCGCAAGCTCCTCTCCGATCCAGCGGACCAGCTCGGCCAGCTCTGTCGTCTCGGCGCCGCCGAGGTTGAGAATCTCGAATTCCGGCGCCAGGTCGAGTGTCGCCTCGATGCCATCGACGATGTCGTCGATGTAGGTGTAGTCGCGCCGGCTCTGCCCGGAGCCGAACATCGGGATTTGCCGGCCGGTCGCGATCAGATGAGTGAACTTGTGAATCGCCATCTCCGGTCTCTGTCTCGGCCCGTAGACGGTGAAAAAGCGCAAGCAGGCGGTTCTGAGGCCATAGAGATGGTGGTAGTTGTAGCAGAGCAGCTCGCCGGTCCGCTTGGTGGTTGCGTACGGGCTGATCGGTTGGTTGACCTCGTCGTCCTCGGCGAATGGGACCTTTCGGTTGATGCCGTAGACCGAAGATGAGGAGCCGAAGACGAACACTTCCGGACCGTGGTGCCTCGCCGCTTCCAGCAGGTGAAGCGTGCCGATGCAGTTGACCTCCTCGTACAGAATCGGGTCGGCCAAGCTGGGTCGGACGCCCGCCCGGGCGGCGAGGTGAATAACCGCGTCGAACCGGCTGCTCTCGAACAGCCGATCGACCAGCTCACGGTCCCGGATGTCGCCCTCTACGAGCTCGACGTCTCCCACCGAACGGACCGTCTCGAGGTTTGCCTGTTTGCGCGCCGGATCGTAGAAGTCGTTGAAGTCGTCCAGGATCGTGACCCGGTCTCCCCGTCCGAGCAGTCGTTCCGCCACATGGGAGCCGATGAAGCCGGCTCCGCCGGTGATGAGAATGTGGGCCCCCATGCCTAGAGCAGTGCCTCGAAGGGCGAGTCTAGCAGCCCGTGGTAGAAGTCCAGATGGTCGCGCGACAAGGTCTTGCGCTACGCTTGCAAGGCGCGAGGAGGACTCGATGCGGTGTCATCGTGGACGACGAGTAACGCCGCAGGCGTGCCGTAACCCCTTGTCGCCCTGCGGGTTGTAGCGGCATGGGCCATCTCCGGCGTTGCCGCTCCTCGACGATGCTCCGGCACCGCCTGCGCAGCGGCGCCTGGTATCTGGCCCCCCATTCTCAGCATGGGCGCTCGCAACGCGACCGTCTCGACTTCTGCCACGGGCTGACAGCAGTCCACCGAGGCCGATCGGTAGCGCTGCCACACTCCGGGATCAGGGCTCGGAGGGCTCTTCCGGTAGAGCTTCCAGGTTGCCGCCCTGGTCGTCGAAACGTTTCTCGATCCCGGCCTTCTGGCGGTTGCGGACCAGCCACCGCAGGAGCTTGGATTCGTTGATTCCGACGACGATGTCGTCCATCGCTTCATAGAGATGCGGGTCGTTCAGGATCTTTCCGAGGCTGCCCTCGCCCTTCTCGAGCTTCTCGGACACCAGGTTGAGGTTGCGGATCAGCTCTCTTAGGTCTTCGCCGACTTCGTCGGCGAAGGCCTCGTCGTTGAGAAAACGCTGAAGCAGGCCCTCGTTGTCATGAAAATCGGCGACGATCCTCTCCGTGCCCTCGGCCGCCGTGCGCAGACTTGCAAGCGTCTCGACGAGCTCGTCCTTGATCTCCGGATCGCTGAGTAGGGCAGGAAGTGCGCCTTCGCCCGACTCGATTTGTTCGAGCAGCGCTTCGAGCCGCTCGAGAGAACCTTCGAGCCGCGTCGCCAGGCGGTCGTCGGCCAGAAGCGTTCCGATGGTCCCCTCACCGCGGGCCAGCCGGCCCGAAATCGACTCGAGGTTAGAGACGGTGTCGACGACCGATTTCTTGACTCGCTCTCCAGCCTCGCTGGCCATGAGCAGCTCCCCGAGCAGTCCTTCGCCGGCCTCGACCCGGTGGAGGATGCTGCGCAGAGAGTAGGAGATCGCGACCACATTGTCGACCGCGTCTTCGCCCGAGGTCAGCAGGCGATCGACGTCGGTCGGCGGCGCAGCCGAGATCTCGCCGTCGACCTCGATGACCTGTGATTCCGGCGAGCCGGAGGAGATCTCGATGTACTTGTCGCCTAGTAGGCCGAGGGTCTTGATTCGCGCCAGCGAGTCCCGGCGCACGCGATCGGCATACTGGCGGTCCAGGGAGATTCGGACCGTCAGCAGCTCTTCATCCACTGCTTGCGGTAAGACCACGCCGCGGACCTTACCGACTGTGACGCCATTGAGCTTGACCGGGCTGCCCGAGGCGAGGCCTTCCACGTTCTCGAAGCGGATGAAGTAGCTGTTCTTCAGGACGAAAAGGTTGTTCTTTTCGCCGACCAGGAAGATCCCGGCTGCCAGCACGGCAAGAGCGACGACCACCAGGGCGCCCACCTTGGCTTCACGATTCATCTTCGTTCTCCTCTTCTCCGGCCAGGAATCTGGTCAGAACGGAATCCGCGCTGTTCTCGGCCTCCTGCCATGAGCCTACGAACCGGAAGCCACCGTTCTCGAGAAAGGCGAGACGATCGGCGATTCGGCGAACGAGCGCGAGGTCGTGGGTGACCACGATCGAGGTGACGTGGTGGGACCGGCGGGCCGCCTGAATCAAGCTCGCGATCGTGGCCGAGGTCATCGGATCGAGTCCGGTGGTGGGCTCGTCGAAGAGCACCACTTCGGGATCCAAAGCCAGAGAGCGGGCCAGAGCGACCCGCTTCTTCATTCCGCCGGAAAGCGCCGAGGGCGGCCGATCCTCGATGCCCACGAGTCGCACGGCGGCCAGCTTTTCACGGACACGATCACCGATCTCCGCCTCGCTCAGATCGGTGTGCTCCCGGATCGGAAATGCGACGTTTTCGTACACGTTCATCGAATCGAACAGGGCGCCGCTCTGAAACAGCATCGCGACGCGCTTGCGGATCGGAATAAGTTGCGATTCCGAGAGCTCGGTGATCTCGGTGCCGTCAAAGACGATCGAGCCAGCGTCGGGCTTTTCGAGTCCGTTCAATTGCCGGAGCGTTACGCTCTTGCCGCAACCCGAGCGCCCGAGAATTACGAAGCACTCTCCTTGGAGAATCTCGAACGAGAGGCCGGAAAGCACCGGCTTTTCGCCGTAGCTCTTGCTCAGGGAGTCGATGACGAAGAGTGATTCCAAGTGCGGCCCTTAGAACAGGATGTAGAAGAGCTTGGTCAGGAAGAAATCCGAGACCAGCACCATGATCGATGCCATGACCACGGTGTTGGTGGTCGCGCGGCCGACGCCGTCGGCGCCGCCGTGGGCGGTCAGGCCGTTATGGCAACCGATGATCGCGATGAAGTACGCGAAAACGATCGACTTTCCGATGCCGCTGCTGATGTCGTCGATGGTCAGCGAATCGAGGACGTCATTGATATAGAAGCCCGGCGTCAGATCGAGTTGGACCGTGGCGATGATCAGGCCTCCCAGAATACCCAGGCCGTTGCCGATGATGGTCAAAACCGGCAGCATCACAAGGGTGGCTGCAAGCTTCGGCGACACCAGTTTCTTGATCGGGTCCGCAGCCATCGAGCGGATCGCGTCGATCTGTTCGGTCACCTTCATGGTGCCCAGTTCGGCGGTCATCCCCGAGCCGATGCGCCCGCCCACGATGAGCGCCGTCAACACCGGTCCGAGCTCCCGGACTACCGACTTAGAGACCACGGTACCGATGTAGTACTTGACTCCCAATGTCGGCAGGCTGTAGGCGGTTTGAAGGGCGAGCACCATACCGGTGAACACGGCGGTGATACCGGCAACTCCGAGAGAGCGCACGCCGATGTGCTCCATTTCCCGAATCCAGGTGCCGACTGCGTAGGGGCGGCGAACCATGGCCAGAAGGCTGGCGCCGGCGAGCTGGGCGATCTGCCCGACCTCGGCGAGCCACCCGGCGAACGCGTTGTCGCGACTCATCAACGAATCGACCACCACGAGGCCGCGTGCGCCATCCCGAAAGCGAGCTCCACACCTGCGAGGACGCCGAAGCCCCGCAGTTCGGGGTGGCGCGCTGCAACCAGGGCCATTGCCAGGCCGACTATGAAGCGGCCGCCGATGGCCAGGGCGATGACGCCGCTGTAGCGGCGCACGTCGGACGAGGCCAGGATGTAGTAGCAGCCCAGAAGCGCCGCGAGGGTGGCCAGCAGCTGTAGGTAGAATCCCTCTGTGGGTCTCGGAAGCTGCAAAAGTCCGAGGGCTCGATCGGGCGCGAGCCCGAGCAGGACTCCGAGTGCGAGATTGAATGTTCCACCCAGTGCAAGGCTGCCTTCGAGGATTCGCCGCAGGCGAAACCGGCGAGCCACGTCCTGCTTGCGAGACATCTTGCAGGATTGTAGCAAGGCGCGATGAGCGGCAAGAGTAGGCGGAGGTCGGGTTTTTGACCGGTCTGAAGACATTTCTCGGGACGCTCATCGGCAATGCCTATCTGGTCGTCGGTACCATATTCTGGGCGTCCATCGCCGTGGTCTTCGGCTGGCTGGGCCCCAAAGGCCACTTCATTTTCTGGGTCGCGCGAACCTGGAGTCGTGGCGTCTTGTTTTTTGCCGGCGTTCGCGCCGAGCCGGCGTTCGAGCAGCCTCTCGAGGCCGAGGGGCAATACATATTCATGGCCAACCACCGCAGCCTGTTCGACATTCCTGCGCTGCTGACGACTTTGCCGGGCCAGACCCGGTTTCTGGCCAAGAAGAGCCTCTTTCAAGTTCCCATCTTCGGTTGGGCAATCAAGGCCGGCGGGTTTGTGACTATCGACCGCAAGGACCTGAGCACCGCACGCGACAGCTTCGCCATCGCGGTCGCGCAGCTCGACGAGCAGGGGGTGTCGGTGTTGGTCTTTCCCGAGGGTACCCGCTCGATCTCCGGCGAGATGCTGCCGTTCAAACGAGGTGGTTTCCTGCTGGCTCTGAAGAGCGGTCTGCCGGTCGTGCCGGTCGGCATCGTCGGCAGCCGCGATGTCCAGCCCAAGTCGAGTTTCAAGATCCGGCCGGGCCGAGTCCGGGTACACTACGGAGTTCCGGTGCCGGTTCAGGCGTTTGGAGTCAGCAAGAAGCAAGAGCTCATTCAAGAAGTCCGCGCCGAAGTCGAACGGCTGTCAGCGCTCGCTTCGTCGTAGGGAAGTCGTAAATGGCAGAATCACTGGAAACCGCGGTCTGGAACAGGCTCAAGGAAGTTCGGTTCCCGGGCATGAGCCGGGACATAGTGTCATTCGGTTTCGTGGATCGGGTCGCTGCGGACGACGCAGGCAAGGTGCGGGTCGAGCTCGAGATCGCGACCCATCGTGAGGAGCTTGCCGAAGACGTCAAGCGGGCGGTCCGAGAAGCCCTTTCCGATCTCGAAGGGTTGGACGACCTCGAGGTGGAGCTGAGGCTGCGGCGCCCGCCGGCGCCGGCCCAAGAAGCGGTCTCGCGGGACGCCTCGCTGATTCCCGAGGTCGCCAACGTGGTCGCGGTTGCGAGCGGCAAGGGCGGCGTCGGCAAGTCGACCGTGGCGGTCAACCTGGCGGTGAGTCTGGCCAAGGCCGGTTTCAGGGTCGGCCTCCTCGACGCCGACATCTACGGCCCTTCCCTCCCCATGATGTTCGGTATCCGGGAGCGGCCGCAGGTTGAAGGGGAGCGCATCATTCCCTTCGAGCGTTATGGCGTGAAGCTGATGTCTCTGGGTTTTGTGGTCGATACCGACACGGCGGTCATCTGGCGCGGTCCGATGGTGATGAAGGCGATCGAACAGCTCTTGGGAGACGTCGAGTGGGGCGCTCTGGACTACATGATCGTCGACCTGCCGCCCGGAACCGGCGATGCGCAGCTCACGATCAGCCAGCGGGTACCGCTGTCGGGAGCGGTCGTGGTGACGACGCCGCAGGACATCGCGCTCATTGACGCGCGCAAGGGCCTGGCGATGTTCCGCAAGGTCAGCGTCCCGGTCGTGGGAATCATCGAGAACATGTCGGGCTTCGTGTGCGCGCACTGCGGCGAGACCACCGACATCTTCAAACGCGGCGGCGGAGAGAAGACCGCCGAGCTCTTGGAAAGCACGTTTCTGGGACGCGTGCCGCTGGATCCTGCGATCATGGAGGGTGGCGACTCGGGGATTCCGGTGGTGGAGGCACAGCCCGAGGGCCCGCACGCGGAGTCCTTCAGCAGGATCGCCGACGCGGTAGTCGCGGCGGCGGCGGCCAACGCACGGCCACGACTGTCGATTCTCTAGGCCCCGCCCGTTTCAATCCGTCATGGCAACAGCGGCAATAGCCGACGCACACCTGGGCGGTCCCGGTGGTACCGCGGCGCCGCTGGCCGGTCAGATCGACGAGATCGATCCGGGCCGGTGCGATCGCGTGGTTGTGCTGGGAGATCTGTTTCAGGTCTGGGTAGGGAGCCGGCGTTTCGAGACTCCGGACATCGCGCTGGTCGTCGACTCGTTGATCCGACTCCGCCAGCGGGGTGTACCGGTGCACTACATCGAGGGCAATCGCGATTTCTTTCTGCGCGGCAGTGAATACGAGGAGTGCTTCGACACGATCGGCACAGAATTCTCGTTCGAAGAGTCGGGCCGCCGGTATCTCGTCGTTCATGGCGACGGGCTGAACGCGCGCGACTACCTCTACCGATTCTGGCGTCGATTCTCGAAGAACCGCTTGAGCCGGCTGGGAATGCTGGGTCTTCCACGGAAACTGGCCGAGTCTCTGATTCACAAGGCCGAGCACGGCCTGTCGAAGACCAATTTCAAGCACAAGACGAAGATTCCCGCGGACGTCCTCATCGCCTATGGCAGCCGGCGTCTCCAAGAGGGCTACGATGAGCTCTTGCTCGGCCACTTTCACGAGCCACGGTCGTGGAAGGTCCGGGAGGGAGAGGTCCGAATCCTGGATGCGTGGTTTCGGACCCGCGCGGTCGAGTGGATTCCGAGCGAGCCCCCGCCGGCGTGACGCGAGCCACCGGATCTCCACGGCCAATTCGAGCCGGCCGGCGGGTGCAGGGCACGATTCTCGTGCCGCCGTCCAAGAGCCTGACCAACCGGGCGCTGAATCTGGCCCTGCTGGCCGAAGGCGGCACCGAGATCGTACGGCCTCTCGACTCGGAAGACACCCAGGCGATGGCGCTGGCGCTCGAGCAAGTGGGCTGCGCCGTCGAGCGAGGTCCCGCTGGCTTGACGGTCGGCCGCCGTCGGGAGGTGGCTCGGGCGGAGATCGACTGCGGGGCCTCGGGCACGATGCTGCGATTTCTGACCGCTTCGCTCACGACGGTTCCCGGCGAGTGGTTCCTCGACGGGACCGATCGTTTGCGCGAGCGGCCGCTCGGGCCACTGATTGCCGCGTTGCGGAAGCTCGGGGCCGAGATCGAGTGTTTTGGCCCCGAGGGGTTTGCTCCGGTCCGCATCCGCGGTGGCACGCTAGCCGGCGGCCGGGCAGCTCTCGACGCCGGAGCGTCGAGCCAGTTTCTCTCGGCGGTGCTGATGGCCGCGACTCGAGCCCGTGGCCCGGTCTCGATCGGGGTTAGGGATCTGACGTCGGAACCGTACGTTGACTTGACGCTTCAGGCGATGGCCGACTTCGGGATTCGCGTCGATCGACAGGGCGATCTCTTCGCCGTCGAGCCGCAGGTCGTCCACGGCCGGCGGTTCGAAGTCGAAGCGGACTATTCGAGCGCGTGCTACTTCGGGGCCGCGGCCGCTCTGACCGGCGGCCGGATCAAGCTGGATGGCTTGCGTCAGGACTCCAGGCAGGGAGACCGGCGTTTCTTTTCGATTCTCGAGCAGATCGGCGCGGTCTGCGAGTGGAGGGAGGACCGGCTCGAGGTTCACCGCGAAGGCACGCTCGTAGCGGTGTCCGACGATCTTTCGGACATCCCCGACCAGGTGCCGACCCTGGCCGTGCTCGCTCCTTTCTGCGCGGGGACGACCGGGATCACCGGAGTGGGTCACCTGCGCCTCAAAGAAAGCGACCGACTGAACGTCGTGGCCGGCGAATTGGCTCGCGCCGGGGTCTCCGGAATCGACCAGGCAGGCGACGGCCTTTCGGTACCGGGTGTCTGGGGCGCCGGCGGCGCGCCGGCTGATCCGGTCACCATCGACACCGCCGACGATCACCGAATCGCAATGGCCTTCTCGGTTCTTGGACTCTGCCGTCCGGGAGTCTCGATCGCGAACCCGGAAGTGGTGGCCAAGTCGTATCCGGGATTCTGGAAGGACTTCGAGTCCCCCTACGTCGACCCTTGAGGTAATAGGCCGGGCCGCCTCCGAGAAGGCGCTGCCTGTTTCGAGGAACCACCTGGCCCCGGCGCGCGTTGCGAGTGCGGTGTATGATGCGCGAGTCTTTTCCGAAAACAAGAATGGTTTGCGTGCTCGCGCGCGAGCAGTCGGGAGCAGGGGAGATGGCTGAAAGAAGGGGTGATCCTCTAGGAAGGTCCGGGCTTGGTGGCAAGGCTTTGCCGCCCGTGGCCCACTGTGCGTTGTCGCCGGCTTCCGGCGATCCGCTCGCCGGGGCTCGGCTCACGGATCGTCAGCGGATCGGTGTCCTGTTTCAGGCCGCCTGCGCCGACGCCCATCTCGAAGCGAGTGGTCGGGCGATCCTGGACTGGGCACCGGCGCGCGTGAACTCGAAGGGGCTGCTGAGCGGTCTGGTTGCCGCGGCCAGACCAGGAGACTGGCTTCCTCAAACCTCTCTCATCGAGCTGGCGGGTATTCTCTTTCGGACGGACGGACCACCGGCGGGCCGCAGTCAGGGCCGGCGCGTCGCCCGGGCCCTTCTCGAAAGCTGGCGTCAAGCCATAACCCCGGCGTCTGCAGCAGGGCTCGCGAGCGACCTTCTCGACGAGGCCGACTTCCTGTGGAGGCCCGAGTTCTCCGAGGTCCTCGGCGCGCTGGGAGCGTGGGTCACAGTGGACGGACGCACGGAACCTCGCATCCTGGGCCCGGAGCATTTCTCGCGGGCCGTCGCGAGTGGGGCCGAGAGTCTCGAGGAAGTGCAGCGTCGCCTTCGTGGCCCCGACGCGCGGGTCCACTGGATGGGAACCGGGACCAATTCCTCGCCCAGGGCCCTGATGAAGTCGGGACAGTGGCGCCGGGCGGCGCGCGCATGGCGGTACCGGGTGCCGGAATCGTCCGCAGACCGGGTCGATTGGGCTCGTTGCCTCTACTCGGTAGGCAGATTCGAGGAGGCGATTGGCGCGCTCAAGGGACTTCGCCGCCCATCGGCACGGGTCCTCCGGTTGTGGTGCCTGTTTCGGCTCAACAAGCTCGGACCCGCCGCTCGCGAGCTGCGTAGGATGAATCGCAGCCGGTTGTCGCCCCGCCAGAAGAGCCAGCTCACGGCCGTCGCTGTGAGGGTGTTCGAGAACCGTGGCGACCGGGAGGAGGCCGACCGCTGGCTCGAAGAGGGACTGCGGGAATCCGAGGGCGCCGGTCGCCGCAGGCTCGAACTTCTGGCGGCGATGCACGCCTGGGACAGAGTCGAGCCGGATCGAATGCGCAGACACCTCGCGCGTGCGCGCGAGCCGGGCATCGGCGCGGACTTCGACGAGGGTGGTGTGGACTTCGCCTGGCGCTGGCACAAAGCAGCGGGTCAGGAGTGTGTCGCTCGGGGAGACGCTGCGGGTGCCGTCGAGCATTTCTCCGAGGCGCTTCGTGGTTCCCGCAGGCGCATGACGCCCTTCGAAGCGGGGGCCCTGTGGAACGAGTTGGCGATGGGTAGAGCCGCCCAGGGCGACCTGGCGGGCACCGAACGGGCACTCCTCCACGTGGTACGGCTCCATCGGGAAGTCCAGGGCAGCCGCCAGACCACCCTGACCCTCTTCAACCTGGCCGAGACCCGGATTCGGCGTGGCCGGCTGGCGGGTGTGCGCCGGGCGATCGAGCAAGCGACCGTCGAAGATCGCCGCTCCCGGAACTGGCGTGCCCTGGCCCACGATCTGGAGACCTGGGCGCGATACGAGCTCGCTCGCGGTCGGCCGCATGCGGCGCTGCTCACGGTGCGCGGTGCACTCGACGAGCTGGATCGACGCGGCGTGGCCTGGCGCGGACCTCAGCTTCATCTGTTCGCCGCGCGGGCCCTCGGGTGGCTGGGGCGCCCGGATGCGGCCCGTAGCGAGATCGAGGCTGCGAACAAGGCCGCCGAGACCGAGCTGGAAGCCGAAGAGGTTCCCGCGCTCTGGGCGCTGGCAGGCGATCGGGAAACGGCTCTGGCACGAGTCAGCGACGGACCTCTCGCCCGCCTGTGGACCCTGGTTCTGACCGGCCGGGAGTCCGCGCCAGCGGACTGGACGGCGCTCGAGAAGATCGAACCGTTTCGCGCGGCGCGGTTCGTTTTCGATTGCGAACTCCTCGCGCCGGGCACCGCGCCTCCGTTGGTTCTGCGCTCGGCGGTGGTCGCGTTGCGAGAGGCCGGCGCCGGTCCACTCGCCGAGCGGCTCGACGACCGGGACAGCGGAACCTGGAGAGCGCTGAATCGCTATCTCGAGTCGACTCGCTCGAGCGCAGATGCCGTGACGCGGCTGTTCGGCGAGGCCGGGTACCCGGAGGCGCGGCTCGTGATTCAGCGTTCGCCGGATAACGAGATCCTCTGCCCGGGCCGAGGCGGGGTAGCCGAGCTCCGGCGGCCGGTGGATGGCGGGGAGCTGGTGCTCGAAGCACCGTTTGTCGACGAAGTGCAAAGAGTGCTGATGAACGTGGTGTCGGAATCGATCGCGCCCCGCAAGTCGGGCAGACGCGAGCCAGCGGCGCGACCGGGATCGTCGATCGTCGGACGCTCGCCGGCGCTCCTCGAGGTCCTCGACCGGGTCCGGCGCCTGGCGCCGGTCGAGATGCCGATCCTGATTCTGGGTGAGACCGGAACCGGCAAGGAGCTTCTGGCCAAAGAGGTACACCGCTTGGGCAGCCGGCCGGACGGTCCGTTCTTGCCGGTCAACTGCGCCGCCGCGATGTCACGAGAGCTCCTCATGTCCCATCTCTTCGGTCACGTTCGCGGCTCGTTCACCGGTGCCCTACAAGACAAACCCGGCGCCTTCGAGACGGCGAGCCGAGGAATGGTGTTTCTCGACGAGATCGGTGACCTTCCGCTCGAGGCGCAAGGGCTGCTGCTTCGCGTCCTCCAGGAAGGTGAGGTTCAGCGAATCGGCGAGAACACCCCGCGGAGAACCGAGGCACGGGTGGTTTCGGCAACCAACCGGGACCTCGAGTCGATGGTCGCCGAGGGCACGTTCCGCGGTGATCTGTACTTTCGCCTCAAGACCGGACGCCTGGTGCTGCCGCCCCTGCGCTCCCGCGGCAAGGACATCGCTCTTCTGACGACCCACTTCCTGGCGCGGATCGAGCCGGAACGACGGCTGACGATGACCTCGGAAGTGCTGGAGAGGCTGGCCAGCCACGACTGGCCCGGCAACGTTCGCGAGCTCGAGAGCGTGCTCCAGGTGGCGGCCGCACTCTGCGATGGTGACGCTATTCGACTCGAGCATCTCGAGCTGCCGTATGCGTCGGAGGCTCCGAGGATCGGGTACAGTCAGATGGTGGAGGACTACCGCAGAGAGCTTCTGACGGAAGCACTTCGAGCGGCCGGCGGGAACCGCGCGGCGGCGGCGCGCAGACTCGGCATGACGCGGCAGAACATGTCCGAGCAGGTCAAGAAGCTGGGGCTCGACGTTTGACGGCTTTCCTGCTGCGACGGCTTGCGCAGACCATTCCGCTCGCGCTGCTGGTAGCGACCCTCGTCTTCTCCCTCATTCATCTGATCCCGGGCGATCCGGTCGAGATGATGCTGGGCGAGGGCGCGCAGCGCTCGGAGGTCGACACGCTACGAGTCGAACTCGGCCTGGACCGGCCGCTCTCGGCTCAGTACTTGAGTTTCCTGGGTGGATTGGTGCGGGCCGATCTCGGCCGCTCCCTCCACTTTCGTGAGCCGGTCGCGAAGATCCTCGCCCAGCACTATCCCGCCACGATCGAGCTGACCGTGGCGAGCATGCTCGTGGCACTGGCGATCTCGATTCCGCTCGGCGTAGTGGCGGCCAGCCGCCGCAACCAGTTCGCCGATCACTTCTCGAGAGTCCTGGCGCTCGTCGGCGTCTCGATGCCCAATTTCTGGCTCGGTCCGATGCTCATTCTGCTGTTTGCGATTCAGTTGGACCTGTTCCCGGTTTCCGGACGGGGCGGCTGGCTCAGTCTGGTGCTCCCGGCGCTGACGCTGGGAACCGCGCTGGCGGGCCTGCTGACCCGCATGGTTCGAAGCTCGGTGGCCGAAGAGCTCGACAAACCCTATCTCGCCGCGGTCCAGGCCAAGGGTCTTCAGCGCGGCCTCGCGCTGCGGCGGCACGCTCTCAAGAACGCGTCGATTCCCGTGGTCACGATCGTCGGACTCCAGTTCGGAGCTCTGCTCACCGGCGCCATCATCACCGAGACGATCTTTTCGTGGCCCGGGATCGGCCGGCTGGTGATTCAAGCGATTCGCCTGCGCGACTACCCGCTGGTGCAGGGCAGCGTCCTGGCGATCGCGTTGACCTACATTCTGCTCAACCTGATCACCGACGTTGTGTATGCCGCGCTCGACCCGCGCATCCGCGTCACCTAGGGGCACCGCCGGATACGCCCGAATCTGCGCGACGTCTTCGGCGCCGCCCGCTGACACTAGAGGCGGCGCTTCAGGACTTCGGCGACTGCTTCCAGCCCGGCCCGGTCGTCGTCGTCGAAGGCGGCCGGTAGGCGCGAGTCGACGTCGAGAACCGCGAACAGGCCGCCGGCGGTCCGGAAGACCGGAACCACCACTTCGGACCGAGCCGCCTCGTCACAGGCGATGTGGCCCGGGAAGGCGTCAACGTCGGGCACCACCAGCGACTCGCGAGTCTCCGCGACGGTGCCGCAGACTCCTTTGCCGAACTCGATCTCGAGACAGCCCAGCGGCCCCTGGTACGGTCCCACTCGAAGCAATCCTTCGCCGATGACTCGGTAGAAGCCGGTCCAGCTGGCGTAGGGAATCGCGTTATGGACCAGACACGCAGCAGTCGCCATCAACGCGACTTCGTCGTCGATTTCCGAGCCGACGGCATCGATTTGAGCGGCGATCTCCCGGTAGCGTGAGGGCTTGTCGAGCTCCGCGCTGACGACGGCGTCCTGCATGGCGCGGGAGTTTAGCAGCAGCGACGTTGTAGAGTCGCTCCGGTTTGACGGATCACGTTGCCGCCGAGCAGGGCCCGGAGGAGGCCCGGGGTCCGGGTTCGAGTGGAGACACCGGAGCCCGAGACCGCCGCCCCACCTGGGGTCTGGTCCTGGGAGCGGTCTTTGTTCTGGTGGCCATTCTCGCGGCAGTGCTGGCGCCCGTGCTGACGCCGTTCGACCCGACCGAGCAGCGGCTCGAGCGGCGTCTCGAGGGCCCCACCGGCGGTCATCCGCTCGGCCTGGACGAGCTCGGGCGGGATATCTTCTCGAGACTCGTGTTCGGCGCCCGGGTGTCGGTCGGAGTCGGGCTGACCGTCGTGCTGCTGGCCGGCATCCTGGGCACTGTCATCGGCTCGGTCTCGGGATACTTCGGTGGCCGGACCGACGCGGTTCTGATGCGGACGGCCGACGTCTTCATGGCCTTTCCCGGCATCCTGCTCGCGATCGCGCTGGTTGCCGTTCTCGGGCCGGCGCTTCGCAACGTCGTCTTCGCCTTGGTCACTATCGGATGGGTAGGGTACGCGCGCCTGGTACGCGCGCAAGTGCTGCAGGTGCGAGAGCGCGAGTTCGTCGCAGCGGCTCGGGCCACGGGAACCGGCGGCGGCTCGATCCTGGTACGACACATCCTGCCCAACGTTCTGCCGATGCTCCTGGTCCAGGCGAGCCTGGGGATGGCGGCTGCGATCTTGGCCGAGGCGGGACTCTCGTTTCTGGGTCTCGGAATCCAGCCGCCGACTCCATCCTGGGGCGCAATGATCAACGCCGGCAGGGGCCATCTTCTGGATGCGCCCCACCTGGCGTTGTTTCCCGGCCTGGCGATCCTGGTGACGGTGATGGGGCTGAACTTTCTCGGCGACGGTCTGGTCGACTACCTGGATCCGAATCGCTCGAGGTGATCCCAGCCCTTGTCGGGGGCCAGCTCGGATCGAGCGCCGACCAGGCGCACCCAGCGTCGGGGAGTCCGTCGAACCGACGACACGACGCGACCGATAGGAGTCGCGCCGAACTCTCCCGGAGGCCGAAGTCCCCCGGGGACGCCGAAGAGCAGCACGTAGTCTTCACCGCCGGCCAGCGCCAGCCGATCGGCGTCCTCGCCGGACCACCGTGCCAGCTTGGCGAATTCAGGGCTCAGTGGAAGCGCCTTGCAGTCGATCTCACAGGTGACCGCGCTCGCCCGGGCCAGGCGCTCGAGATCGAGTAGCACGCCGTCGGAGACGTCGATCGCCGCAGCTCGTCGCCGGCCGGCGAGCCAGGCTCCCAGCTCGAGCTGCGGCACCGGCGCGACGTGCCGCTCGACTGCGTTTCGAGCCGCCTGTCGCAGGGCGGGCGGCACGGCTCGTGGTAGCCGGACGGACCTTGGCATCGTGACCGCTCCTTTCGCGAGCAGCGCTCGTCCCAGGGCGGACTCTCCGACCGCACCGCCCAACCACAGCGTGTCTCCGGGACGGGCCAGTTCGCGCCTGGGCCATCGCCCGCCGCTCTGGCGCCGTCCGAAGACCGTCATCGATACGGCGGTCCGGGGCGCGGCGGCCAGATCGCCGCCTGCGAGAGTCAGACCGAATTGCTGGCAACCGTCGAGCAGTCCCCGAAAGAAGGACTTGAAATCGAAGCTCTGGGAGGCGGCGACTGTCACCAGAGCGTAGCCGGGACTCGCGCCCGCGGCCGCCAGATCCGACAGGTTGACCGCCACCGTGCGCCGGCCGATCCGTCCGGACGGCAGCTCAGGGCGGAAGTGGACGCCCTCGATCTGCTGGTCGGCGGAAACCGCCCAGCCGCCGGTCAGGGAGAGTCGAGCGACGTCGTCGCCGAGGAGATCGGGGAGGTCTCGACGCCGCAGCTCGGCACGGAGCCAGCCGATCAGACGGTCTTCGCCGTGCTGTCCGCCAGCCATGCTCAACTCGCCGGTTCCGTTACGCGCCCCGGGCGGCCCGCGGCAGCCGGCTCTTCGACGCCGTGCGACGCTTCCGCTTGTCTCGCGGCCGCAGAGCGAGGTCCACGGCCTCTTCGCAGTGGTCGACCAGATGAACGGTCAGGCCCTGCTTGAGGTCCTTGTCGATCTCTGAGAGGTCACGCTCGTTGAGCTTCGGTATGACGACCGTTCGCACTCCGGCATTGCGCGCGGCCAATAACTTCTCCTTGAGGCCTCCGATCGGCAGCACGTCGCCGCGCAGAGTGATCTCGCCGGTCATGGCCACTCGCCGGTCGACCGGTCGCTGGGTCAACAGAGACACGACTGCGGACGCGATCGTGATTCCCGCCGAGGGCCCGTCCTTGGGCACCGACCCGGCGGGCACATGGATGTGGATGTCGTGCCGGGTGAAGAAGTCGTCCGGAGCCTGGCTCAGGAGCTTCGAGCTTCGGGCATAGGTGATTGCGGCCTGCGCCGATTCCTTCATGACGCTGCCGAGCTGACCGGTCAGGACCAGTTTGCCTCTCCCCGGGACCGCAGCGACTTCGACGAACAGCAGATCCCCTCCGACCGGAGTCCAGGCCAGTCCGGTGGCGACACCGACGCGGTCGCGATCTAGGAGCTCCTCGCTGAAGTGCTTCGAGGGACCCAGATAGTTCTGGATCGATCGCGCCGAGATCGAGGCCCGCGAGCGCAGTCTGCCTCGGGCGGCCTTGACGGCGACCTTGCGGCAGATCTTGGCGAACTCGCGCTCGAGGTTCCGCAAGCCCGCTTCCTTGGTGTAGTTGCTGATGATCTTGCGGATCCCCGCGGTCGTGAACGAGATGTGCGTCTTGTCGAGCCCATGCTCGGCGACCTGTTTCGGAATCAGATGCCGCTTGGCGATCTCGACCTTCTCTTCCTCGATATAGCCCGACAGCCTGATGATCTCCATTCGATCGCGAAACGCCGGCTGAATCGGGTAGAGCTGGTTCGCCGTGGTGATAAACATCACCTTGCTGAGGTCGTAAGCGACGCCCAGGTAGTGGTCGCGGAAATTGAAGTTCTGCTCCGGGTCGAGAACCTCGAGCAGCGCGGACGAGGGGTCGCCGCGGAAGTCCGTACCGAGCTTGTCGATCTCGTCGAGCATGAAGACCGGATTGCTGGTGCCGGCCTGACGGAGCCCCTGGAGAATCCGCCCCGGTAGTGCGCCGACGTAGGTCCTCCTGTGGCCCCGGATCTCGGCTTCGTCGCGTACGCCACCGAGCGAAATACGCAGGAACCGGCGATCCATGGCGCGGGCAATCGATCGACCGAGAGACGTCTTGCCGACGCCCGGCGGTCCGACGAAACACAGGATGGGCCCCTTGACCTCCGGATTCAGCTTCCGAACCGCCAGATACTCGAGGATCCGGTCCTTCACCTCCTCGAGATCGTAGTGATCCTCGTCCAGGATCTTGCGGGCCCGGTCGAGGTTCAGAACGTCCTTGCTCGTGATCGACCACGGCAAACAAGTCAGCCAGTCGAGAAAGTTCCGGATGATCGCGGTTTCGGCGCTTTCGGGATGGCTTCGCTCGAGCTTCTTGAGCTGCCGCTCGAGCTCTTCCTGGGCCTCTTCGGGTAGCCCCTTTTCCTCGGCCAGCTCGCGGTAGTTGTCCACGTCCTCGGCCAGGTCTTCGCCCTCTCCCAGCTCCTGGCGGATGGCCTTGAGCTGCTGGCGCAGGAAATAATCGCGCTGGCTCTTGTCCATCTCGCCGCGCGCCTGGGTGGAGATCTCCTGCTGCATGGTCAAGACCTGGACTTCGCGAGCCAGGGCGGTGTTGACCAGCTTCAAGCGCTCGATGGGATCGAGCGTGCGCAAGATCTCCTGAGCCTCCTCGGGCTTTAGCTCCATGTTGCTGGCCACGAGATCCGCCAGACGCCCCGGCTCTTCCAGGTTCGCCGCGATCACTACCACTTCCGGGGAGACGGCCTTGCCGAGTTGAACGACGCGATCCAGTCCGTCCTTGACGCTTCGAACCAGAGCCTCGACCTCCAGCCTAGGCTGGTCGATATCGGGATCGTCGAGGCGTTCGATCTTGGCCTGGAGAAACGGCTCGGTCTGACTGAAGTGCTGAATCCGAGCTCGGGTCAGCCCCTGAACCAGGATGCGGATGCGACCGTCTGGGAGCTTGAGCATGCGCATGATCACCGCGGCCGTGCCCAGGTGGTAGATGTCCTCTGGAAGGGGGTCGTCCGCCTCCGGATCCTTTTGCGCTGCGAGCATCACGATGCGATTGGCGGTCAGGGCTTCGTCGACGGCCAGCACGCTCTTGTCGCGCCCGATCGAGAGCGGAACGATGATGTAGGGAAAGACGACGATGTCCTTGAGCGGCAGCACCGGAAGGAGGTCCGGAAGGCTGATGATCTCTTGCTCGGGCTCGGCGTTGGGACTACTCAACGATGCCTCCGTCGGCGTTCTCTATGCGGAGCCGAACGGGTTGGTTGCGTTGCTCGGTCAGGGTCGGCAGATCGATTCGCAGCACGCCGCGCCCCAGTACTGCTCGTCCCTTGCGCGGGTTGACGATCACGGGTAGCTCGACGCTCCGCTCGAAGCGTCCCCAGGGCCGCTCGACGCACAGATACCGGCCGTCTACGGAGGCCCGACCGGGCGCGACCTTGTCACCGGCGACCGTGACCATGTTGCCGGCCACCGTCACCTCGAGCTGATCCGCGGACATTCCCGGAACCTCGACCAGCACACTGACCTCGGTGTCGCTCTGGACCACGTCGAACCGGACCGGCAGCACCGATCCGTCCTGGAGATCCAGCACCAGCCTCGAGTCGACCTCCAGGAGCCGATCCAGCTCGGACTTGAGCTGGCTGACGATCTGCACCGTGGTCAATCGAGTCGCCATCGGACGCTACTCGCGGTTGACGAGCTTCTGAAGCTCTTCCATGAAGGCGTCCACGTCTTCGAACTTTCGGTAGACCGACGCAAATCGGACGTACGCGACCTGGTCGAGCTTCTTCAGGCGCCGCATGACCATCGCGCCGATCGCCTTGGTCGAGATCTCGCGATCTTCCTGCTCGTGGAGCTTGTGCTCCACGGCCTCGACGATCTCCTGCAGCTCGGTCACGGTGATCGGTCGCTTCTGACAGGCCTGGTGCAACCCGGCCAGAAGCTTTTTCCGATCGAAGTCCTCGCGCGAGCCGTCGTTCTTCACCACCATGTAGGGGATGTCCTCGATCTCCTCGTAGGAAGTGAATCTGCGGCCACAGCTCAGGCATTCCCGGCGCCGTCGCACCGCAAGGCCGTCGCGGCTCTCGCGCGAGTCGACCACGCGGTCCTTGAGCTCACTGCAGAAGGGACACTTCAATTACGCGAGCTCCACCGTGGATCCCGGTTTGTCAACCGTCGGATCTCAGCGCCAGGTTCAGGCTGAGCAGCAACTCGTCTTCCGCCGTGTGATCCAGCTCGACGCGCACGTCCCGAGTCACCCGAACGATTTCGCCCTCGGAGTCCTCGAGTGTCAGGCGCACCGCCAGCCTCTGGGTCCGCTCGAAGTCGGTTGCCGGCAGGCGGAGAAGTAGATCCTTGCGCAGCGGCTTGAGCGGCTCGGCACTCTCTTCGGCTGCCGCAGCCGGAGCCGGCGCGGCGTCCTCCGGGAAGCCTTCCTCCTGTTCGGCCGGCGCCTCCTCCGCGTCGCTTTGTTCCTCCGCGACCGCGGCAGCTACCGCTTCGGCTTCGTCGGCCGTGTCGGCTTCGTCCGCCTCCTCGGCCTTTGACAGCTTGACCGGCGCCGGCGCGGGCGCCGCTCTGGGCCGCTCACGCGGCGTCCCGCGGGGCGTCATCTCGAGCTGGTCACGAAGCGAAAGCAGCGTCAGACGAGAGACGCCGCGCAAGGTCTCGAAGACGCCCTTGCCGGTAAGAGCCGATGCTTCGAAGCACTCCCAGCCGTTGGAATTGAGCGCCTCGTTAAGCTGCTCGAGAGTCAGAATGTCGCTCAGATCCCGTTTGTTGTACTGCAGCACGAGCGGGACGTTGTCGATATCCAGTCCGAGCTCCGCGAGGTTCTCGCCCAGGTTGGCGAGCGACTCGATGTTCGACTGCGCCATCGGTATCTGTGAATCGGCCACGAACACCAGCCCGTCGACGCCCTTGAGTACGAGCTTTCGCGTGGTGTTGTAGAACACCTGACCCGGAACGGTGTAGAGCTGGATCTTGGTTCGAAAACCGGCCACCGAGCCGACGTCGATCGGCAGCAGGTCGAAAAACAGGGTCCTATCGGTCTGCGTCTCCAGCGACACCATCTCGCCGCGCGAGTCGCTCTTGGTGTGACCGTAGATGTACTGGAGATTGGTCGTCTTTCCGCACAGGCCAGGCCCGTAATAGACGATCTTCGCCGTCATCTGCATCGTCGAGTAGTTGAAGAACGCCATTTTCTTGAACCCGGAAGACGGCCTCGAACCAGGGCGTTTTCGAGCCGGGACAGTCGAGCGATCTTAGCACCGGGCGGAATCGGCGGTGGTCCGGAGTGCCGCCTGCGGATGGGGAAACTGCCGATCGAAGCTGGCAGCTGGGGTAGAATGCCGCCCTGAGGCGCCGCACGGTGGTGCGACCGCTGTAGTTGTATTCGTGTACGTCGCAGCCGACGATTCCAGCATGGGCAGTACCGGAACTCCTCCCACAGGCAAGCACCTCAACGCCGCCCCCCAGGGGGTCTCCGTCGAGGCCTCGGGTCTCAACGCGCGGGACCGCGAGATCCTCAAGGACATCGTTCGCGCGTTCATTATGAGCGGCGAGCCGGTGAGCTCCCGGTCGGTCGCAAAGGCGGGCAGACACTCGCTTTCCGCCGCCACGATTCGGAACGTCATGGCCGATCTCGAAGATCTGGGCTATTTGAGTCAGCCGCACACCTCGGCCGGCCGGGTGCCTACGGGCGACGGGTACCACTTCTACATCGACGCCTTGATGCAGAATCGCGCCGTACCAGCCAAGGCTCGAAGAACCATCGACGAGGCCCTGGGCGGCGCGACCGGAGTCGAGGAGAAGATGTCGTCGGCCAGCCAGCTGCTCTCGGATCTCACCCAGCAGATCGGCATCGTGATGACGCCGACGGTGGGGCGCTCGACTCTCCGCGCAATCGACTTCGTCAACCTTTCGGGCTCCAAGATTCTGTGCGTCCTGGTGAGCGCCGGAGGCTTCGTCGACAACAAAGTCATCGAAACGCCCGAGCCGATCGCGCGCCGGGATCTGGTCAGGATCTCGAACTACCTGACCGACCATTTTGCCGGCAAGACGCTCCGTCAGATCCGCGACGAGCTGATCGACTTGATGGCCGAGGAGCGCACCAAGGTCGACCGGCTGCTCGGCCGCACGATCGAGCTCGCTCAGACGGCCTTCGCCGAGCGCGGCGCTCCCTCGGTTCTGGTGGAGGGCACGACCACGGTCCTGAAGCAGCCCGAGCTCTCGGACCTGGAACAGATCCATCGCCTGCTCAATACCTTCGCGGACAAGGCGACTCTGGTGCGGGTCCTGAACCGGCTGATAGAGGGGCCGGGAGTGCGCGTCGTCATCGGCAATGACAGCCAGTTGACTTCGGAGCTCGACTTCAGTCTGGTGGCGACCTCGTACGACGTTGGCGATCGCAATGTCGGAAAGGTCGGAATTTTCGGACCTTCCCGGATGGACTATCAGCGGGTGATCCCGATCGTCGAGTACTTCGGAGAGCGGATCGGTCGAGCCCTGGAGCAGACCTTCTTCGACGCTCGCAGGGCCGAGGAGCACGACTCATGAATCCAGACGGACCGTACGATCCGGACGAGATCGAAACCGAAGAGCTGGATCTGGGGAGTGGCGAGGAGGGGTCGATCGAAGACGCTATGCAGGAAGCTCTGAAGGCGGTCGAAAAGGGCGAGGAATTGAGGACTGCCGAGGCTCCGTTCGGTGCTACCGATTCGAGCGAGCTCGCATCGCTTCGCGATGAGGTTCGCGAGCTTCGCGACAAGTCGATGCGAACGCTGGCCGACTTCGACAACTTCAGAAAACGGATCGATCGGGAGCGCAGCCAGCAGCGCCAGTACGCTGGCTTCGACGTCCTGAAGGACTTTCTGCAGGTCGTGGACAATCTCGAGCGAGCTCTCGGCGCCGAAGGTGATGCCGACGAGCTGCGCCGCGGCGTGGAGTTGATCCTGAAGCAGATGGGCGATCTCCTGAAGCAGAACGGGGTCGAGCGAGTGCCTTCCGAAGGCCGGTTCGATCCGGTAGCCCAGGAGGCCGTGGTTCGCCACGAGAGCGACGAAGTTGCTGAGCCCACCGTGGTCAAGGAGCTCCAGGCCGGCTACCGGATGCGCGACCGGTTGCTGAGGGCGGCGCTGGTCGAAGTGGCGGTACCCGCCAGCGCGGCCGTGACCAACGACGACAGCGAAACGGAAAGTTGACGTGGCCAAAATCCTGGGCATCGACCTCGGTACGACCAACAGCTGCGGGGCAGTGGTCGACGTCGCGGCTCCGCGGGTTCTGGCCAACCGGGAGGGCGCACGGACCACGGCGTCGATCGTCGCGTTCACCGAGGACGGCGATCGCCTGGTCGGCCAAATCGCCAAGCGGCAGGCGATCACCAACCCGCAAAACACCGTGTTTGCAGTCAAGCGGCTGATTGGCCGCAAGTACGACGACCCGGAGGTCCAGCGCGCCCGCGAGATTCTGCCGTACCCACTGGTCGAGGCGCCGAACGGAGACGTCAAGATCCAGGTTCGCGATCGGCAGTACAGCCCGGAGGAAATCTCGGCTTTCATCCTCCGCGAGATCAAGGTATTTGCCGACGAGGTCCTGGGTGAAGAGGTCAATGAGGCCATCATCACGGTGCCGGCCTACTTCAACGACTCGCAACGCCAGGCGACTCGCGACGCCGGACGGGTCGCCGGTCTCGAGGTCCTGCGGATCATCAATGAGCCGACCGCGGCGGCCCTGTCGTATGGAATGGATCGCGAGCACTCGGCCGACATCATCGCCGTCTACGATCTTGGTGGCGGCACCTTCGATATTTCGATCCTCGAGCTGTCGCAGGGGATCTTCGAGGTCAAGGCGACGGCCGGCGACACCTTCCTGGGCGGTGAGGACTTCGACCAGCGGATCATGGACTGGCTGATCGACGAGTTCCGGAAGGAGACGTCGATCGACCTGCGCCGCGATCGAATGGCGCTTCAGCGACTGAAGGAGTCGGCCGAAAGGGCCAAGTGCGAGCTGTCGTCGTCGGAGGAAGCGCCGATCAATCTCCCCTTCATCTCGGCGGACGAGAGTGGTCCCCGGCATCTGTCCCGCACCCTGACCCGCACTCACTTCGAGGAGCTTGTGCGGGACCTGGTCGAGCGAACCGAGGCACCGTGCCGGGAGGCCATGGAAGCGGCAGGGCTGTCGCCCGGCCAGATCGGTGAGATCCTGATGGTGGGCGGGCAGACACGGACGCCGCTCGTGGGCCGGGCCGTGGAGGCTCTCTTCGGTCAGGCCCCGAACCACGAGCTGAATCCCGAAGAAGTGGTGGCCATGGGCGCGGCGATCCAGGGCGGCATTCTGCGAGGCGACATCAAAGACATCGTCCTGCTGGACGTCACGCCGCTGACCCTGGGCGTCGAGACGCACGGTGGTCTGTTCACCAAGTTGATCGAGCGCAACTCGACCATCCCGACCAAAGCCACGCAGATCTTCACCACCGTCGTCGACAATCAGGACACGGTTGAGATTCACGTCGTGCAGGGCGAACGGGAGCTCGCGGCCGAGAACAAATCTCTCGGGCGATTCGAGCTGGTGGGAATTCCGCCAGCGCCCCGAGGTGTTCCGCAGATCGAGGTGAGTTTCGCAATCGACTCGAACGGCATCGTCAACGTCTCGGCCCGGGACATGGCGACCAACAAGTCACAGGGCCTGCAGATCAACCCGGCGGGCGGGCTGACCAAGGACGAGATCGAGCGTCTGGTCCAGGAGGCCGAGGAGCACGGGCGCGAAGACAGCCAGAGGCGCGAGATCCGGCGGCTCAAGAACCGGCTCGAGGGCCTCATCTATACGAACGAGCGGGTGTTCGAGCAATTCCAGAAGATGCTCTCGAGCGGTGACCGCCGGCGGGTGAGAGAGACGCTCATTCAGTCCAGAATGGCGCTCGCCAACGATGATCGGGCGGATCTGGAGGCGGCCATGTTCGATCTCAACAGCGTCTCGCGGCAGCTCTCGGAGCTGATGCTCGAGAGCATCGAAGAAACCGGCTCCTCCTGAGCCCGTATTGGACATCGGAATGGCTTCAGCGCGCGACTACTACGAGGTCCTGAATGTGGACCGGGGTGCCTCCGAGCGAGACATCAAATCCGCCTACCGCAGGCTGGCGGTCAAGTTCCATCCCGACCGCAACCCGGGCGACCACGCCGCCGAGGAGAAGTTCAAGGAGGCCGCCGAGGCGTATGCAGTCCTGTCGGACACCGAGAAGCGAGCGCGCTACGACCGTTTTGGTCACCGGGGCGTGGCCGGGGGCGGTTTCAGCGGTTTCGATCCGACGGTCTTTGGAGACTTTTCCGACATCCTCGGAGACTTCTTCGGTTTCGGCTTCGGCGACATGTTCGGGCGGGGGCGTCGGGGGCGCACCGGGCAGCCGGGCGCCGATCTGCGCTACGAGCTTCACATCGACCTCGAGGAGGCGGCCTTCGGCGCCGAGGAGACCCTTGAGATTCCACGCCTCGAGACCTGCGAAGACTGCTCGGGAAGCGGCAGTGCGGAGGATACCGGGGTCGAGACCTGCCACGCCTGCGCCGGGCAGGGGCAGGTTCGGTTCACCCAGGGCTTTTTCACCGTGGCGCGCACCTGCCCGCAGTGCGGCGGCGAAGGTCGAGTTGTCACCAATCCCTGTGCCGCATGCAAGGGCGAAGGCAGGTTCGAGCAGAGGCGCTCGATCCAGGTCAAGATCCCCGCGGGTGTCGACAGCGGAACCCGTCTCAGGCTCACCGGAGAGGGCGAGCACGGCCGCAAGGGCGGCCCGACCGGCGACCTCTACGTGGACATCGTGGTCGAGCCCCACGAGAAGTTCCATCGCGAAGGGCCGCACGTCGCGAGCGAGGTCGAGCTGGCGTTCGCGCAGGCGGTTCTCGGCGCGGAAGTCGAGGTCGAGACCCTCCACGGGCCCGAGCTGTTGGAGATACCGGCGGGGACGCGGGACGGAACCAAGTTCCAGCTTAAGGGCAAGGGCATCGAGCAGCTGAACGGCTTCGGCAAGGGCGATCACATTGTCGTGGCCCGGCTGGTCGTTCCGCATCCCAGGAATCTCTCGGATGAAGAGTTGGACCTGGTTCGGGAGCTGGCCGAGCTCGAAGGCGTGGAGGTGCGAGAGAGCCGACGGGTGCTCGACCGCGTCAAGGACCTGTTCGGCTGAGCGGTCCCGGCAGCGAGGGCTCGACGAGCGGCTACGAGGCTCTCACACTGCGAGTCGCCGCGGGCGACGCAGACCGCGCCGTGGCGGAACTGTGGTCTCGCGGCACTCTCGGTCTCGAGTCCCGGGACGAGGCCGAGCAGGTTGTCCTGACCGCCTACTTCGGGCGCGACCGACTGCGCTCCGAGGCCTGGTCACCGGGTGCGCGCCGGGTGGGCGGCCTCGCGGTCGAGGTTGTTTCGATCGAGGACGTGCCCGAGCGGGACTGGATTGCGGAGTACCGCAGCTCGGCGGCTCCGTTCGCCCTCGGCGCGGGTTTCTGGGTGGAGCCCGGCGAGGCCGGCACGGCATCTTCGCGCACGCTTCCTCGGGGCCGGCGCCTTCTCCGACTTCCCGCTCGGCGCGCCTTCGGCACCGGGTCTCATGAGAGCTCGCGCCTCGTGGTCGAGATCCTCGAGTCGCTGCCGGTCTCCGGAAAGCGCGTGCTCGACGTCGGCGCCGGGTCGGGCCTGCTGTCGTTCGTGGCGGTGCATCTCGGAGCCGCTTCGGTGACCTCGGTCGAATGCGATTGGGCGGCAGCCCTGGTCGCGCGAGAGAATCAGCGCCTCAATCGGATCGGATTCGCTCTGTTCGCCGGGACCGTGGATGCCCTGGCCGAGCAGCCGCGCTTCGACCTGGCGGCCGTGAACGTGATTCCCGAGCGAATCGCCGCGGATCTGGCTGGAATCGAAAGGTGCCTTCAGCCAGGGTCACTCGCCGTCTTCTCGGGATGCCTGGCGCGCCGCGCCCGTCGCTACCAGAACGAGCTCGAGCGAAACGGATTTCGAGTCGTCGAAAGCCGGGACCAGGGCGAGTGGCGAGCGCTGCTCGCGGAGGTGGCGAGGCGGTGACCACGGTGTTCGTAGCGCCCGAAGACTGGGAGAGCGAGCGCCTCGAGCTCGAAGGCGCCGTCTTCCACCACTTGTTCCGCGTCGCCCGGCTGGCCGCTGGCGACACGCTGCGGGTCGCCGATGGAGCCGGGCGCGCCCGCACCGGCCGGATCGAGTCGGTGGGGCGAGCGAGCGCTTCGATCGTCCTCGGAGAACCGGCTGCCACCAACGAGCCGGCCGTCGAGATCACGCTTCTGGTGGTGGGACCAAAGAAGCCTCGCGCTGAATGGCTGGTCGAGAAGACCACCGAGCTCGGCGTTCACGCAGTGCGTTTTCTCCGTTCCGAGCGCGGGCCCCGGTCGTATGGCGATGGCGCGTTCAAGAGACTTCGGCGGGTCGCTCGCTCGGCTGCGGAGCAGTGCGGCCGCTCCCGGCTTCCGGAGGTCACCGGAATGCACCATTGGGATGAGATTGCGGCGCTGGTCCACGATTCCGAGAACCGGCTGGTTCTCGATCGCTCGGGGGCTTCGCTGTCCTCGAGGTTGTCGTCGTCGCGGCTTGCGGTGCTGGTCGGGCCCGAGGGAGGGTTCTCGCCGGCGGAGTTGGACGCGCTCGCGGCACAGGGATTCTCGACCGCCGCCATCGGCGATACGACGCTCAGAGTCGAGACCGCGTGCGTAGTTGCGGTGGCCGGCTGCGTACTCGCGCATTGACACTCGTCGAAGGCGGCCGATAGGCTCTTTTTCGTAGTCGTCAAGCGCCTAAATCGAGCTTTTTCAGGCAATTCCGCGATCGAATCAGGGGCAGAATCATGAATATCAACGATCTCCTCAAAATCGCGGTCGAGCGCCGGGCTTCGGACCTGCATCTGAAGGTCGGCAGCCATCCCGTGATTCGCGTCGACGGCGAGCTTCAGCCCCTGATTGACGTCAAGCGGCTGATGCAGGAAGACACCGTGGCGATGGCCTTCTCGATGATGAACTCGCGCCAGAAGCAGAGGTTCAAGGAGGCGCTCGAGATTGATATCGCCTACTCGGTGCCGGGCCTCGGAAGGTTCCGTTGCAACGTGTTTCAGCAGCGAGGCTCCGCCGGCCTGGTCTTGCGCGTGATCCCGGCGGGCGTGCTCTCGATCCGAGAATTGATGCTTCCGAAAGTGCTCGAAAAGGTCTGTCAGGCGCGGCGCGGACTGGTTCTTTGCACCGGCACCACGGGGTCGGGGAAATCGACGACGCTCGCCTCTATGGTCGACCACATCAACTCGCACCGCACCGAGCACATCATGACCATCGAGGACCCGATCGAGTTTCTACATCGGGACAAGAAATCGATCGTCAACCAACGTGAGGTTGACGTCGACACGACCGGCTTCGCCCACGCGCTGCGTTCCGCGCTGCGGCAGGATCCGGATGTGATTCTGGTCGGTGAGATGCGTGACTACGAGACCATCGAGACGGCTCTCCTGGCGGCCGAGACCGGCCACCTGGTGTTCTCGACCCTCCACACGCTGGACGCGACCGAGACTGTCAACCGGGTGATCTCCGTGTTCCCACCTCATCAGCAGAAGCAGATCCGGATCCAGATGGCACAGGTGATGAGATCGGTGATCTCATTGCGCTTGGTGCCGCGAGCCGACGGCACCGGCCGCGTGCCCGCCGCCGAGGTCATGATCGCAACCGGCTACATCCGAGAGTGTATCGAGAACAAGGAAAAGACCAAGTACATCCGAGAGCAGATCGCCCTGGGCACCAGCCAGTACGGCATGCAGACATTCGACCAATCGCTGTACCAGCTCTACAAGAGCGGGCTGATCACGTTGGACGAGGCTCTCAAGCGGGCCTCCAACCCCGATGAGTTCAAGCTCAAGGTCCAGGGAGTCCAGTTCACCGCGGATGTCTCGCGCGAACAGATGGAGTCGACGCTCGAACTGGCGGACGACGCCGACCCGACCGCCGGGGAGTCTCCCTTCGAGGTCGAGCGCTTTGGCGACCAGTAGAGACAGTCGGTCCGGACCCGCCGATCCTTGCTTCGAAAAAGTTCTCGATTTCTTGAGCCGCAGACCTCACTTTCGACGCGAGCTCGAGAGGAAGCTCTCGATGCGGGAGTTTGACGAGCTCGAGATTCGAGCGGCCCTGGATCGGGCGGCCGACCTCGGGTATCAGGACGACCTGGAATGCGCACGCCAGCTGGCCCGAGTCCGGGTGGAGCGCAGGCTGGAGGGGCCGGCTCGTCTGCAGGCGACGCTCACCCGGCGCGGCTCCGATCCGGAGATCGCCCGCCGCGTCGTCGACGAGCACTTCTCGGACGGCGAGCATCGATGGCTCGAGGCGGCGGCCTCGAAGTGGTTAGGCCGCAACGACTGGGATCGAGACCGGCTGGCCCGGCATCTCAGTCGAAAGGGCTTCTCCACCTCGGCGATTCTCGACGCGCTGGCTCGTCTCCGGCCGGCGAGCGGCGAGTCTTCTCGCGCGCTCGGCCTCGAGGACGGCGGATGAAGAGTTCGGACATTCGAATGTCGTTCCTGCAGTACTTCGAGAGCGAAGGACACCGGATCGTTCCCAGTGCTCCGCTGGTACCGCACGGAGACCGGACCCTGCTCTTCACCAACGCCGGAATGGTCCCGTTCAAGGACTACTTCCTGGGCGCCGACAAACCGCCGTCCCCGCGAGCGGTCAGCGTGCAGAAGTGCATGCGGGTCTCGGGCAAGCACAACGATCTCGAGAACGTGGGCCCGAGTCACCGGCATCACACGTTCTTCGAGATGCTGGGGAACTTCTCGTTCGGTGACTACTTCAAGGAAGACGCCATTCGTTTTGGGTGGGATCTGGTTACCCGAGGTTGGGGGATCCAGGCGGAGCGATTGTTTGCGACGGTTTTCGAAGAGGACGACGAAGCCGCCGAGCTGTGGCATCGAATCAGCGGCCTCGAGCCGGAACGAGTTCTGCGTTGCGGCGCCAAGGACAATTTCTGGGCGATGGGCGAGACCGGCCCGTGCGGACCGTGCAGCGAGATCTTCGTAGATCTCGATCCGGGCAGTCCGGCGGTGGACTGGGCCGAGGGCGGCGAGAGCGGCCGGTATCTCGAGATCTGGAATCTGGTCTTCATGCAGTTCGAGCGCGGAGCCGACGGGGACCTCAAACCGCTTCCAAATCCCTCGATCGACACCGGCGCTGGTCTGGAGAGGGTCGCCGCGGTCCTCCAAGGAGTCGATTCGAACTACGAGTCCGATCTTTTTGTCCCGATTCTCTCGGCGATCGCGTCAATGTCCGGCGTGGCCTACGGCGCCGGGGAGGTAAGCGACGTCGACATGCGGGTGATCGCGGACCATCTCCGGGCGGTCAGCTTCCTGCTGGCGGACGGAGTCATACCGAGCAACGAAGGGCGTGGCTACGTGTTGCGCCGGATCCTACGCCGCGCGGTGCGTCACGGCATGAGCCTTGGATTCGACGAACCGTTCTTGGCACGTCTGTTGCCGGTCCTCACCGAGGCCATGGGCGAGGCGTATCCCGAACTCGTTGGCGCCGAGGCGGCTTCAGCGGTGACGCTGGCAAGCGAGGAAAGCAAGTTCCTCGCGACGCTCGCCGCCGGCTCCCGCCAGGTGCAGGACGCGATCGACCGGGCGAGATCCGAGGGCGAGAGCGCGCTCGCGGGCGAAACCGTGTTTCGGCTCTACGACACCTTCGGCCTGCCGATCGAGATCATCCGCGAGATCGCGGAGGAGGAGAAGATCGCGCTGGACGAAGCCGGTTTTGCCCGAGCGCTCGACGGCCAGCGCGAGCGGTCGCGTGCGGCGACCGACTCCGGCCACAGGCAGCTCGGCGAGGCCGCTGAGCAGCTTCGGAGCGTGGCTGGGAGCGAGACGGTCTTCTCGGGCTACTCCGAGCTAACGCTCGCCGACGCGAGGGTCGCGGCGCTGGCCATCGGCGATGGCGACTCCTTCCAGCTGGCGGATCGAATCGCCGAGGGCGCCGACGGCATCGTGGTCCTCGGGGCAACGCCATTCTACGCGGAGGCCGGCGGCCAGCTGGGCGACCGCGGGCGGCTGCGCTGGTCCGGCGGCGAGGCGGAAGTCAACGACGTACAGAAGAGCAAGGGCATCGTCACCCACTTCGTGAGGGTGTCGAGCGGCGAGCTCGGGCGCGGGTCGACAGTCGTGGCCGAGGTCGAGCCTGCCTGGCGGCGTCCGACCCAGCGGAACCACACGGCGACCCATCTCCTCCACGCCGCTCTCCGGCACGTACTCGGAGAGGGCGTTCGGCAGGCGGGGTCGCTGGTGGCGCCCGACCGCCTCCGATTCGACTTCACGTTCGGCCGACCGCTGACCGAGGAGGAGCTTTGCAGGATCGAAGAGATCGTCAATGCCTGGGTGCTCGAGGCGACTCCGACCCGGATCACCGACGACCGCGACTTCGACGAAGCCGTTTCCGCAGGTGCGATGGCGCTGTTCGGCGAAAAGTACGGTGACACGGTCCGCACGGTCGAAATTCCGCCGCTGGCGCACTCCGACGAGGCCGATGGAGAGCCCGAAGAGATCCGGAGTCTCGAGCTCTGCGGTGGCTGCCACGTGGCCAACATCGGCGAGATCGGCTTGTTCTCGATCACCTCCGAGCGGGGCGTGGCTTCGGGCGTGCGGCGCATCGAGGCTCGCACCGGCACCGGCGCTCGAGAGCTGGCGAAGGAGCAGGCCCGGCTGATCCAGTCGCTCGCCGAGACCCTGTCGGTGGCTGAGGAACGCGTGCCGAGCGAGGTGGCGTCACTGGCTGGCCGCCAGCGAGAGCTCGAACGGGAGGTCTCGCTTCTGCGCATGAAACTGGTTTCGGGGAGCGACGAAGGGATCGACGAGGTGGAGGTGGACGGAGTCAAGCTCCTGGTGCGCGAGGTCCCGCCGGCTCCGGTAAACGAGATCCGGAACATGGCGGACGTCCTGAAAGCCAAGCTGGGCTCGGGAGTCGTCGTCCTCGGCAGCCGGGAGGCCGGCAAGGTTCATCTGGTGGCGGCGGTCTCGCCCGATCTGGTGGATCGGGTGCACGCCGGCAAGCTGGCGGGATCGATTGCCGCCAAGGTCGGGGGCCGCGGCGGCGGCAAGCCGGACTTCGCCCAGGCCGGTGGAAAGCACACCGAGGAGCTTCCGCGGGCCCTGGAATCGGTCGCGGAGCTCGTGCACGAACAGCTCACGGCGGGAGCCACCAGGTGAGCTCCGGCACGGCGCTTCGCCGGGCGGCTCTCATGCTGGCCGCCGGTCTGATTTCTGTCGCCGCGGCGACCGCCGAGATCCGCGTCGTCCAGCGCCCGGACGGAAGCACCTACGTCTACAACGTCCCGAACCGCAGGAGAACGCTCGGAATCGCCCCGGCCGCTCGCCTAAGCCCGCCGGCGAGCGGTGAGATCGACGCACTGGTCGCGAAGCACGCCCGGGGCGCCTCCCTCGACGCGGAGCTCGTGCGCGCCGTGATTCAGGTCGAGTCGGCCTTCGATCCGAGGGCGCGCTCGCACAAGGGCGCAATGGGTCTCATGCAGCTCATGCCGGCTACAGCCGCGATGTACTCGGTCGCCGACCCGTACGACCCGAGCCAGAACGTGGCCGCGGGCACCAGATACCTGCGCACCATGCTGGACTCGTTCGGCAATCTGGAAGTCGCCCTGGCGGCTTACAACGCCGGTCCGGCAGCGGTGAAGCGATTCGGAGGAGTGCCGCCGTATCCGGAGACCCGCGACTACATCGAAAAGGTGATGCGGGTCTACCGCAATGACGATCGGTACTCGCTCGCCGGCTCGACCAACCTCCGCCGCGGCCGCAAGACCTATCTGCGCCGCGACGGCGCCGGGCGGCTGATCATGACCACGACACCACCGGGCGGATGACGGCCGGATGATCGTCAATCTCCCAAACATCCTCTCGCTGACGCGGATTCTCCTGGTGCCGCTTCTGGTGGCGGTGCTACTGACCAAGTTCGAGGGCAAGGAGTTCGTCGGACTGGCCGTATTCCTGGTGGCCTCGCTGACGGACTTTCTGGACGGCTACATTGCGCGGCGGCGCAAGCTGGTCACCAAGCTCGGCAAGCTGCTCGATCCGGCCGCCGACAAGATCTTGAACTCCGCCGCGCTCATCGCGCTGGTAGAGCTCGAGCTGGCGCCGGCGTGGATGGTGGCGGCGATCATCGCCCGCGAGTTCGCCGTCTCGGCACTGCGAAGCGTCGCCGCCAGCGATAACCTCGTGCTGGGCGCGATTCCCTCGGCGAAGATCAAGACCATCACCCAGATGGTGGCGATCGCATTGCTGATCATCTACGAGCGACTGGGCAGTTTCGAGCGGCTTGCTCCGGTGAGTCTCTGGATCGCTATGCTGGTGAGCCTGTATTCGGGATTCGAGTACTTCTTCCGTTACGGTCCGCGTCTGTTCGGTTCCGGGCGCAGCCGGGCCGAGTCGCCTTCAGCCGACACCGGGACCTGAGATGCTTCACCCTTCGCTGCGAAGCCTCGCGCGCTTCGCTCGCCGCCGCTACGCGCTTGTCTTCGTGGCGGCTGCCGTGGTGGTGGTCGCCGGACTGCTGTCCGCGCTTCGGCTCCGCTTCGACACCGATGTTCTGGGACTCCTGCCCAAGAACGAGCCGATCGTCAACGACTTCAGAGCCGGACTGGAAGAGTTCGGAAGCGTCGACTACCTTCTGGTTGCGGTACGGCTTCCTGAGGGCATGGTGGTCGACCCCTACGAGACCTTCGTCAGGCTCCTGGGGGAGCGTCTGGCGACGCTCGATCAACTGACCGAGGTCGAGTACAAGATCGGCAGTCTCGAAGAGCTGCTCGAGGCCTTTCTGCCTCGAGCGCTTCTGTTTCTGCCGCCCGATGCCCTCGAGGAGCTCGGGGCTTCGCTTGGCGACGAGGCGCTGGAACGTCGGGCCGCCGAGATCCGGCGACTGGTCACCACCCCTCGAATGATCGCGCAGAAAGACCTGACGCTCCTGGATCCGCTCGGCGTCGCGTCGATCTTCATTCAGCACCTGGAGAACTCCCGCGCCGGGGTGTCGCTGGACTGGCAGAGCGGGTTTTTCCTGTCCCGCGATCGCAGGATGATGCTGGTCCTGGCAAAGCCCATTGGTCCGCCCCAGGACGTGGCTTTTTCGAGAGAGCTGATCACCGAGGTTCGGTCCGCGGTCTCGGAATCGCTGGTCGAGTGGCGGGGGCGCTTCGGTGAACAGCCGCCTCCCGATCCACAGGTGGATCTCGGGGGACGGCACGTCATCGGGGTCGCCGACGCCGGTTTGATTCAGTCCGACATGATCGTCAACGTCGCCACCTCGATGGCGGGCGTGTTGATCCTGTTTTTGTTCGCCTTCCGACGCTTCGGCTTGTTGGTTTACGCCTTCGTTCCGCTGGCGTGCGGCCTGGTCGCCACCTTCGGCTTTGCCGGAGCCGCCTTCGGCACCGTCAGCGCCGCGACCAGCGGCGTGGCGGCGTTGCTGATCGGTCTGGGCATCGACTTCATCATCGTCTCCTACGGCCGATTCGTGGAGGAGCGACAGCGAGGCAAAGACCTAGACCGTTCGCTGGAGCTGATGAGCGGCTCGTCCGGTCGGGCGGTCGTGGTCGGGGGAATCACCAGTGCGGCGACCTTCTATGCGTTCGCGGTCACCGACTTCACCGGTCTGTTCCAGATGGGAATCCTGACCGGCACCGGAATGCTGGTTTGCATGTTGAGCGTCCTGTTCCTGCTGCCGTCGATGCTGGCGTGGGCCGACGATCGCCACGAAAGGCGGCGCTCGCTTCCGCGGCTGTTTCTGCACGGGTTGGGCAGCTCGCGGGTGATTGCTTTCTCGATTCGACGGCCGCGGCTCATCCTGGCTACTGGCCTGGCGGTGACGGCTCTGGCCGCTTTGGGTCTTCGCGACCTCCGATTCGAGGACAGTGTCCGGGCCATGCGTCCGACCGGCAATCCCGGAGTCGAGGTCCGCGACGAGGTCGCCGAGCGATTCGGCGTCGGGTTCGACCAAATGATGCTGATCGTCTCGGGCGCCGAGATCGAGGACGTCCTCGCGCGCGTCGGCCGGGGCGAGAGCGCCGCCCGGGGACTGGTCGCCGACGGCGTGTTACAGGATGTCGATTCAGTCGCCTCTCTGATTCCGCCGCCCGCGGTACAGGCTCGGGCCCTGACATGGCTCGCCGAGGCTCGCAGAGAGCGACTCGACGTGTCTCGAATCGGCTCTGTCTTCAGAGAGGCGCTGACCCGGCAGGGCCTTCGAGCCACGCCCTTTGAAAAGGGCCTGACGCTGATCGAGAGTGCGCTCTCGCGAGACGAGCCGTTGACCGTCGAAGAGATCGAGAATGACAAGCAGGGCGCCAAGCTCCTGGGCCGGTATCTCCGCCGAACGGATCAGGGCTGGAAGAGCGTCGTCTACCTCTATCCACCGCCAAAGAGCTGGCGCCGTGAGGCGCCTCCGGAAGCGGTCGAGCTGGCGGACGAGCTCGGAGACGGAACGGTGCTGACCGGCGCCAACGTAATCAGCCGCTATATGCGGGAGCGGGTCCTCGAGGACGCCGTCTTCGCGGCAGTGCTGGGCTTTTTGATCGTCGGCGTCCTTCTTTATCTGGACTATCGGCGGATCCGCGCAACCGTGCTGTCTTTGGGCCCGTTGGTGATCGGCATCGTCTGGATGCTCGGCGCCATGGGTTGGCTCGGGTTGCCGATGAACTTCATGAACATCTTCGTCAGCACCATGATCATCGGAATCGGCGTCGACTACGGAGTCCACATGGTGCACCGGCATCGCGAGTTCGCGGGCGAGAGCCCTGAGCGCCGCCGCCAGGGCCTGATCGAGACCGGCAAGGCGATCACACTGGCCGCGCTCTCGACGATCGTGGGTTTCGGCTCGCTCTCCCTGTCCCACTTCCCCGGGCTGAGCTCGATGGGATTCGTCGCCATTCTGGGGGCGCTGTCGACGTCGGTCGTGGCGATCACGGTGTTGCCGTCGTTTTTGACCTGGTTGGAAGAGCGGTAGGCGCTTGCCGCCCCGTCATTCTGAGCGCAGCGAAGAATCTCGACGTTCCGGCTCGCCTGGACCGCCGATGAAGGGGTCACCGGGACCACCGCGTGAGGATAGGCCGCCCGACGTTGGTTGCCCAGGGGACGGCTCGGGCTGGCCGGCCTGCATAGGCACCGGCCCTCGCCTGCGCTCCGCTGCGCGCACGCCGTTGGTCTTGTCCGAGCTTCCGTGGCGAGCGCTTGCAGAGAGCCCCCTGGCGCAACCCAACGACGGTTCGGCCTTGGATCCTCACGCTGCCCGGCAAGTCGGGGGTACGCGCGCTGGCGCCTCGAAGTCTTCGCGGAGCGCAGGGATTCCCGTTCGAAGCGACCTCCGACGGCTACACGAGCCGCCGGATCGCCGCCACGAACGCCTCGGGTACTTCTTCCTGGAGGAAATGCCCTGCCTGGGTCCTGGTGACCCGGGCGCTCGGGAGTCGCTCCTGGTGGCGTCTGAGGAGCCCACCCAGTATCGGATCGCGCAGGCCCCAGATGAGCTCGACTGGCCCGTCGTAGCCAAGCGCCCAGGACTCGCCCTCTCGCAGCAGCGGCAGAGACGGATGCTCGGGCGAGGTCGGAACCATACGCGCGAGGCCGATGGGGGCCGCCCGGTTGCGCCAGCCACGCAGGGGCCAGCGGTAGGCGCGGGCGACGTCACCCGAAATCGATCGGGGGTCGCCCTGGGTCCTGTGAAGCGAGCGCAGCGGGAAGCCGGCGAGGCGAAAGACCAGGGGGCTGACGACGGGGAGCGTGGCGAACCGGTGGAAGGCTTTGCCTCGGGGCCGCTTGGGAACCAGCACCGAAGTATTGGCCAGCACCAGACCCGAAACCCGGGTCGGGGCGTGGGCGCCGAGAAGAGCGACCATCGGGCCGCCCCAGTCCTGGCCGACCAGAACGACCTCGTCGAGCTCGAGCCGGTCGAGTAGCTCGGTGACCGCCGAGCGATGCCGGGTCAGAGTGTGGTCGCCGACCCGTCGCGGCTTGTCCGAGAGACCGCAGCCTAGGAGATCCGGCGCGATCACGCGAAGGTCCGGGATCTCCGCCATGACCTTGCGCCACAGGAAGCTCCAGGTCGGGTTGCCGTGCTGGAGCCAGATCGCTCTCGTGTCGCGCGGACCGTGGTCGACCAGGTGAAGACGCAGTCCCCGATTCGGTGGCCTGTCGAGCTCGATCTCCTTGCGATCGAACGGAAAGCTATCCGCAACATAGTCGGGGAGCAGGATCATCGGGACCGGGCTCGTTTCGGGCGCCGAACACGGTGCAGCCGCATCAGGTTGGTCAACGGTCGATTTCGAATCGGAACACCCATGAGCACGACGATGGCGTCGCCCGACCGCGCTAGCCCGGCCGCCAGAAGCTCCCGGTCCACCCGGTCGACGACCTCGTCGTGGTGCTCGACGCCGGCGTCGAGGAGAAGCGGCCTGACGCCCCAGACCAGCTGTACCCGCCGAGCCACCCGGTGCTCGGTGGTGAGGACGCAGATCGGAGTATCCGGGCGGTAGCGAGCGATCGCGCGAGCCGTGAATCCGCCCTGGGAGAAGGCGACGATCTGCTTCACCTTCAGGTTCTTGGTGGAGAACACCGCGGCCGCGGCCACGACGTCGGCCAGGTCCGAGGGACCCGGCGTGCGGCTGGCGTTCGCCAGCGGGCGGACCTCCCGGTCCCGCCCGCGTGCAGTCCATCGGTGGGTCTCGGCCTCGCGCATGATTCTGGCCATGGTCTTGACGGATTCGACCGGATACCGTCCGGCGGCGGTCTCGCCCGAGAGCATGAGGGCATCGGCTCCGTCGAAAACGGCATTGGCTACGTCCGAGGATTCGGCTCGCGTCGGTCGCGGGTTGGTCATCATGGACTCGAGCATCTGTGTTGCCACGATCACCGGCTTGCCGTGGAGGCGGCCCGACTGGATGATCTGCTTCTGCAGGACCGGGACGCGGTGGAGTGGGACCTCGACACCGAGATCGCCCCGGGCCACCATCACCGCGTCGGCGCTGGTGACGATCTCGTGGAGATGCTCGATCGCCCGCGCTCGCTCGAGCTTTGCGATCAACGGGATCTCGGACCCCGCTCGCCGAGCCAGCTTGCGAAGCGCCGTCAGGTCGTCGACGGTGCCGACGTAGCTGGCCGCGAGGTAGTCGGCGCCGAGCTCGACCGCGAGCCGGATGTCTCTGCGATCCTTTCTGCTGATCGAAAACGGCAGATCGGTGTCTGGAAGGTTGATGCCCTTTCGGCTCGAAACCAGGCCGCCGTTGACGACCCGGGCGACGAAGCCGCCGTCGACCTCCTCGACGACGGTCAGCTCGACCAGACCGTCGCCGATCAGGAAGCGATCACCCGCCTTGAGATGTTCGACCAGCTCGGCGTCGTCGAGCGGCAGATCCACCGCAGCACCGGCGGCTCCAATCGTCACCTTTTCGCCACGGCGAAGGGAGCGCGGCTCGTCGAGCCGGCCGAGCCGGTAGCGCGGCCCCATCAGATCCAGGATCACCGGGACGTGAAGATCCAGGTCTCCACTGATTGCACGAATCCGCCCCACCGTTTCGCGATGCTCGTCCGTGCTGCCGTGCGACAGGTTGATCCGGATCGCGTCGGCTCCGGCCTTGAGGATCCGGCGCAGTATGCTCGGCTTTCCCGAGGCCGGTCCGACCGTGACGACGATCTTGGCGCGGGGGTCCATGCCTGCGGAGTATAAGTGCCACCAACGGGCGCCGGGTTTTGCCAAAGCCCCGACGGAGGATACGATCCGCGATCGAGATGTTCGACGGACTCCAGAACCGGCTGCAAGGCGTCTTCAAACAGCTCAAGGGCGAGGGCCGCGTCTCCCGCGAGGTGCTCGACGGCGCGCTGCGCGAGATCCGCATGGCGCTCCTGGAAGCCGACGTCAACTACAAGGTCGTCAAGAGCTTCGTTGAGAAGATCCGTATAGAGGCCGAGGGGCAGAAGGTGACCGAAAGCCTGACCCCGGCTCAACAGGTGGTGAAGATCGTCCACACCCAGCTGACCGAGCTCCTGGGCGAGAGGAGCGAGCCCCTGCGAGCCAAGGGGCATCCGGCGGTGGTCGTTCTGTGCGGCCTGCAGGGGTCGGGAAAGACCACCACTGCCGGCAAGCTGGCCCGCTATTTCAAGGCGCAGGGCCGCAACCCGATACTGGTCGCCGCTGACTTGCAGCGCGCCGCAGCCGTCGAGCAGTTACGCCAGGTCGGTAGCAGTGTAGACACCCCTGTCCTGTCGCCGGACTCGGAGGGGCAGGACGTGGTGTCGTTCGTGACCCGGTCGCTCACCGAAGCCCGCGGCCTGGGCCGCGACGTCGCGATTATCGACACCGCCGGCAGGCTCCATGTCGACCAGGAGCTGATGACGCAGCTCGCGGACCTCATCTCGAGCGTCTCGCCGCAGGAGACCCTGTTCGTCGCGGACTCGATGACCGGCCAGGATGCCGTGCGCAGCGCCGAGGCGTTTTCGGGCTCGCTGCCGATCACCGGGGTCGTCCTCACGAAGCTCGACGGTGACTCCCGAGGCGGAGCTGCGCTCTCGATCCGGGCGGTCACCGGCAGACCGATCCGGATGGCCGGCGTCGGCGAAAAGCTCGAGGACCTAGAGGAGTTTCACCCGGATCGCATGGCGTCACGGATCCTGGGCATGGGGGACGTGCTGAGCCTGATCGAGAAGGCGGAGCAGGGCCTGGATTCCAAAGAAAGCCTGCGATTGGCCGAGCGGCTGGCGAAGCGGGAGTTCACACTCGAGGACCTGAGAGATCAACTACGGCAGATGCGCAAGATGGGACCGCTTTCGCAGCTGATGGCGGCGCTGCCGCGCGGCGGTCCGCTCAAGGGCCTGGATCCTGCCTCGGTCGACGAGGGCAAGCTCAAACGGGTCGAGGCAATCATCGACTCCATGACCCCACCTGAGCGGCGGAAGCCGACGGCCCTGAACGCCAGCCGTAAGCGGAGAATCGCGCGCGGCTCGGGCACCACTGTCCAGGAGATCAACCAGCTCATCAAGCAGTACCGGATGATGCAGAAGATGGTCAAGGGGATGAAAGGCAGTTGGCTGCGCAAGGCTATGGGAGGCTGACCGGGCCGCGGCCAGGGCTGCCCGGCACGGGCTTTTCTGCTACACTCAGCGGCC
>JBHHWO010000021.1:0-43240 GCA_046756565.1 Thermoanaerobaculia bacterium | reverse complement strand
CTTCGGCTCGTCTTCGGACCCAGCCTGGGCGGCGCGGGAATTGCGCCCTTCCAGAAGGGCGCGTTGGCGGAGGATGCCGCTCGGACCGCCGGCGAGCCGCTCGAGGGCGTGCTCGTGCTGTTACTCACGCTTCTTCCCGCGCTGGCGTGGTCCAATCCCGCGCGATTCTGGGTACTCCCGCTGATTCTGTTGCTGGGGACGGTTTTCGCCTCCGCCGCGGCCGATGCGACGAGCCGACTGTTTTCGCTGGGCCGACGCGGTGCGGCGAACAAGGCGATCGCAATCTTGCTCCTGATCGCGGTAGTCGCTGGTTTCGGCTTGCTGTGCGTCAAGACGCCGCTTCTCGGCGTGCTTGCGGCGTGGAGCGAACCAGTGTGCGGAGCTCAGCAGAGCGTCTTGCAGGAATTGAGAGAGGCGCCGCTTGTAAGTGCGCTGACGCCGCCGGAGAAGGTGTCGTGTGAGCCCCTGCTGTCGGCGCTCCGCACGCTTTCGTGCGTCTTCTACTTTGTCTGTATCTACTTGGTGCTGACGCGAGTTTGATCGGAGGCTGCCTTGCGGAGTTCCACTCTTCCACCTGGGAATTCCAAGCCAGAGCCTGACTGAAAAGGCTCGAAGGTGGACCTACCGTACTCTCGACCTCTATGAGCACCGCTAGGCCAAGGTCACCCACGTCGCGCCCCAACCGCCGGCCTCGAGGGGAGCGTCCCCGAAGTCGATCACCCGGGAGTCGCGCTCGAGCAAGGTTCGGACGGTCTTGCGCTGGGTGCCGGTACCTCGGCCATGGATGATTCGCAGCTGCCGAAGGCCACTTTCGTAGGCCGCGTCGAGGTAGTCGCGCACCACGTTCGGAACGTCTTTGGGAAGGAAGGTGTGGAGGTCGAGGACGTCTTCGATCGGAAGATCGACTTGCGCAGGATCGCCGATCGGGTCCTCGGGATCGCCCACGGCCCGGCTCTCGAATCAGGCGCTCGCGCCGGCGCGTGGCTGGCCCCGCCACAGGACCAGGCCGACCAGCACCGTGGCGCCTACGGCGATCGAGATCCACGGACTCAGGCCGTAGGCCGTCGGGACGTCGCCGAGCAGCATGGCGATGACACCGACCGTGACCGCGTAGGGCATCTGTGTGCGCACGTGAGCGATGTGGTCGCAGCCCGACGCCATGCTCGACAGGATCGTGGTGTCGGAGATCGGCGAGCAGTGATCCCCCCATACGCTGCCGGCGAGCACTCCGGAGATCGTTCCCAGGAGAAGAACGTAGAACCCTTGGTCGGTCACTGCCATTCCGCTCTCGATAGCCAGGCCGTTGGCGATCGGGATCACCAGCGGCATCAGGATGCCCATCGTGCCCCAGGAAGTGCCGGTCGCGAAGGCCGTGGCGGCCGATAGCAGAAACACCATCACCGGCAGCCAGTGTGGAGAAACCACGCCCTGGGACAGCTCGACCAGGTAGTCGGCGGTATGAAGCTCCGCGCAGACGCTGCCGAGAGACCAGGACAGGATCAACACGACCAGAGCCAAGAGCATCGAGCCGAAGCCCTGGACCATCGCCGAGGTCGCGTCCTTGACGCCCAGGATCTTCTGGACGAGCGCCAGGGCCAGGGCCACGGTGACTCCCGAGAGGCTCGCCCACAAAAGCGCCCTCGTGCTGTCGGCGTTCGAGAAGACGTCCTGGAGCCACTTGAACGCGCTGGGGTAGTCCGCGCGCTCGATTCCCGCGCTGCCGCTGGCAAAGAGCCCGATCATCGTGACCGCAATCACCGTCAGGATCGGCAGTAGTGCGTTGATCGCCCGCTTGGGAGCTGTCTCGGGGGGCGAGAGCCGGCCGCCGTCGTAGTCGGCCAGTGGCGTGTCGCCGTCGGCGACAAGGTCGCCGGTCTTGGACGCCCGCCGCTCGGCCTTCAGCATCGGACCGAAGTCGCGGCAGGTGTACGCGACCGTAAAGCCCAGAACCATCGCCAGGATCGGGTAGAAGCGGTACGGAATCGAGCCCACGAACGCCGCGTAAGCGTTATAGGGAAGATCGAGCTGGGTGAACGCCGCCGCGATGAGACCCACCTCGAAGCCGATCCATGTCGAGATCGGCACCAGGCTCGCCACCGGTGCCGCGGTCGAGTCGACGACATAGGCCAGCTTTTCGCGGCTGATCTTGAGCCGATCGGTGATCGGGCGCATGGTCGAGCCGACGATCAGCGTGTTGGCGTAGTCGTCGAAGAAGACCAGGACTCCCATCGCCCAGGCCGCGAGCTGTCCGCGGCGGGCATTGGTGGCGTATTTGGCCAGGGAGTCGACCAGGCCCTGGGTGCCGCCGCTCTTCGAGATCACGCCCACCATGCCGCCCAAGAGCGTCGTGAAGATGATGATGCTGGCGTTGCCGGAGTCGCCCAGGGACGGCGCGACGAACTGGTCGATCGCGCGGGCGAAGGCGGTGATTGGGTTCCAATCGTTGAGAAAGAGGGCGCCGAAGAAGATGCCCAGAAACAGCGACAGCAGGACGTCCTTGAATATCAACGCCAGCGCGATCGCGACCAGGGGAGGCAGGATCGAGAGCCATCCGGGAATGGTCTCGAAGTCGAGCGACGCGCTGGCCTCGCCGCTCGCGACGCGGATCGAGTGCTCGCCGCCGCCCAGCGGCTCGGCGAGCTTGATCGTGTGCTCGCCCGGCGAGAGCTCCTGGCTCTCGACCAGCTTGCCATCGAGGTGAATCTCGACCGGGAGGATCAAGTCCGACTGCGGGTCATCCACGCCAACGGTCAATGAAAGAGGCGCCCCGGAGATCGCGGCCCCGGACAGATCGACAGAGACCTCGGTCGTGGGCACCGCGGGCGCGGAAGCCGCCGCGAGGCAGCCGATGCCTGCTAGTAGAACGAACCGACGGAGAAACTCAGGCCTCGGCAACCGCCGTGGCATCCGCGGTTTCTCCGGCCTCGGCCTCCGTCTCGGGCGGCTCGGCGTCGGCCGTGGCCAGCAGAGGCAGTCCGAGTCTCTCTCGGAGCTGATTCTCGATCTCGTCGGCCAGGTCCGGGTTGTCTCTCAGGAACTGCTTGGAGTTTTCACGGCCCTGTCCGAGCCGCACGTCCCCGTAGTTGAACCACGCACCGCTCTTGCCGACAACCTTGTGCTCGACGCCCATGTCGAGCAGCTCGCCGAAGCGCGAGATGCCGTGGCCGTAGTCGATGTCGAACTCCGCCAGGCGGAACGGAGCGGCGATCTTGTTCTTGACGACCTTGATCTTGACGCGATTGCCGACCACCTGGTCGCCGTCCTTGAGCGCTCCGATCCGGCGGATGTCGACTCGCACGGAGGAGTAGAACTTGAGCGCCCGCCCGCCGGTCGTGGTTTCGGGACTGCCGAACATGACGCCGATCTTTTCGCGGATCTGGTTGATGAACACCAGGCAAGTCTTCGACTTGGCGACGATGGCGGTCAGCTTTCTCAGGGCCTGGGACATCAGCCGGGCCTGGAGGCCGACGTGCGAGTCGCCCATCTCGCCTTCGATCTCCGCGCGTGGTACGAGCGCCGCCACCGAGTCGATTACCACGACGTCCACCGAGTTCGAGCGCACGAGCATCTCGGCGATCTCGAGAGCCTGCTCACCGAAGTCGGGCTGCGAGACCAGGAGATTCTCGATATCGACGCCCAGCTTCTGTGAGTACTCCGGGTCGAGCGCGTGCTCGGCGTCGATGAAGGCGGCGACGCCGCCGAGTCTCTGTGCCTGCGCGACCACCGAGAGCGCCAGGGTCGTCTTGCCCGAGGCCTCGGGTCCGAATACCTCGACGACGCGGCCACGGGGGAAGCCGCCGGCGCCGAGAGCCGCGTCAACCGCCAGAGACCCGGTGGGGATCGTGTCGATCGACAGGGAATCACGCTGTCCGAGGCGCATGATCGCGCCCTTGCCGAACTGCCGTTCGATTTGATTCAGGGCGCTGTCAATCGACTTGAACGCCTCGGTCTTGGGATCTTTCATCGCTTTGTTGTCCTTTCCGGCTGGAGCCGTGTGATCCCGGCTGCCAGATGCAGTCGGAGATATACTACATCTAAAGAAGACGCGCTCTGGCGTCCCCATCTGGCACTCCTCGAGGACATCGCAATTCCAACAGTAACGGCGCAAAACCGGCTTCTCTCGAGGCTCGAGCGGGTATCGGGAATCGACTGGATGCCCGGCGCGAAGCTCTCTCGGCTGAGCACGTTTCGGATCGGAGGCCGGGCCGAGCTGCTGGCCACGGTCCGGACCGAGCAGGCCCTGTGTGCCCTGGTTCGCGAGCTGGCAACCGACGGAACCAGATTCGAGCTCGTCGGCCTGGGCTCGAACGTCCTCTTTCCCGACGAGGGGCTCGACGGTTTGCTGGTTCGGCTCGAAGGGGACTTCAAGAAGGTGGACTTCGATGACTCGCGGGTCGTGGCGGGCGCCGCCGTGGCGTTGCCGAAACTGGCGAGGAGAACCGCCGAGCGTGGCCTCGCCGGACTCGAGCCCCTGTGTGGGTTTCCCTCGACGGTGGGCGGCGCGGTGGTGATGAACGCCGGCTGCTATGGAACCGAGATCAAGGACGTTCTGGAGACCTGTCGAGTGGTCGACCGGGATGGCCGTGTCGAGGAGCTGTCGATCGAGGATCTCGAGCCCGGGTACCGCTCAACCAATCTGCAGGGAACCCGCCGAATCGTGGTGTCGGCGTCCTTTCGCCTGACCGAGACCGACCCGGGAGCCGTCGTGTCACGGATCGACGAGCTCAATGAGAAACGCTGGGCGAGTCTGCCGGTGGGTCTCCCCAACGTAGGCTCCATCTTCAAGAACCCGTCGGGCGACTACGCAGGACGCTTGATCGACGAGTGTGGCCTGAAGGGCCGCGCGGTCGGTGGCGCCCGCATCAGCCCGAAGCACGGCAACGTGATCGTGAACACGGGAGGTGCTCGATCGAGCGAGGTTCTCGAGCTGATGATTGCCGCGTATCACGCCGTTCACGACCGATTCGGGGTCGAGCTCGAACCGGAAGTGATCCTGGCCGGAAAGTTGAAGCATGTCTGGAACCAAGCTCGCACCCGGCCGGGAGCCGGCGCCGTGTGAGGAAGTCGACAGCACCGGATCGAACCCGCGGCTAGGATCCGATCCGCGCCGGCGGAGGCCGGTCGGGTGCCGTACCAGAAGGAGGATTTTTCGATGACAACCAAGAGAAGTTTCTACCTGATGTTCATGCTGCCGGTGGCGGCGCTCGTCGCCGTCGGTTGCGCTCCCAAGAGCCCGGAAGAGAAGGTTGCCCAGTTGAGGTCGTTCTATACGGCCCGGCCGATCGGCTTCATCGTCGATGCCGTGCCTGCAGAGACGATGCCCGAGGCGGGCATGGAAGAGGGCGGCGCTGCCGAGGGCCCCGCGGAGGAACCGCCGGTGGCAGGTGGGGACGGCGTGGTGATGGCAGAAGCCGAGCCGGTCGCCGTCACCCAGAACGTTCGCATCGACATTCTCCTGCAGCACGACAGCCCGGAGAAACTGCCCGGAGTCACCCTCGACATCTCGATGGTGGACGCCTCGGAGACCGAGCTCGCGAGCTGGAAGCTGTGGGTCGACACCGCCGAACTGCCCAAGGCGACCGGGACCCAGTTCACTCATCTGCTCGAAGACGTAGACTACCAGGAGGGCTACGCGTTCAGCGTCGAGGTCCGGCACCCGGTTCCGGCCGAAGAGCGAGGCGAGTACCGCGAATTCGCGGACGCCGCCGGGGGCTGAAGATCGGCGGCGATTGGTGAACGCAAGCCCCGCGTCGAACGTAAGGAACAGGTATGAGCGTGTCGACCTCCTCGCCATCATCGAGCGCCCGGCAGGTAGCTAGCGGGGACCTGGCTCGCTCGGGCGCGATCATTCGCCGTCTCGAGGCCCAGGTCGCCACGGTGGTCAAGGGCAAGCCCGAGGTCATCCGCCAGGCGGTCGTGTGCCTGCTCTCTCGCGGCCACATGCTCATCGAGGACGTCCCCGGGGTCGGCAAGACGACCCTGGCGCAGGCTCTGGCCCGTTCGCTGGGACTCGCCTTCCAGCGGATCCAGTTCACCAGTGATCTCCTGCCCTCGGACATCCTGGGAATCTCGGTCTTCCGGCAGGCGCAGCAGGAATTCGAGTTCATTCCCGGCCCGATCTTCTCGAACGTCATCCTGGCCGACGAGATCAACCGGACAAGTCCCAAGACGCAGTCCGCCCTGCTCGAGGCGATGAGCGAGCGTCGAGTCAGCGTCGACACCGTCCGCCATCATCTGCCCGAACCGTTCGTAGTCATGGCGACCCAGAACCCGCTCGAGTACGTGGGCACGTTTCCATTGCCGGAGTCGCAGCTCGACCGATTCATGATGTCGCTTCGACTGGGCTATCCGCCCCGAAGCGAAGAGAGATCGCTGCTTCTGACCGGGGGCGTCGGAGACAAGCTCGCCGGTCTCACCGCAACCGTGAGCCGGGACGAGGTGCTCGAGCTCCAGGCCAACGTAGACCGAGTGCTGGTGGCGGACAAGCTCGCGGACTATCTGCTCGAGCTTGCGGCGGAGACCCGCTCGTCCAACGAGTTCCTGCTCGGCGTGTCGACTCGGGGCGTGCAGAGCTTCCTGCGAGCGGCACAGGCGATGGCGCTATGCGAGGGGCGGGATTGCGTGGTGCTGGACGACCTGCAGCGCCTGGCGGGCCCGGTTCTGGCGCATCGCGTGGTTCTCAAAGGCGGCGCCACGACGCTCGAGGCGTGCCGCGAAGCGGTCAAGGAAATCCTGCGCCGGGTACCTGTACCGCTTTGATCGGCGTGTGAGCATGCGAGCCGAAGCCGTCCGACTCGAGCGGGTTCGCATGACCAAGGTGGGCCTCTGGTACATCTTGCTCACGTTGATCGTCGGCGTGGCGGCGGCCAACACCGGAAACAACGCGCTCTATCTCGTCGCAGCCCTGATGCTCGCCCTGCTGGCGATCTCGGGTCTGGCTTCGAAGCGCAACCTGAGCAGCCTGGACTTCGGTTTCGGCGCCGCCCCGGAGGTGCACGCCGGGCAGGTCTTCTCGATCGCGCTCGCGGCCGCCAACCGTGACCGGGTGCTCGGCCGCCGCTATGTGGTGGTCGGCGGTCTCCCGCAGATCGAGTCGCTCCTGATTCCGTTCGTGCCGGGAGGCGGGACCGTGACCGAGACTCTTTCCTTCCTCATCAAGCGGCGAGGCCTTCACGAGTTCCATTACGTTCGGCTGAGCTCGGTCTTTCCTCTGGGCCTGTTCGAGAAGGCGATGCGCTATCCGGCCGGGCTCGAGATCCTGGTCTACCCGGAGATCTATCCGGCCAGCGCCATGCGCCATTTCGATCCGGCCCGGATCGGCGAGGAGCCTTCGAGGAAAGCCGGCTGGAGCCACGAGCTGCGCACTCTGCGCGGTTTCCAGCACGGCGACGACCCGCGCGGGATTCACTGGAAGCGCTCGGCTCGGCAGGGCGAGCTGATCTTCATGGAACGAGAGGCCGAAGAAGGACTGCGATTGGCGATTCTGTTCGACAACGCGGTGGGCGAGCTCGAGGACGAGGCGCAGGCCGAGCGCTTCGAAGGCCTGGTCAGTGAAGCCGCGAGCGCGGCGGTACATTACCTGGCGCAGGGCTACGAGGTCTCGTTCACGACTCGAGAGGAGTCGATTCCGCATGGCGGCGGGCGCTTGCAGAGGCAGCGGATCTTGACCGCGCTGGCGATGCTGGAGCCGGCCCCGCGCGAGGCGCGCCCGCTCTGGACCGGCCGGCCCGGAGCGGCGGAGCTGAGACTGGGCTGGGAAGGGGAACGTCGCGCGTCGTGAGGTTCTACGAGCAGAAGTCGTGGCTTCTCGGAATCCTGGCGATTCTGGCGCCGATACCTCTGCCACTCAACGAGGTCGTGGGTTGGACGTCCGTCGGCGCGTTCATGCTGGCCGCGCTTCTCTTCCTCCACCGAACGAGCCGCGGAATTCACAGCGTCTTGCCCTACTGGGCTATGAACCTGCTGGGCGCGGCATACATTCCGTTTCTGCTCACCGACCTCACGGTACTCCGCACGGGCAAGGTGCTGCAGCCGCTGGTCCATCTCGCGCTTTTTTCGATGGCCGTCAAGCTGTTCGCGCTCCGCCGGGAGAAGGATAAATGGCACCTGTTGCTGGGGCTGTTCTTCCTCTTCGTAGCCTCGATGGGCACCAGCGTGCACCCGGCGGTGGTCTTGTATCTCGGAGCTTTCGCCACGCTCGCCGCGCTGACGCTTATTCGATTCGCCGGCCTCAACTCCGTCTCGACCCTGCTGAGGAGCTCGAGTGAGCCGCGTGTGCCTCTGAGGCGGTTCCTTACCGGGACGATTCTCTTGAGCGTGGCCGCTGCGGTTCCGCTGTTCTTCTTTCTGCCGCGTCTCAGGCAGCCCTATGTCTATGTCCCGGCCGGCGGCTCGGGTGGAGCGGTACAGGTGTCCGGTTTCTCGGATCGTCTCGATCTCGGGATGATCGATCGCGTGCGCTCGCTGCGCACCGTCGTCTTCCGGTTCGCCTACGAGACACCGGCTCCGCCGTTGACGGAGATGCGGTTCAAGATCGCCACCTATGAGGTGTTCACCGAGGACGGGTGGCGCCGAGAACGGAGCGAAAGTGGGCTGCTTCGCCGTAAGACCGACGGTTTCTTTCACTTGCACGAGTTCCGGCCGATCAGTTGGATGAAGATCTGGCTGCGCCGGGGGAACGATCGCATCCCGATTCCGGTCGAGACCACGAGGATGGATCTACCCACCAACGCGATCGTGGTCGACGAGACCGGCGGGACCCGGCTGTTGTTTCCGAAGCCCGGTACCGTCGAGTACCGCGCCGGCCTGGCGGCCGAGCCGGTGGTGCCCAGCCGTTCGTTCGTCCGCTCCGAGGAGCGGGACGTCTCCAGGGTGACTCCGCGCATGGCCGAGCTCGCCAGAACGGTCATGGGTGAAGGCGATCTCGAAGAGCGCATTCAGGCCCTCGCCAACCATTTGCAGCGTCAGTATTCGTACAGTCTCGACGACGTCAACCGGGGTCCGAGGCCGCTCGAGAGCTTCCTGTTCGAGACTCGGCGAGGACACTGCGAGTACTTCGCCAGCGCGATGGTCCTGCTGCTGCGCTCTCAGGGTGTGCCGGCGCGTCTGGCGACCGGTTATCTCGGTGCCGACTACAACCCTCTCGAGGAGTACATGATCGTACGCCAGGCGAATGCGCACGCCTGGGTGGAGGCGTTCGTGCCCGAGGCCGGCGGCGCGGCCGCAGGGGAGCCGGTTCCCGGCCGCTGGGTGATCTTCGATCCGACACCCGCGGACGCGCGTCCCCAGACCGGCCGGCCGGGATGGGCCACGCTCCTGTCCCAGGCCTACGACTACCTCGTCTTCCGTTGGGACCGCTACGTTTTGACCTACGGCTTCGGCGATCAGGTCGATGTCTTCGTCAAGCTGCGCGACGTCTGGCTGCGGTTCTGGCGGTCCGTGCAGCCGGAGGAAGGTCCGGAGCAAGAGGCCGAGCAAGAGACGCCCGAGCAGGCCGAGACCGATTCCGTCGAGATCGACGCCGGGGAGGAGGCCGGCACCGGTTTCTCTGTCTGGCGGGCCATGCCTTTGCTGCTGGTCTTTGTCGCCGCGGGCTTCTGGTTCTGGCTACAGCGGGAGCGATTCTCGGCGACCAAGGCCTACCGGATATTGCGCGCCCGGGCGGAGCCGGATCAGAACGGCAAGGTTCCGATCTGGCTCGGACCTCTCAAGGTCGAGGAGTCGCTCAGGCGCCGCTACCCGCAGGCTGCCGAGGAGACCCGAGTGATCGTCTCCCACTACCTCCGAGAGAGTTTCGCCGGCGAGCGGCTCACCGAGAGTCAGTTGGCGGAAGTCAAGGGCGCGCTCGCCGCGGCCAGGCCCAAGCTCAAGGCCCGGCGGACGCTCAAGAAGACGGCCTAGCCGAAGGATGATCAAGGTCTACCTCGGGCTCGGTTCCAACCTCGGCGACCGGCGGGCTCATCTCAGGCGAGCGATAACCGCGCTTTGCGCACGTGGACTTCGAAACGCTCGGCCCTCGCCGGTTGTCGAGACGCCGGCGATGCTGCCCGAGGGGGCGCCCTCGAGTTGGAATCGACCGTTCCTGAATCTGGTGGTCGAGGGCGAGGCGGACGGCTCGGCTGCGGGCTGGCTCGAGCACGCCAAAGCGATCGAACAAGAGCTAGGGCCGCGCGACAGTCAGCACTGGTCGCCTCGATCGATCGACATCGATCTTCTTCTCTGGGGTGACGAATCGCAGGCGAGCGAGAATCTCGTGATTCCCCATCCCGAGCTGACTCGCCGAGCGTTCGTGTTGACTCCGTTGGCTCATCTGGCGCCCGGGCTGAGCATTCCAGGCTGCGAGCGGACGGTGCTGGAGCTCAGTCGCGAGGTTGCGCCCCGAACGCCGCTGTGGATGGGGGTCATCAACGTGACACCCGACTCTTTTTCGGACGGTGGCCGGCATCTGGAGTGGCCCGACATCGAAGCGACCGTCGACGAGATGGTCGCCGCCGGCGCTCACCTGATCGACGTCGGAGCCGAGTCGACCCGGCCGGGCGCCAGCGCGGTGTCGGCACGCGAGGAATGGTCGAGGCTGGAGCCGGTCCTGGGGAGGCTCTTCGCGAAGTGGCGTGGGGATCTCCTCCGGCCGCTGGTTTCGGTCGATACCCGCCATGCCTCGGTGGCCGAGAGAGCCTTGGAACTGGGGGCCGACTGGATCAATGACGTCGGCGGCCTCACGACACCTGAGATGCAGGCCCTGGCGCGTGGAAGTGGCGCGACCTGGGTCGCAATGCACCATCTGACGCTTCCGGTGGAGCTCGACCGGAGGCTTCCGGACGAATGCGATCCGGTGGCCGAGGTGTCGAAGTGGCTCGAAGACCGAATGACCGAGTGGCTTGCCGCCGGCCTGGACCTCGACCGGATCGTGTTCGATCCCGGCATCGGCTTTGGCAAGAACGCTCTCCAGTCTCTTCGGATCCTTCGGGAGCTCGAGAGTTTCGCGGGCTACGGCTTGCGGCTACTGATCGGTCACTCGCGCAAGTCCTTCATGAAGCACTTTGCCGGGGATTCCGCCGCCGCCGGTTCCGCCACCGGCCGGGATCTCGAGACCCTGGGCGCCTCACTCGCCCTGGCGGCCAAGCCGGTCGAGATTCTAAGGGTGCACAACGTGCCGGCGCACGCCCGAGCCCTTGCCGGCTGGTCGCACCTCCAGGGTTGAGAGGGACTCAAGCTATCGATCAGTACGCGTTGTGGTGGCGCAGCCCGTGCCGCAGGGTCATCCAGAGGATCTTGATGTCGAGCCCCAGCGACCAGTTCTCGATGTAGTAGAGGTCGTACTGGATTCGCTTGCGGATGGAGGTGTTGCCGCGCCAGCCATGGACTTGCGCCCACCCGGTGATCCCGGCCTTGACCTTGTGCCGGAGCATGTACTGCGGAATCTGGTTCTTGAACTCCTTGACGAACGCCGGGCGCTCCGGTCGGGGGCCGACGATCGACATCTCGCCCTTGAGAACGTTCCAGAGTTGCGGCAACTCGTCGATCGACCACTGGCGCAGGAAGGAGCCGATCCGGGTTCGGCGCGGATCGTCCTTGACCGCCCAGACCGGGCCGGTCGAGGACTCGGCGTTCGCCTTCATGGAGCGGAGCTTCCAGATCCAGAAGGGCTTGCCGTCGAGCCCCATGCGCTCCTGACGATAGAAGATCGGTCCCTTGTCCTCGATCCAGATTGCCGCTGCCACCAGCGGCAGGAAGGGCGCCAGCCCTGCGAGTGCGAGCGCCGCGATCGCCATGTCCATGGCTCGCTTGATCAGACTGCTCCAACCGCGCAGCGGTACCTGCGAGAGGTTGATTACAGGCGTGCCGTCCAGGTCCTCGAACTCGGCCCGAAGCGTGGCGTACTGCAAGACGTCGGGGACCATCTTGACTTCGACGCACTCGCCGCCGATCACGCGCAGGACTTCGAGAATCCTGGCATGGGCGTCGAGCGGCATGGCGACATAGACCTGGTCGATGGCCATCTCCTGGATCTTGTCGTTGAGCTCGTCGAGCGTTCCAACCACCCGTGCTTCGTAGTACTGCTCGCCGAGCTTGGCCGGGTCGTCGTCGACGAATCCCTCGATGCGGAAGCCGAGCTCGGAGTGCGCGTGCAGCTTGCGTGCGACCTCCTGTCCCAGTGCGCCGGCGCCCACTACCAGGATGCGCTGGAGGTTCTTGCCTTCGCGATGGAGTGAGCGCAACCGGGCGCGAATCAAAAGCCGGCCCGTCACCAGCAGCACGACATCGAGCGCGGCGAACAATCCCAGGAATCCGCGGCTGTATGAGAACGGTTTCGGATTGCCCGCCGAGTCCGGGACGATCTGCTGATTCCAGAGAATGTAGACCGACAGGAGCACCATTCCGAGCAAAACCGCTACCGTCACCGTGAGCGCTATGTCGACGCCGCTCCTTCCGCGGCGCGCCCGGTAGAGGCCATGGAAGTAGAAGACGATCACCCACAAGACGAGGACCGCGGGCAACAGCTCGAGGTAACGGTCGAACTCCGGAACGTGGGGGCTCGCGAAGTTGAGAAAGCCGGTCGCGAACCGGAGCTTCCAGGCGAGGAAGAACGCGACCACAGTGGCGAGCAGGTCGCTCTCCACATAGATCCAGCTGATGTATCGGTATCGCTTGGAAATCACGATCGTTCGTCTCGGCGTGGGTCGGTCTCTGCGAGAAGGGCCGAAAACTCGTCTCGAAATCGCTGAGTCGAGAATCGGACGGATCGCTTCCTCAGATCCAGAAAATTGAAGCGCAGTTCGCGGCATTTGTCAATCGCCGCCGCCAGCGCCTCCGGATCGCCAGCCTCTTCATAGAGAACTCCGTGCCGTCCGTTCTCGACAATATCGAGTACTCCGCCCCTGGCGAGGGCCACCACCGGCGTGCCACAGGCGAGTGCCTCCACCGGAGCGATGCCGAAGTCCTCGACGCCCGGCTGGAGCACGCAGGAAGCTCTTTGATAGAGGCGCCTCAGTTCGTCCGCGCTCCGCCAGCCCAGAAACTCGACCCGGCCATTCGTAATCGCATCGAGGCGGCTGCGCTCGGGTCCGGTGCCGACGATCTTGAGAGGAACGCCGGCCCGCGCGCAGGCCGCGATTGCGATCTCGATCCGTTTGTACGGCGCGAGCGCAGAGACGACCAGAGCGTAGCCGTCGTCGCCGACTTCCTGCTCGGGCTCAAAGAACTCGGTATCGACGGGTGGGTGGATGACCCGCGCGCCGCGGTCGTAGTAGCGGCGGATCCGCTCGGCCACGAAGCTCGAGTTGCCGACGAAGTGGTCTACCCGCAGCGCCGTGTCGACGTCCCATCGCTGCAGCCGGTCCAGAAGGCGTTTCCGGAGTCTGCCGAGCGGGCCTCGCTCGTTCGGAAAATATGCCTTGCGCTGGTCCCAGACGTAGCGCATCGGCGTGTTGCAGTAGCAGATGTGGACGCCGCCCGGCGGCCGAACCGCGCCCTTCGCCACGCAGGTGCTGATCGACACGACCAGGTCGAACTCCGACAAGTCCAGCGATTCGATCGCGCGTGGGAACAGCGGCAGGAGATATCGGTAGTTGGTGACCATTCGGGCCGGCCGCTGAAGGTAGCTGGTGCGGATGTCGCGCGCCTCGAGTGCCGGCGACAATGTGCCGGGGAAGTGAAACAGAGTGTAGATCGGAGCCGCAGGCAGGGCTTCGGCGAAGAGCTCGAGCACTTTCTCGCCGCCGCGCATGCCGGTCAACCAATCGTGCACCAGCGCGGTGCGGGGGTGGGATTGGCGAAGCGCTTCTACCGCCAAGCGCAGCTCCGAGTCACCCCTGCGCCCCTTCGATCTCGCTCCTGTCGCCCAGAACCTGCATGTAGACCTCGAGCGTCTTCCGCGCGGTCCGCTGCCAGTGAAAGTCCTCGGCGCGGCGCTTGCCGAGGCGCGCGAGCGCTCGGCAGTGCTCCGGGTCGCTCATGCAATGGGCGATCGCTTCCGCCATGTTCTCGACGTCGACGGGGTTTACCAGATCGGCGTAGCCCTCGGCGACCTCCTTGAGCGCGGACTTGTTCGAGGTGATCACCGGAATGCCACTGGCCATGGCCTCGACGACGGGGAAACCGAATCCCTCGTACAGGGTTGGATAGAGGAACAGCGCCGCCTGCTGGTAGATCGTCGGCAGGTCGCTGCTCGGCACGCGCCCGGTGAGCTTGAAGCGGTCGCCGATACCGAGGGCCTCGGCCTGCTGCCGGACGCGGAAGGCCTCTCCACCCTGGTCGCCCACGCAGACCAGATCGGCGTCGAAGGCGCTGAGCTCTCGAGCGCGCGCGTAGGAGCGGACGACGTTGTCCAGGTTTTTGTGCGGCTTCGGATTGCCCACGAACAGGATGTACGGTCGGCTGAGACCGTGCCGTTCCAGAACGACGCCAGCGACGCTCTCGTCGACCTCCTCCCTGAAGCGCCTCGGAACGCCGAGGTAGACCACCTTGATCTTCTCGCCGTCGACGTCGAAGGTCTCGAGCAGATCGGTCTTCGTGTTTTGCGAGCTGGCGATGATGCGATCGCCGCTGGTCAGGCTGTGTCGGATCATGGTGTTGGCGTAGACGAAGGCGAATCGGTTGGGTAGAAACTCCGGATAGAGCAGGTGGATGATGTCGTGGATGCTGACGATGGTCTTGCAGGGGACCAAGTACGGCAGCACATAGTGCGTCGCGTGGAACAGATCCAGCCGGCGACGCAGGATCTGCCAGGGCAGTGCAACCAGCTCTCGCGCCGTGTAGCTGCGGGCTTTCTCCGCGACGAACTCGAAGTTGTCGGGAAGCTCCCACAGCCGCTCCCTGTGTTCCGGCCGGGCGAAGATCAGATAGTGGTTGCGCGAGTCGACGCGGGCGAGCGCCGGCAGCAGATTCTGGATGTACGTGCCGATGCCGAAGTCGGTGAGTTTGCGGGCGTCTATGCCGATTCTGTAAGTCATCTGGCGATCAAGAGTATCCGCGACGGTCAGGAATCGAGAGCTCCAGTGAAGACCTCGCTCATCTCGCCCGCCGCCCGGCGCCAGGAAAAGCGGCCTGCCTGCTCGGGCCCGCGCTCGGCGAGCTCTCGCTCGAGGCCGGGATCTCGCAGCACGCGGGCGATCGACACGGCGAGCGCCGAGGCGTCGGCCGGATCGAACAAGAGGCCAGCCTTGCCAACCACTTCGGGCAGGCTCGAGCTATCGGCGACCAAGGTCGGAACGCCGCAGGCCATGGCCTCGGCAGCGGGCAGACCGAAGCCTTCGTAGAGGGACGGCAGGACCAACATGCGGGCGGACTGGATCACCTGGATCAGGCGGCTTCGGGGCAAGTGATCGAGCGAGCGCACTCCGCGCGTTTCGAGAGACCGGATTCGTCTTACCAGGCCGCGACTCTTCCAGCCGTAGGAGCCCGCGAGCACGAGAGGGGGCGTCGAGGGGTCGGCGACCTTCAGCTCGGCCCACGCGTCGAGCAGCAGGCCGACGTTCTTGCGCGGCTCGAGGGTGCCGGCAAAAAGCACGTAGCCGTCCGGGCAGCCGAGCTCGTCCCGAACCTCGGCGATGTCTGCTTCCGCCGCGGGCCGGAATTCGGGATCCACTCCTGGATAGACCACCACCACCTTGTCGCGAGCTTGCGGAAACTGAGTCCTCAGGTCCGCGGCGGTGGCCTTCGAGTCCGCGACCACGCGCCGGGCGAGCTCGACGCTGGGCCGTATGAACGGAGCGAAGCTGGCCTTGACCTTCAGGCTGTGGGCTTCGGCGAAGAGTAGAGGGGTCAGATCGTGCACGGTCACGACCGCGGGCGTCTTCAGCCGAATCGGCAGTGTCAGGAGCGGCGACCAGAACAGATCGACGTCGCCTCGACGCAGCCTGCGGGGGACCACGAACTGCTGCCAGATCAGTCCGAGCGGCGCGCCATGGGATTCGAGCTCGACACCGGCTGCCCGCAACAGCTCATCGCCTTGGACCGGCGCCTGCGCCATCCCGAGATAGTCCGCCTCGTCCCGGCTTGCCAGCTCTCGAAGCAGCGACAGTGTGAAGAATCCGATTCCACTCGGCCGGCCTACGAGCGCGCGGAGGTCGACTGCGATTCTGGGTCGATTCGGTCGATACGGCATTCAGGCCTCGATCCGATCGTCTCCGCCCGCGGCCTGCGCCCAGACCGCCGCGGTCTGGCTGGCGGTCCGCTGCCACGACAGCTTCGAGGTTCTCTGACGGCCGGCTTCGAGCAGTCCTGCGCGCACTTGCGGGTCGCTCAAGACCTCCGCGACCCGGTCGGCAAAGAGATCGGGCCGATCGGCCGGAGCGAACAGGGCGGCGCCTCCCGTGACCTCGCGCAGCACCGGCAGATCCGAGCACACGAGCGGGGTCTGTGCCCACATCGCCTCGACGGCCGGCAGCCCGAAGCCCTCGTAGAGAGTCGGGAACACCACGACCAGCGCATGACGATAGAGCGCAGCCAGCTCGGCGTCCTCGACGTAGCCGAGGTGCACCAGCCACCCCTCGCGCTCGGCGCGTTGGACCTCGGTCTTGACCTCCTCCGACTTCCAGCCGAACTTGCCACAGAGGACCAGGCTGGGCCGCTCCTCGGTGGCCGGCAGCCGGCCACCGAGGTGGCGCCAGGCGTCGAGAAGCCCGGATACGTTCTTGCGGGGCTCGATGGTACCGACGTGAAGCGCGAATCGTTCCGGAGTGCGATCGGGCAGTCTGCCGGGCTCGACCGCGGCGAGCTGGCCGGGACCGTGATGGATCGGCGTGATCTTCTCCGCGGCCGCCAGGCCTTCGGCGACCATTTCGTCCTTGATCGCGCGGCTCACCGTAATCAACCTAGACGCCTCGAAGACGGCGTGATCGAACTTCTGGTTGAGCTCGTTCAGGGTCTCGCGCCGGAGAGTCCAGGCGAATCGCCGGAGACCCAGGTCGTGAACGGTTGCCACCCGCGCTCCGGTTGCGAGATTGAAGCGCCGCGGCAGAAAGTAGTTGGGAGCGAACAGGACATCGTTGCCGTCGGCGGCTATCGCGACCGGTTCCAGCAACCGAAGCCATTTGATCAGCCATCCGCGCGGCAGGATGAGGCTTTCGGCGACTCGGCGCTCGACGCGCTCTATGGCGGGTCCCGAGGGTAGCGGAACGGCCGGCTCTTCGAGGTCGTCGCTGGCGACCGACGACGGTCCGTACAGCCGGAGCCGGAGGTCGTCGCGGGTCGCCAGATGCTCGATCAGCCGGTAGAGGTACCAGCCGATCCCGGTCAGGGGCTCCCAGAAAGATGCGATGTCGATGGCGACGGTGAGCCTGGGCTCGGACCGCCTGCGGAGCTGATCCCGTAGCGTGCCCCGAAACCAGCGGACCGACCGCGACCACTTCGGAAAGCTCAAGAGCCCGAGCAGGGCTCCAGCCCGGTCCAGGCCCCAGCGGATGTGACCGCGAGCGATGTCGTAGGCGATCCGCACGCGAGGAAATCTGCGAGATAGCGCCCGCTTGAACCGCTGCGCAGGGGTCCATTGTTCCGCGGGCGGCGTGGCCTGGGGTTGCTCCTTGGACAATCTCGACCTTTTTCGGGGTGGCGCCGAACGGCGCCCGATTTATCGTCCCAGATACGGCCGGTGCGGATCAAGGAGTACCCTGGAGGCCGCATCCGGCTCCGCCATCGTTGACACCGATCCGGCGATCCCGTAGCCTCTCCTGTCCTGGATCGGAGGCTGGCGAATGGAGATCCGACTCGATCAAATCGGTGACGAGCCGTATCGCTGGCGCGAAACCCGCTCCGTTCCGGTCGAGTCCCTCGAGCGCTCCCAGGTCCTTGACTTGGGAGACGTGGAATGGGAGGGGGAGATCGCCAGAACAAGCTCGGGTTTCTTGTTGACCGCCGAGATCCGTTATGCCCAGGCCCTGGAATGCCCGAGATGCCTGGGGCCTTCACCGGGCGAGGTCGAAACCCGAGTCGAACTGCTCATCCAACCCAAGAACAAAGAGCCGGTAGTCGGTGAGCTGGAGCTCGAAGAGGGAGACCTCGGTGTGCTGTTCCTGGAAGGCGAGGTACTCGACACTCGACCGATTCTGATCGAACAGATTCAATTGAACGTCCCCATGAGACAATTGTGCCGGGAGGATTGCGCCGGGCTTTGCCCTCAGTGCGGAATCGACCGAAACAACGACTCCTGCGACTGCGCCGAAGAGGCGGTAGACCCGCGTTGGGAGTCGTTGCTCGCCCTTCGCGATCGGCTCGAGAACTGAAACGAGGAATTTTCAATGGCCAACCCCAAGCGAAGAACTTCCAAGGCCCGCCGTGACCGGCGCCGTTCGCATGACGCTCTGACGGCGCCCGCGGCGTCGAAATGTCCGAGCTGCGGTGAGACCAAGCTGCCTCATCGCGCCTGCCCTCACTGCGGTCACTATCGAGGCCGACAGGTTGTCGACGTCGAAGAGTCGCTGTAATACTGCCACCAGACAATGATTAGAGAGCGCCGAGCGCCCTCACGCGAGGGCCGGCCATGCTGATCGCGGTAGACGCGATGGGCGGCGACCATGCTCCGGAAGCCGTCGTTGCCGGCGTATGCGATGCGGTCGACGCCTCGTCGTTTCGAGTCGCGCTGGTGGGCCGTGAAAGCTCGGTGGCACCGCTGCTTACCGGTGCGCCCGACGGCATCGATGTCGTCGATGCGACCGAGGTGGTGAAGATGGACGAGCCGGCCACGACGCCGATTCGACGAAAGCGGGACTCGTCGATTCGAGTCGCCTGCAATCTGGTCCGAGAGGGGAGGGCGGAAGCGGTGGTGTCGTGCGGCAATACGGGTGCCGCGATGACCGCTGCAAAGGTGGTGATCGGGACCGTGCCCGGGGTGGATCGACCTGCGCTGGCGGCCGTGTTTCCGAATCCCCGGGGCCGGACCGTGGTGCTCGACGTCGGTGCCAACGTAGAGGCGAAGCCCGCTCAGCTGCGCGAGTTCGCGGTCATGGGGCACTTCTATGCTCAGGACGTTCTCGGCACGAGTCATCCGCGCATCGGACTGCTTTCGATCGGTGAGGAGGCGGCGAAGGGCACCGAGACCACCAAACAGGTGTTCAGAATCCTCGAGGAAACAGGGCTGAATTTCGTCGGCAACGTCGAGGGCCACGACGTGTTCTCGGGCTCGGTCGACGTCGTGGTTTGCGACGGTTTCGTCGGCAACGTCCTGCTGAAGAGCGCCGAGTCGCTGGTCGGGCTCTACGGCGGAATGCTTCGCGAGGCACTGTCGAGCGGCCTGCGCTCCAAGCTGGGCTACGCGCTGGCACGGCCTGCGCTCGAAGGCCTGCGCCGCCAGACCGACTACCGGGAAACCGGCGCCGTACCGCTCCTGGGCTTGAAGGGCGGCTGCTTCATCGGCCACGGCCGCTCGCGTGCGCGAGCTGTCGCCAGTGCCGTCAAACAGGCTGCGGCTTTCTGCGAAGCGGGTGTCCACGCCAAAATGGAGTCCAAGATGGCCGAGCTGCACGAGAGTGAACGCACCGTCCTGGGGGTCGGCGAGCCGGAGGAGGTATCAGCATGACCATTGCACGAATTGCCGGTACCGGTCGGGCGGTGCCCGAGAAGGTACTGACGAACGCGGATTTCGAGCGCATGGTGGACACGTCGGACGAGTGGATCACCGCCCGAACCGGGATCAAAGAGCGGCGTGTTTCCACCGACGAGGAAGCACTCTCCGATTTCGCGATTCCGGCCGCCGAGAACGCCCTCGAGATGGCAGGGGTCTCCGGCGAAGACGTCGAGCTGGTCATCGTCGCAACGGTCACCCCGGACACCAGCTTTCCCGCCACCTCGACTCAGGTCCAGCATGCAATCGGTGCGGCCAACGCCGCCGCTTTCGATCTTTCGGCCGCGTGCACGGGCTTCATCTACGGGCTCGCGGTGGCCGAGAGCATGATCCAGACGGGCGCTCTCTCGACCGCCGTGGTGATCGGAGCCGAGGTACTTTCGAAGATCGTCGACTACACGGAGAGATCGACATCGGTCCTATTCGGTGACGGCGCCGGCGCGGTGGTGCTGACGGCGGACAGCGGCGAGATCGGCCTGCTCGGCGTGGCCATGCACAGTGACGGCTCGCTGGGCCACCTGATTGACCGGCCGGTCGGCGGTAGCCGGCGGCCGCTGACCAAGGACCAGGACGGCGACAAGGGCTATATCCGGATGCGGGGCAACGAGACCTTCCGGGTAGCGGTCCGGTCCCTGGCCGAGGTCAGCAACGAGGTCTTGGACCAGTGCGGAGTAGCTCCGGGTCAGGTCGACTGGTTCATTCCCCATCAGGCCAACCAGCGCATCATCGACGCGGTCGGACAGCGCCTCGAGATTCCCGAAGGGCGTACCTACGTTAACGTCGATCGCTACGGCAACACCTCGGCGGCCTCGATTCCGATTGCGCTCGACGAGCTGAATCGCGACGGCAAGATCGAAGACGGACATCTGGTGCTGCTCTCGGCGTTCGGATCGGGATTGACCTGGGGCGCAAGCCTCATCCGCTGGTGACGCGTTGAGCGGCTCGAAGCCATCCGCGGCGTTGCCGCTCCTCGGCGATGCCCGACATCGCCTGCGTCGCGGCGCCTGGCAGCAGGCCACGAGACATCCCAACGCGCCCCTCCAAACCTACGTCGAGAAAGAGCAGTGATTCGGGCCGCGTACGTCTTCCCCGGCCAGGGGTCGCAGAAAGTCGGTATGGGCAAAGCCTGGAGCGACGCCTCCGGGGCCGCTCGCGACGCCTTCGAGCAGGCGGACACGGCGCTCGGGAGTTCGCTGACCCGGCTGTGCTGGGAGGGACCCGTCGAAGACCTGCAGCGCACCCGGAACACGCAGCCGGCGATCCTGGCGACGTCGGTAGCCGTCCTCAGGGCCGCTCGCGAGCGGTTGCCCGAGCCCTCCGTCGTCGCCGGCCACAGCCTGGGCGAGTACTCGGCGCTGGTCGCGTCGAATGTACTCGATTTCGGCGACGCTCTGCGGCTGGTCAGGGAGCGAGGCCGGCTCATGCAAAGGGCCGTGCCGGAGGGCCAGGGCGCGATGGCCGCGATCCTGGGACTCGAGAGAGCCGCGGTGGAAGAGATTGCAGCCGAAGCGTCTTCCCAAGGTGTCTGCGCCGCGGCCAACTTCAACGCGCCGGTCCAGACCGTCATCGCCGGTGCGAAAGGCGCGGTCGAGAGGGCGGTCGCGCTTGCCAAAGAGCGGGGCGCCAAGAGAGCGGTTCTGTTGCCGGTTTCCGCACCGTTTCATTCCCCGCTCATGGTGCCCGCCCGCGATGGGCTGGCGCCACTGCTCGCCGAGACCGGTTTCTCGGATCCGGCGGTTCCGGTGGTGACCAATGTCGACGCCGCGCCGGCGGTACAAGGGGACGACTGCCGCGACGCGCTGGTTCGGCAGGTCGACGGCGCCGTGCGCTGGGTCGAATCCATCCACAGGATGCGCGACGAGTTCGGTGTCGGCCTCTTTATCGAGATCGGCCCGGGGTCGGTTCTGTCCGGGTTGATCCGGCGGATCGCGCCTGAGGCGAAGGTGGCGAGCCTTGCCGAACCGCCCGGACTCGACAAGCTCGCCGCAGAGGAGCTCGCATGAACGATTTTCGACTCGACGGCAAGACCGCGCTCGTCACCGGCGCCTCTCAGGGAATCGGCGAAGGCATTGCGCGGCGGCTCTCCGAGCACGGAGCGCGGTTGATTCTCGCGGCGCGGAGCCGGGACAAGCTCGAGGCGCTTGCCGAGGAGCTGCGCTCCCAGGGCGGCGAAGCGGTCGCTCACGCACTGGACCTGTCCGAGGCCGCGGTGATAGGCGACCGTCTGGCTGAGCTTCCCGAGGGTTTTTCGGACGTCGACATTCTGGTCAACAACGCGGGCATCACGGCCGACAACCTTTTCGTTCGCATGGACCTCGATCAGTGGGAGAGGGTCCTCAGGACCAACCTGACCGGCGCTTACGCCGTTACCAGAGCGCTGGCTCGCGGCATGATGCGGCGGCGCTGGGGCCGGATTCTCAACGTCTCTTCGGTTGTCGGTTTGATGGGCAATGCCGGCCAGGCCAACTATGCCGCTGCCAAGGCTGGCCTTATCGGTTTCTCCAAAGCTCTAGCCCGCGAGCTCGCCGGTCGCGGAATCACGGTCAACGTCATCGCTCCGGGGTATATCCGCACCGCGATGACCGAGGATATCCCCGAGCAATCCAAAAAGGACCTTGAAGGATCGATCCCGCTCAAGCGCCTCGGCGAGGTCGAGGACATCGCGGCCGCCGCCGTGTATCTGGCCAGCGAAGAGGCCGGCTACGTGACCGGCCACGTCTTGAATGTCTCGGGAGGTCTCTACATCTGATCGGCGGATTTCCGGTCAGCGCTTTGCAGCGGTTCGCAAATGCGGGGAATTCCCCTGTGACACGGGGTGTTCTCCAACTCGAACCCTGCTGGTAGCATTCCGATTGACGCGTGTAATAGTGTTCCCTGCACCAGCCTGGGAGTTCCTCCCAAGCAGTGGGTTCCACTACCAAACAGGCAAGGAGTGATAGACACATGAGTGTTGATGACAAGGTAAAGAGCATCATTGTGGAGCAGCTCGGAGTTGACGCCGATCAAGTCACCCCCGAAGCCAGCTTCACTGACGATCTCGGCGGCGACTCGCTCGACGTGGTCGAGTTGGTGATGGCATTCGAGGAGGAGTTCGGGATCGAGATTCCGGACGAAGACGCTGAGAAGATCGGCAACGTCCAGGACGCGATCAACTACATCGGACAGAGCGCAGAGTCTGCGTAGTCAGAACCCGGTCCGGAGCCGCAAAGGTCCGGCTCCGCACGGGAGAGAAGCCATGAAGCGCCGTCGCGTCGTCGTAACCGGTGTCGGTCTGGTCTGCCCGATGGGAGTCGGGACAGAGGAGTCGTGGTCGGCTCTTTTGGCGTCGAAAAACGGCATCAGCCTCAACGCCAAGTTCGACGCCAGCGAGTTCCCGTGCCGGATCGCAGGCCAGATCCCGAGCTTCGAGGTCACGGACTTCGTGGATCGCCGGATTGTCCGACGCAGCGATCCGTTCATTCAGTATGCGCTGATGGCTGCGGACATGGCGGTCGCCGACTCGGAGCTGCCCTTCCATCAGTTCGGCCGGGAGCGGATCGGAGTGGTGATCGGCTCCGGCATCGGTGGCCTGACCACGATCGAGGAGAATCATCGCGTTCTTCTCGAAAAAGGGCCCCGGCGGATCACGCCATTTTTCATTCCGTCCCTGGCCGTCAATATGGCCTCGGGCCAGGTGTCGATCAAGTATGGGGTCACCGGTCCGAACTCGGCGACGGCGACCGCGTGCACGACCGGCCTACATGCGGTGGGTGACGCGTTTCGGCTGATTCAGCACGGCTACGCCGATGCCATGTTCGCCGGCGGTAGCGAAGCCCCGTTGACGCCGCTGTCGGTGGGCGGCTTCTGCTCGATGAAGGCGCTCTCGACTCGCAACGACGAGCCGGAGCGTGCCTCGAGACCCTGGGATCGGGATCGCGACGGCTTTGTCATGGGCGAAGGCGCCGGTGTGCTGATTCTCGAGGACGCCGGGTCCGCGACCCGGCGGGGCGCCCGGATCTACGCCGAGATCGCCGGCTACGGGATGAGCGGGGACGCGTACCATGTCTCCGCTCCGCATCCGGAGGGCGCGGGCGCGGTCAAGGTCATGCAGCGGGCTCTGGAAGATGCGCGCATCGACACCGACCGGGTCGGTTACATCAACGCCCACGGCACCTCGACTCCACTAGGCGACGAGAGCGAGGTCGCGGCGGTAAAAACCGTTTTCGGCGAGCATGCCTCGAAGCTCGCGGTCTCGTCCACCAAGTCGGCCACCGGGCACCTTCTGGGAGCCGCCGGCGGCCTCGAGGCGGGGGTTCTTGCTCTCGCCATTCGCGACCAGACATTGCCGGCAACCCTGAATCTGGACAACCCCAGCGACGACTGCGATCTCGACTTCGTCCCTCACACTCCCCGCGAGACCGATCTCGAGGTCGCGCTGACGAACTCGTTCGGCTTCGGCGGCACGAACGGGGCGTTGGTGATGTCTCGCTTCGACGGCTAGTCCGCCCGGCTTCGTCGCGTAGCGGGCCGACCTCCGCGTCGGCTGTTCTCGTCAGTACCTCCACGCATCGGCGGCGATCGGCAGACTGGTGCTACGGGCTCGCGTCCCTCGGCCGGTCGTCTCGCTCTGCACTCGGCGCAGTCGATCCCATCGGGGACACCTTTCCAAGGTGTCCCCGCCCGACTGGTTTTCAACCCGGTCTCTGTGGTGGCTCCCTGCGATTGAGGGCCGCCGGTGCCGTCTTCTCGCTCGCCCCTCGGAGACTCGGGCAATCGCTCGCTCGCAAGAGGCACGCGGCCGGCCTTTCAGGCACAGTACCGAACGGTCGCAAAGCCCGAGCCGAGGGAAGGCGCCTCGGCCACTCCTCTTTCAGCCCGGCGGATGCCTCGCCTCCGACCTCGAAGCACTCCGCTCGCCGACAACCTCGGGACGCTGGCGCCGGAGGCTACGACGTGCCGGAGAACGCCGGGTAGCGCCGTCACCTGCGGGCAGCGCTCGAAGGCAGTCCCCAGGAGGGCATCCTGTGCCCGAACGCTCGGAGGCGTGACCGGCGGCTCCGCACCTGTTCCGCGCTCACCGCACTAGATGGCGAGACCTCACCTCGAGCATTCTGATCAGACGAGCGGCGCGGAAAGCAGCTCGAGGCTCGGTTTCGAGGCGTGATCTGCCAGGGAGTGAGAGCGTCGGGTACCCTTCGCATCGCATGAGAGCAGGCTCAGTCCCGGCGCTGTAGAGAACGGGAAGCGCCGAAGCCGAGGTGAGGCCTCGCCGTTGGTGGCCAGCTGCACATCGGCTTGGTGCACCGAGGTCGTCAGCCAGCCGAGCAATTCGAGGTTGGGAATACGCCCGTCACATTCGACCGAGGAGCGCGTCGGCTCCGGCGAGGCGGCAGGCAATGCGAGCAGGGGGCTCTCCGCAAGCGCCCGAGACGACGTTGGGAGGCGACTATCGGTGTGCGCGCAGCGGAGCGCAGGCGAGGGCCCGTGCCCCTGCAGGTTATCTAGCCCGAGCCGTCCCCTGGAGGATTGGCCTGCCGATCGCCGCCGACGCGCCGGACCTGGGGCGACACGGCCTACACGCCGAATTGTCGCAAGTGATGATCCAGGTGCCGGTACCCGAGTCGGCCCCAGGCTCGCTTCGACAACGTGCCGAAGATCGGGTGCGGGACCGACGTGAACTCAATCTCCGCGGGAAAACGCTCGATCAGATCGAAAAGCTTGGCCGTCTCGACTACCCAGTTTTCGGCGTCCGCACGGATTAGCTCGGGCGCCGTGGGAGCTCCCTTGGGCCAGGGAGCGAAGTAGACCAGGGCCTGTTTAAGGGGTAGCCGGCCGAGAGGGCTCTGCTTCGGCTTGCACTCGATCTCTCCCCACGACATGCGAAGCTGGGCCGAGCAGTGCGCCAGCATTTCGGTCGCGTTCATCCGGCCCCACAGCGGCTTACACGAAGGCTCCAGCGATTCGATCCGCTCACGAATCTCCCGCCGGTCTCGCTCGTTGTTCAAGCTCTTCATGGGTTCGATTCCGAAAGCTCCCGATCGAAGAAGCGGGTCATGCGCTCATAGAAGTGGCGCGCGTCCTGGCCCCGAAAGCCGTGCTTCTGGCCCGGATGGATGGCCATTTCAAACGGTTTGTTGGCGGCGACCAACGCCGCGGTCATCGCATAGGTGTTTTGTGGGTGGACGTTGTCGTCGGCCGTTCCGTGAACGATCAGCAGCGCGTCGTCGAGCTTGCCGGCATGGGTGACCGCGGACGAGTCGCGGTAGCCGTTCTCGTTGTCATCCGGGTGATCTAGGTATCGTTCGGTCCAGATCGTGTCGTAGAACCTCCAGTTGGTGACCGGCGCGCCCGAGACGCCCGCCCGCCAGGTACCCGGCGCGTTCAAGAGCGAGTAGAGGGTGTTGGATCCGCCCCCTGACCAGCCCCAGAGCCCGACGCGCTCGGCATCGGCCCAGTCCGTGCTCCGGAGATACTCGACACCCGCTTTTTGGGCCGCGAGGTTGACTTCACCGAAGCGGCGATGCAGCCGGTCGGCGCCGCTCTTGCCGAAGAAGTTCGACCCGGGGTTGTCGACCATGAGCACGCCGTACCCGCGGGCGGCCATCATCTTGTGCCAGAGGCCCCGTCCGCGGGAGCCCCATGCGTCTCGGACGACCTGCGAGGCCGGGCCCCCGTAGTGATACTGGATGACCGGGTATCGCGAGCCGGAGGTCCTCTCCGCCGGCTCCAGGACGGCGGCGGGCAGCCGGACGCCGTCGGGAGTGGGAATCGTCAGGAAGCTCCATCGCGGGAGCTCGCTCGGATCGTAGCCCTCGGGCGGCTCGACCGGCAGCTCGGCCAGACGCTTGGCGGAAAGATCGACCACGAACGCCACGGCCGGCGTATCCGCGGTGCTTTCCACAATCGCGGTCCGTCCGGAGTCGGCCGCGACCGTGGCGCTCGCCGAGGCTTCGCGCGATGACAGCGCCGTCGGATCACCACCGTCCAGGCTCTGGGCGAAGACTGCGCGATGGATCGCTCCGAGCGCGCCGGTCTCGTAGCCGGTCCAGACGACGATGTTCTTCGACTCGATCAGCCGATCGACGTGGTCGGTGGTCCATCCCTCGGGGGTCAGGCGCCGGATCTCCGAGCCGTCGGCGGCATGGAGCGATAGCAGCTTCCAGCCGGATCGCTCGGATGTCCACAGGAAGCGGCCGTCGTCGAGAAACGCGAGGTCCTCGGTGAGGTTGACCCAGGTGTCGGCGGTCTCTTCGAGAATCAGTGCGCAGCCGCTGCCGTCGGCGGCACAGCTCAACACCTCGAGATGGTCCTGATCGCGGTTGAGGCGTTGAATCGCAAGGCGATCCCCGCTCGGGAGCCAATCCACACGGCCGAGGTAGCTATCGTCGTCGGCGGTCGAGAGCAGCCAGGAGGTCTCGCGGCTCTCGAGATCCAGAACTCCGACTTCGACCTGCGGATTCTTCTCGCCGGCCTTCGGGTATTTCTGCCGGGTGACTTCGGGGTACCGAGGCTGGTGGTCGACGAGCGAGTACTCTCCGAGCTCGGAGACCCGAAATCGATAGTAGGCGACCTTGGAGCCGTCCGGGCTCCACCAGTGGCCGACCTGGTTGCGGCCCCAGATCTCCTCCCAGTAGACCCAGTCGGTTTTGCCGTGGAGAAGCACGTCCGCTTCGCCACCGGAGGTGAGGCGTCGCTCCGTGTCCGCCGCGAGGTCGAGGAGCCAGAGATCGTTATCGCGGACGAATGTGATGCTCTCCCCGCCAGGAGAGAACTTCGGGTCTTCCTCGTCGGCTTCGGTCTCGGTCAGGCGTCGCGTCTCCCGGTCGTCGACGGCGACCAGCGCGAGGTCGCCCTCGGTCTCGATCAGGAGCGAGTTACCGTCCGGCGACCAGTGGAAGCCGGACAGCTTGCCCCAGCCAGCCTCCTCCTCGCGCGCCAGCTCGCGGGTCTCCCCGCTCTCGACTCCGAAGACCTTGAGCGATTTGCCCTCACTGTCTTCGAAGAAGAAGCCGAGCTGCTCGCCGTCCGGTGACCAGGCCAGCGAAGTCGGCCGCCGGCCCCCGGGGTTGTCGCCGAACAGCACCTCGAAATCGAGAGGCGGCAGAGTTCCGCTCTGGCCCGGCAGAACCGGGGAGCAGGCAGCTGTGAGCACCAGGGTGAGCATCGCGTGGCGGAGCTTCAAGCTCGTCAATTGGTTCGACATGGAGATCACCTCGACGGAATATGGTGGCCGCGGGGTCAGGGCCCCTGGCTCGCTGCTTCGGCGGGGGTCAGGGACTCGGCGACCAGCTCGGAAAGGTCCTTGGTTTCCTCGACCGCGGCGTCGAGCATCATCTTGCACTCCGGGCAGGCGGTGACCAGGGTGGTGGCGCCCGAGGCGGTGATCTCGTCCTTGCGTTCCTGATCCACGCGGCGCTCGGCCTCCGAGCGGCTCATGAAGCCCGCGTTGCCGCCTCCGCAGCAGAACGAGCGCTCCCGGTGGCGCCCGAGCTCGACGATCTTGAAGCCGCTCCGGCCGATCACCTCGCGGGGAGCCTCATAGACCTTCTCGTAGCGCCCGAGGTAGCAGGGGTCGTGGTAGGTGACCACCCGGTTCTGGTCTCCGGAGGTATCTAGCTTCAGGCGGCCCTCGCCGATCAGGCTGGTCAAGAGCTCCGAGTGGTGGATCGCCTCGACCTCGAAGTCGCTCTTCAGGGTCGGATACTCCCGCCGGAAAGTATGGATGCAGTGGGGACACGGAGCCACCAGCTTGGTGACGCGGTTCTTCTCGAAGCGCTCGATGTTCTCTTCGGCCAGGGTTTGGAACTGCATCTCCTCGCCCTGTCGTCTCGAGTGGTGACCGCTGCAGCTTTCGGTTTCCAGCACTCCGTAGCTCACGCCGGCGGCATCGAGGACCTTGACCGTGGCTTCCAGGCTCGAGCGTGCGTCCTCGTTGTAGTTCCACACGCAGCCCATCCAGAGCGCGTACTCGGTCTTGCCGGGCTCGTAGGCCGAGATTCCGAGCTCATCGATCAGGCTCTGTCGATCGCTCTTGCCGCCGGCGAACGGGTTACCGTGCCGCTCGACGGTCTGCAGGTAGTCGGCGGCGACCATGCCCTTGCCGGTGGCGAGAGCCTGGGCGCGCTTCGCGCCCAGCAAGAGCTGGAGGTGCTCGATGCCGACCGGGCACACGTTCTCACAGGCGCCGCAGCTGGTGCACTGCCCCAGCGCCTCCCCGCTTATCACCCCGCCGATTACCGAGCCCTCGCCGGTGAGCATCTCCCGGCCGGCGAGTATGAAGCCGCGCGGATTGAGCTCCTGGCCGCAGGTGGCGGCCGGACACTGCTCGGTACAGCGCCGGCACTCGACGCAGCTCAGGAAATCCATCCTCATCTTCCAGGGCACGTCGGCCATCGACTCGAGCCCCAGGCTGATTTCCTCCCCCGATTCCTCGAGACTCTCTAAGTCGAGGTCGAGCGGCAGGAAGTCGCCAAGCCGGTGGGTACGGAAGAAGATATCGACCGGCGCCATCAGGATATGAAAGTGCTTGGAACGGAGTATGAGGTGGGGGAAGACGACGATGATCAACGAGTGGACCCACCAGTTGGCTCGCTCCAGGACCGGCGGCTCGAGGACTCCGTTCACATAGGTCAGCATGAGAAGGAAGATCAGGATCGCGACGACCCCCGAGCTGTAGGACTCCGGATCGGGCGAGCTCTTCTTCATGAAGAAGCGGCGATAGAAGAGGCTCAGAATGCCGACGCTGACCAGAACCGAGGTCACCAGCAGGACCGCGCGGAAGGCGGGCAGCGCGCCGCCCAGGAGGGGTTCGAGGAAGCCAACGCCGAACGGCTCGAGGAAGTGGTCGAGGGTCTCGAACGCGAACACCAGGAAGCCCAGGAACACCATCGCGTGCATGGTGCCCACGACCGGCCGTCCGCCGATCACGCGGCTCTGGAAAAGCACTTCGCGCACTACGGTGAGTAGGCGAGCGCCGATCCGGTCGGTGCGCTCGCGCTCGGGAGCTCCGGCGGCGATGAGCTTGATCTTGGCCCACAGATCCCGGCCGAATAGGGCGGCCGATGAGAGCACCAGAGCCGACAGCAAAAAGCGCTCGGGCGAGCCGAACGTCATCGGGGCTCCGGGCCGAGCGGTGAGGGCCCGGGAGGCGTCCGCACTGGCATGGCGACGGCTTTCGGAGTCGTTCGAAAGGTGTGCACCGCGCGGGATGCTACCACGCTGCCCGGCATGCGATTTTCGAGGTCGCCGCGCCGCCGACGGGTTATCCTCAGGCCGGTTATTGGAGGATACGGACGGTGACCGAGGAGATGAACGAGCAATCGTGGATACGGCTGGCCTGCACGCGAAGTGTGGTCACGAGAGCCCTCAAGTATGCTGTCGTAGTCGGCGCGATTCTCATCGCCGTAAACCACGGAGACGCTATTCTGAGGGCCGAGCTCTCGATGACTCGCCTTCTGAAGATGATTCTCACGGTGTTCGTGCCGTACGCGGTATCGACTTCTTCGAGCGTTGCCGCGATGCGGGAAACGCACGGCACCGCCGGCTTCGGGAGCCGATGAGGTGAGCAGAGTGGGCAACGATGAGTTCGGTCATGCGTCGACCGGCAAGGGCCCGGTGGTGTGCCCGCTGGGCTCGGAATACCGGGCGACGCGTTTCTGGACTGCGCGACGGGTGCTCTGAGGCGGAGTCCGAGCGGTGGCCGAATCTGCCCTCCTCGTCGGTAGCCTGACCAGCCCGCCATCCTCGGTGCCGGTCGAGAGCGAGTCGATCTGGGCGCTCGAGTGGCGCGCCGATCTTCTCGGCGAACCGTCACCCTCGGACCGTCTCGACGAGCAGCGCTCGATCTACACCCTACGCAGCCGGAAGGAGGGTGGGCGAAGCGACGACCTCGCCGGTGATCGGTCCCGCCGCTTGGTGGGCGCGGCGTCGGTTCACGATCTCGTGGATCTGGAGGCGGAGCGGGATCTCACTGCGGAGGTGTTGGCCGGAGTGCCACGGGACCAGAGAATCATCTCCTGGCATGGCCCCGCGGAGAGCCTTGGCGAGCTCCGTCGCCGGTTCGAAGCCATGGCCGAGACTCCGGCGCGCTGGTACAAGCTGGTACCAGCTGCCACGCGTCCGCGGGAAGCGGTCGAGCCGCTCGCGCTTCTGCGCACCCTCGGTCGCGACGACGTGATCGCCTTCGCGAGTGGCGAGGCCGGGGCCTGGAGCCGGCTGCTCGCGCCGCGACTGGGCGCTCCGGTCGTGTACGCCCAGTCGCAGCCGGAGCCGGCAGCGCCCGGGCAGCTGAGTGTCGAGAACCTGGTGACCGACTATGGACTTCCGGACCTGCCCGCCGTCTCGAATCTCTGCGGCATCGTCGGCAGGCCGGTTCACCACAGCCTGTCTCCGCGCTTGCACAATCTCATGTACCGGAAGCTGGCCATGGACTGGCTCTACGTGCCGTTTCATGTCCCGATCTTCGGTGATTTCTGGATCGACGTGGTCGAGAGGGGGAGCCTCGAAGTTCTGGGCTTTGACTTCAAAGCCCTGAGTGTGACCGCGCCGTTCAAGGAGATCGCTATGGCAGTGGCGGGGGCAGTGAGTCCCCTCGCCGAGCACATTGCGGCGGCGAATTCGCTGGCGCGGCGCGGCGAGGTGTGGGAGGCGGAGTGCACCGACACCGAGGGCGTCACCGCGCCGCTGCGATCCAGAGGAATTGTGATGGCCGGGAGTCGCGCCGCGGTCGTCGGCGCGGGCGGCGCCGGCCGGGCGGCACTCTATGCCTTGTCGATGGAGGGAGCGGTCGTCACCCTCGCGAACCGGAGTCCGAACCGCGGCCGGCGTGTGGCTCTCGAGCTAGGCGTCGACTTCACGCCGCTGGAGGAGTTGCAGCCGGAAAGCTACGACGTTGTGGTCAATGCAACCCCCTTGGGAGTCTCCGGGAGCGAGTTGCCATTCAATCTCGACCGGATGCGACCCGAGGCGGTAGTCGTGGACCTGGCCTATCGTCGTGGCGGCGCCACCAGCCTGGTTGAGGCGGTGCGCGCGTCGGGGCGCACGGCAATCGACGGGCGGGAGGTGCTCCTGTACCAGGCGGTGCCCCAGTTTCTCTGGATGACCGGCCAGTCCCTCGATGTCGAGGCCGGCCGCTCGGCGCTCGGTCTGCCCAGAGCGGGGGGACCCGCCGCATGAAGGCCGCCAAGCTTCACGTGCGCGAGTTCGTGGCCGACACCCTGACGCCGGTGGCTGTGTACGAGCGGCTGATCGAGCTTTCGCCGGTGCGGTTCTTGTTCGAAAGCGTCAGCGGCGGCGAGCAGGTCTCGAGATACAGCTTCCTCGGGGCCGGCCCGAGGAAGCTGGTGCGGTTGACGCCGGATGCGGTCGAGGTCCAACAAGGGGGCGAGAGCGAGTCGATGCCTGGCCCCCCCTTGGAGGCACTCGAGCGGATGGTGAGCCAGGTTCGCGGAGAGGAGCGCGACTTCGATCTGCCGTTCGCCGGTGGTTACGTCGGTTTCTTCGGGTTCGATTTAGTGCGGATGTTCGAGCGTCTGCCGAACCGGCCACCGGTCGGCGGCGGCGAGCCGGGCGAGCTCCCGGTGGCACTCCTGGGTCGCTTCGATCATTTGGTGGTCTTCGACCATGCCAGTCAGCGGGTTCTGGCGGTGGCGAACGAGATCGAAGGCGAAGTCTCGAAGGCCGACGCGCTCGCCGATCTCGAGCGGCTGAGTGAGATTCTGAAGTCGGTCTCGACCGCGGGCGCGGCCGCAGTGCCCTCCGGCTCGGACGCGTTCGAACCGGCCGGAATGAGCCTCGACGACAACGCCTACCGCGCGGCGGTGTCGAAGGCCAAGGAATACATTGGCGCCGGAGACATCTTCCAGGTCGTGCTGGCCCGCCACTTTCGGATGCCCAGGCTGGGCCTGACACCTCGCGGGCTCTATCAGGCGCTGCGAGCGATCAACCCCAGTCCCTACATGGTGTTGGTCGAGTTTCCCGAGGTTGCGCTGGTCGGTGCTTCGCCGGAGATGCTGGTGCGAAAGACCGGCCCACTGCTGGAGACGCGTCCGATTGCCGGCACCCGGCGCCGGGGGGCGACCGCCGAAGAGGATCGATCACTGGCCGAAGAGCTCGCTTCTGACGAGAAGGAGCTTGCCGAGCACGTCATGCTGGTCGATCTCGGCCGCAACGACATCGGACGTGTCGCTGAGCCGGGTACAGTCGAGGTATCGACGTTCATGGAGGTCGAGCGCTATAGCCACGTGATGCACCTGGTGTCGAACGTCGAAGGCCGGTGCGCTCCGGACACCGGCCCGCTGGAAGCGCTCGCAGCCTGCTTCCCGGCAGGGACAGTCTCGGGCGCGCCCAAGATTCGGGCGATAGAGATCATCGACGAGCTCGAGCCGGAGGCTCGCGGCCCTTACGCCGGCGCGGTGGGCTATCTCTCTTTCAACGGCGATCTCGATACATGCATCACGATTCGTACGCTGGTCATTCGGGGCGACGAGGTCTCGGTCACCGCAGGAGCCGGCATTGTTGCCGACTCCGACCCCGCCCGCGAGGAGCGCGAGACCCGCGAGAAGGCCGCCGCACTGCTTTCGGCGATCGGCCTGGCCAGGAAGCTGGGTGGCTGATGATCCTGGTGATCGACAACTACGATTCGTTCACCTACAACCTGGTGCAGCTGATTCGCTCGCGCGGGGCCGAGGTCGAAGTGCTGCGTAATGACGTCGAGACATCGGCCGAGATGCTGGCGCGGAGTCCGGCCGGCGTCGTGCTCTCTCCCGGTCCCGGCCGGCCCGAAGACGCCGGGGTCTGCATCGACGTCATTCGAGCCGAGCCGCCGCTGCCGGTTCTCGGAGTATGCCTCGGCCAGCAGGCCCTGGCTGCGGCATACGGGGGAGAGATTGGCCGCGCGCCGCGCCTCATGCATGGCAAGGTCTCCTCGGTTCGCCACCAGGGAATGGGGATCTTCGAAGGCCTTTCGGATCCGTTCCAGGCGACTCGGTATCATAGCCTCGAGGTGCGTGCGGAGTCGCTGCCGGCGTGTCTCGAAGCCGTCGCTTGGAGCGAGGAGGGCACGCTGCAGGGGATCCGGCATAACGAGCTGCCGTACTGGGGAGTCCAGTTCCATCCGGAGTCGATCCTGACCACCGAAGGGCCGAGGCTGATCGAGAACTTCCTGGCATTGACTTGAAGACCGGACTCTCTGAAGTCGCCTCGGGGCCGCGCTTGGCCTGCCGATCGCCGTGACGCGCGGAGGCGCGCCGAATCCGCTAAACGGTCGGCCCACCAGCACGTGCCATGATTGCGCGATGGACCCCACCGCCGCGCTCAGGCGGGTCACGGCCGGTTTGGCTCTGACCAGCGCCGAGATGACAGTGCTCTTCGGGAGCCTCATGGACGGCACGCTGTCGGATCCGGTCAAAGCGGCTCTGCTGGCTGCGTTGGCGACCAAGGGAGAGACCTCGGACGAGATCGCCGGCGCCGCGCTGGCCATGCGCGAGAGGGTCCGGCCGGTGCCTCACGGCCGCCTCGACGCGGTCGACACCTGCGGCACGGGCGGTGACGGGAAAGGCACATTCAACATCTCGACGACCGCGGCCCTCCTTGCGGCTGCGGCCGGAGTCCCGATTGCCAAACACGGCAACCGGTCGGTGTCGAGCAAGTGCGGGAGCGCCGACGTGCTGGAGGCTCTTGGGGTCACGGTCGCCGCGGAGCCCGAGCTGGCAGCCGAGATGCTCGATCGGATCGGCATCTGCTTCCTGTTCGCGCCCAACTACCATCCCGCGATGAAAGAAGTGATGCCGGTGCGCAAGGCCCTGGGAGTGCGAACGATCTTCAACGTGCTGGGTCCGCTTTCGAATCCCGCCGGAGCTCGCCGCCAGGTTCTCGGCGTCTACGCGCGTGAGCTGGTGGAGGTCATGGCGCAGGTGCTGGGTGACCTCGGCAGCGAGCACGCCCTGGTGGTCCACGGAGCCGACGGCTTGGATGAGATCACGACCACGGGCCCGACCCGGGTCGCCGAGCTTCGCGACGGGCTGGTCCGGAGCTACTCGGTCGAGCCGGAAGAGCTGGAGGTCTCCAGAGCCGAGGCCGGAGACCTGGCGGGCGGCGGGCCCGCGCACAACGCCGAGATGATGGGACGGGTGCTGGCTGGGGACGAAGGCCCGCTTGCCGAGATCACGATTGCAAATGCTGGGGCTGCGATTTATGCCGGAGGCCGGGCCGAGACCCTCCTTGCGGGAGCCCGGTTGGCCCGGGAGACCCTGCGCTCGGGGGCCGCGGCCGAAAAGCTGGCCGAGCTACGGGACTATCGCCCGAGGCCATGAGCGCCCCTCCGGACATCCTGGTCGAGATCGTTCGGCAACGCTTGAAGAGGCTCGACGTCGAGTCGGTCCGAGCACCGGCGGAGGAGTCGAGGCGGCGTCTGGGGAAGAGCCAGCCCTTCCTGGCGGCGATCGCGGGGCCCGGGCCGTCGATCATCGCGGAGGTCAAGATGGGATCGCCCAGGATCGGTCCGCTCGTCGACCGTGTCGATCCCGTAGTCCAGGCGCGCTCGTATGCGGACCACGGCGCCGCGGCGCTGTCGGTGGTCGTCGAGCCCGACTTCTTCGGCGGCAGCTATGAGCTCTTGAGCCGTTGCAAGGCTGTTTCGGGACTCCCGGCGATCGCCAAGGACTTCGTCGTCAGTCCACTACAGATCGACGCGGCACGCGAAGCTGGCGCCGATGGAATTCTGCTCATTGCCGCGCTCTATTCGGCGCCCGACCTCGCCGCTTGGAGCGCGAGCGCGCGCAGCCGGGGTCTGGTGCCGCTGATCGAGACCCACGACGCCTCGGATCGGGCCAAGCTGGCCGGTCGCGAGTGGGAGCTGGTCGGCGTCAACAACCGCGACCTCCGGACGTTTGAGGTCAGCCTCGACCATTCGATCTCCGCGGTTGCCGAGCTGCCCCCCGAAGCGCTCAAGGTCTCCGAAAGCGGTATCGGCTCGGGTGCCGAGATCGCACACTTGGCCGAAGCCGGCTTCGACGCGTTTCTCATCGGTGAGTCGCTGCTCCTGGCGGACGATCCGGCCGCGAGGCTGGAGGAGCTCTCGTCGGGAGCTGGTGCCGGATCCCAGAAGCCGTAGCCGGTGGCTCTGCCGCTTCGGCTGTGGAAGACTGCACCTCGATGTCCGGCGTGCGCATCAAGATCTGCGGAATCACATCGATCGAAGACGCGGAGAACGCGGTGGATCTGGGTGCGGACTTCATAGGCTTGAACTTCTGGTCCGAGAGCCCGCGCCGGGTGGACGTGGCTCTGGCCCGGAGGATCGCCGAAGCGGTTCGCGGCCGGACTTCGATTGTCGGGGTGTTCGTCAACGGAGATCGGGACGACGTGATGACGATCGAGAGTGAGGTTGGTCTGGACCTCATTCAATTTCACGGCGACGAGACACCTCGAGACCTCGCGCCCTGGGGCGAGCGAGCCGTCAAAGCGCTACGGTTCGAGGGTGATCTGAGTCCCGAAGTCCTGGACGACTACGAGACCGTCTGGGGCTTCGTGGTCGAGCCGAGCCGGGAATCGTACGGCGGCACCGGCAAAGGCTGGAACTACGCGCAGGCGCGGAAGCTGCCGCGCCACAAGCCGTTTCTGTTGGCCGGGGGCCTCCGGCCCGCGAACGTCGCCCGCGCAGTTGCGGCGTCTTCTCCATGGGGCGTCGACGTCTGCTCGGGCGTCGAGTCGGCGCCGGGCGTCAAAGACTCCAAAGCCCTGTGGGAGTTCTTCACCGAGGTGCGTGGTGCCGCCGGCTGAGCCGACACCGGTGCGCGGCTACTTCGGGCCCTATGGTGGGCGCTTCGTGCCGGAGACTCTGATGGCGCCGCTGGCCGAGCTGGAACGGGCCTACGACAAGATCTCTCGGAAGCGCCGTTTTCGCAAACGGCTCGACGGCCTGCTGCGCGACTTCGCCGGCCGGCCGACGCCGCTCTACTTTGCCGAGCGGCTGAGCGTCGAGTTGGGCGGGGCGCGGATCTACTTCAAACGAGAGGATCTTCTCCATACCGGCGCGCACAAGATCAACAACGCGCTCGGACAGGTGCTCCTGGCTGCAGAGATGGGGAAAGAGCGCATCATCGCGGAAACCGGCGCCGGCCAGCACGGCGTGGCGACCGCGACCGCGGCGGCGCTGCTCGGTCTCGAATGTGTGATCTACATGGGTTCGGAGGACATGCGCCGGCAGCGTCTCAACGTGGAGCGGATGCGTCTGCTGGGCTCCGAGGTCGCTGCAGTCGACGCAGGCTCCCGGACTCTGAAAGACGCGATCAACGAAGCGCTCCGCGACTGGGTGACCAAGGTGCGCACCACCCACTATGTGCTCGGCTCGGTGCTCGGACCGGATCCCTATCCGCGCATGGTCCGGGACTTCCACAAGGTCATCGGCATCGAAGCCAAAAAGCAGCTCAGGAAGCAGGCCGGGCGGGACTGGCCCGATCTCGCAATCGCGTGCGTAGGCGGTGGCTCCAACGCCCTCGGCTTGTTCACCGCGTTTTTGGCGGACTCTCGCGTTCGTCTCATCGGGGTGGAAGCCGGAGGCACCGGCGAGGCACTCGGCGAGCACGCGGCTCGCTTCTCGGGTGGCTCGCTCGGAGTTCTTCACGGCACCAAGACTCTGCTGCTTCAGGACGAGGACGGCCAGATCGCGACCACTCACTCGGTCTCCGCCGGGCTCGACTACCCCGCCGTCGGGCCCGAGCACGTCGACTTGAAGGACCGGGGACGGACCGAGTACACCTCGGCCACCGACGAGGAGGCGATCGCCGCTTTTCACCAGCTGTCTCGGATCGAAGGAATCCTGCCGGCTCTCGAGACCGCCCACGCTATCGCCGAGGCGGTCAAACACGCACCGCAACTCTCCGAGGACATGATCATCCTGGTGAATCTCTCCGGCCGCGGTGACAAGGACGTCGAGTCGGTGATGGAGTACGAGGCCGCTCGGGGCGGCTCGACATGAGCTCGGCGATCGCAGAGGTCTTCGCCGAGCGCAAGTCGAGAAAGCGAGCGGCGTTCATTCCGTACATCACCGGCGGAGATCCCGATCTGGCTACCTCTGCCGATCTGATGCGGGCCCTCGCCGACTCCGGTGCCGACGTCATCGAGCTCGGAGTGCCCTTCAGTGACCCGATCGCCGACGGTCCGGTGAATCAGAAGGCGGCGACCCGCGCGCTGGCTTCGGGAACGACGCTTTCGGGCGTCCTCGACCTGGTCAGCCGCACTCGCGATCGGATAGGGGTTCCGGTCGTTTTGTTCACCTACTTCAACCCGCTGCACGCGCGCGGCCTCGAGGTCTTCGCCGAACAGGCGTCGGCGTCCGGCGTCGATGGCGTCCTGTGCGTGGACCTGCCGCCGGTCGAGGCCGCGGCCGACTATGTCCCCGCGCTTCGAGCGCGCGGCCTCGATACGGTCTTTCTGCTGGCTCCGACCAGCGACCGGAAGCGAATCCGCGAGGTGGACGAGACCTCCACCGGGTTCGTCTACTACGTGTCGCGGACCGGAGTGACGGGCACCAGAAGGGAGCTTCCGCCCGAATTGCTTCGCGAGGCGAAACGCCTGCGCCGGAAGGTCACCTTGCCCCTGGCCGTCGGCTTCGGTATCTCGACGCCCGAGCAGGCGGCGGCCGTGGGGGGCGTCGTCGATGGTGTCGTCGTCGGCAGCGCGCTGGTGCGGATGGTCGAGCAGCTGGCCGGCGATAGCGGCCTCGCCGAGGCCCTCGGCCGCCGGGCGCGCGAGTTGGCGAAGGCTTTGGAGAGCGCATGAACGAATCGAAGATTCTGAGCGTCGCCGCCGAGGTACATGGGCGCGTTCTCGTCCGGCAGGCCTCCCGGGCTCCGGCACCGCTGCTGGTGGGCTTCCACGGTTACGGCGAGAACGCCGAGCGGCTGCTCGAGGCGATCGTCGAGATCCCGGCGATCTCGACCTGGCACGTGGTGGTCATCCAGGGGCTGCATCCGTTCTACAACACCAAGACCGGCGAAGTGGTCGCGAGCTGGATGACCAAGCAGGACCGCGAGGTCGCGATCAAGGACAACATCCGATACGTCTCTCGCGCGCTGGACGAGACCAAGAAGCACCTGGACGTGTCGGGCGCGACGGTCTTTCTCGGATTCTCGCAGGGGACCGCAATGGCGTATCGTGCCGCGGGATTCGCGAGCCACGAGTGTACCGGCTTGATCGCGCTCGCCGGCGACATGCCGGCCGAGTTGGTGTCCGACGAGGCGCAGACCATTCCGCGCGTTCTGATTGGCCGCGGTACTCGGGACACCTGGTACGACGAGGCCAAGTTCGAGAGTGACGTGGCCCGGCTCGACAGCCTGGCCACCGAGGTCGAGGCCTGTGTCTTCGAGGGCGGCCACGAGTGGACCGCCGAGTTCCGAGCCGCCGTCCGCGACTTTCTCCAGCGCCTGTGAGGCGGCCCGAGACTCGAGTCGACCGGAGGCTCCCCGAGGAAGGTCGCGAAGTCGCCGCGGCTCGTTCCGAGGTCGGGTATCTGGAGCTTCTGCGCGGCAACGTCGCGTTCCGCCGCATCTGGTACGGCGCCGTCGCATCCGACCTGGGTGACTGGTTCTCGACGATCGCGATCTACCTGCTGATCGAGCGGTTGACCGGCTCGCCGTTTGCCCTGGGGCTGGTGTTCGTGACCAAGATGCTGCCCTTTGCGCTGGCATCGCCGCTGGCGGGCCTGGTGGCGGATCGGGTCTCACGCAAGTGGTTGATGATCGCGGCCGATGTCGCGCGAGCGGTCTGCGCGCTCGGGCTGCTGCTGGTACGCGAGCCGGAGCGCGTGTGGTTGTTGTACGCACTGAGCGCCTTGCAGATGATTGCGGCGGCATTCTTCATTCCCGCCCGCAGCGCCGCGATTCCCAACATCACCCGCGAGAACGAGCTGCTGACCGCGAACGCACTGTCGGCCTCCACATGGTCGGCGCTCCTGGCGATCGGAGCCGCCCTCGGCGGCTTCGTGACCGAGGCGATCGGAATCCAGGGAGTCTTCATCCTGGACAGTGTCACCTACCTGGTGTCCGCGTACTTCATCTACCGGACGGTGATCCCGCAGCGCACGGAGAAGCCGGAGTCGGGCGGCCTGGTGGTCATGGCCGTGCGCGACGTGGTCTCGGGCTGGGGCTACCTTCGATCTCAGCCCCGGGTAGCCCGGATCGCTCTCACCAAGGCGACCTGGTCGCTCGGGGGAGGAGCCCTGGTCTACATGCTCGCGCTGCTCGGTCCGATTCTGGCTCCGGCGACACCGGCGATCGGTATCGGTTGGCTCTACGCGGTTCGCGGCCTGGGGACCGGAGTCGGTCCGCTCGCGGCTCGGGTCTATATTCCGGATCGGCGCATGTGGCCGGCGATGATGGGGATCGGCATCGCGATCACCGGCATCCTGTACATAGGACTCGGCTCGGTGTCCTGGACCTGGTGGGTGTTGATCCCGGTGTTTCTCGCACATACCACAAGTGGCGCCAACTGGGTGACCTCGACCGTGCTACTGCAAGAGCGGACCGAGGATCGCTATCGCGGACGCGTGTTCGCGACCGAGTGGCTCCTGATCACCCTCGCGGATACGGCTTCGATCCTGGTGGCGAGCGTTCTTCTGGAGCGCGGCCTGTTGGATCTCCGACAGGGGTTTGTCGCCTTCGCCGCCTTCCAGGTGGTCTGTGGCCTATTCTGGCTGGCGACCGTGGCGAGGCGGGAGGCGAAAGCTGGAACTCCGCGCGTTGGCGGCAATCGGCAGGCTGATGCTTAGGGGCTGCGCCCCTCAGCCGGTCGTCTCGCTCCGCACTCGGCGGAGTTGATTCCATCGGGGACACCTTTCCAAGGTGTCCCCTCCCGACTGGTTTTCAATCGGGTCTCTGTGGTGGCTCGGTGCGATTGAGGGCCGCCGGTGCCGTCTTCTCGCTCGCCCCTCGAAGACTCGGGTAAGCGCTCGCGAGCAAGAGGCACGCGGCCGGCCTTTCAGGCACAGTACCGAGAGGTCGGGAAGAGCTCGCCGTGGAAGGCACCTCGGCCGCTCTGCGTTCGGACCCGGCGGATGCCTCGCTTCCGACCTCGAATCACCTCGCTCGGCGACGACCTCGGGACGCTGGCGGCATGGCCGCGATGTGCCGGAGCACGCCAGGTAGCAGTGTCACCTGTCTGCCTGTGTCGAAGCCGAATGGGTGAGCGGCGTTGGAGAGAACGCTGTAGCGGCCGACCTCCGTGTGTCGGCCGTGATCGGTAGTACCGAAGATGGCCGGGCCGGCAGCCGGGAAACCTCGCCTCGAGCTCTTTCATCAGACGAGCGGCGCGGAAGGCTGCTCGAGGCTCGGTCTCGTGTGCGGTTGCTAGCACTTGAGGCCGAGTCCGGTCGGCGGCTGCAGGGCAACCTGCAGTCCGGGAAGCGCGTCGGTCAAGGCGAGGCGGCAGGCAATCCGCGCAGGGGGCTCTCCGCAAGCGCTCGGGACGTCCGCTCGAAGGCCAGGTCCGGTTTGCGCGCAGCGGAGCGCAGGCGAGGGCCCGTGCCGCTGCAGGGCTTCTAGCCCGAGCCGTCCCCTGAAGGATTCGCCTGCCGATCGCCGCCGGCGCGCGGCGAAACGAGGACACGACTCCACCGAGGCGAAGCGAGACGACCGGTCGAGGAACGCCAGAGGCCGACGCTAGAGGATCACTTGCCCTTGAGGATCTTCGTGAAGCAGAAGACCGCCAGCGCGGTCACCGCCGCCATGCTCACCAGCATGAAACCGATCGCGAAAGGCTCCATCTCAGGCCTCCTCTCCCGCCCTGTCCCCAAAGGCGCGTTTGATCAACACCACTCCGATCACGACCAGCGATGCCATGAGCGCACGGCTGAGCCAGCGGTAGGGGATCTCGGTCGGATCGTCGACGTTCTCCATCAAGAGCTCCGGGACCGCTTCGGTCACGGTCCACCAGGCAAGCAGGGTGAACAGGAAGGCGGGCGTCACGTACTTCATCACCGGCTTGTAGAACCCGGGGATCTTGATGTCGGCACCGTGATGAAGCTCGTCCCAACCCCGGCTGATGCCGAAGATGTAGGAGAACAGGATGATCTCGATGAAGGCGAAGACGACCAGACCGAATGTGCCCGCCCAGTAGTCCCATTCGCCCATCACGCCGTTGCGGTAGAAGAGGATGTGGAACATCCCGAGCGCCAGGGCGATCCCGGTCACGAGCCTGGCCGCCTTGGCGCGGGTGAACTTCATCTCGTCCTGGAAGAACGCGATCGTCGGGCTCGCCAGGGCGACACTCGAGGTGATGCCGGCGATGAACAGCAGGAAGAACCACAGGAAGGCCGCCAGCTTGCCCAGGATCTCGGGTCCGGGCAGGCCCTGGAAGACGACGCCCATAGCCACGATACCCAGATCGAAGGTGCCACCCTGCGCGATGGCCGTTGCGCCGGCCACCCCGAAGAAGACGACGGCCGCCGGGATGGCGATCGTGCCGCCGAGGACTACCTCGGCGAACTCATTGGTTGCGGCGGTGGAAAGACCCGTGAGCGCAATGTCGTCGTCCTTCTTCAGGTAGGACGCGTAGGTCTGGATGCTGCCCATGCCCACCGAGAGCGTGAAGAACATCTGACCGGCCGCCGCCAGCCAGACACGGGCGTCGCCGAGACTGCCCCAATCCGGATTCCAGATGAAGTTGAGCCCCTCCGCGGGCGAGGCCTCCATCGTAGGCAGCGTCAGGACTCGAGCCAACAGCAGGAAGGCGAAGACGAACAGGATCGGCATGCCGATCAGGGCCAGCTTCTCGATACCGCCCGAGAGACCGCGCTTCAGCACCCACCCGATAAAGACGAAAGTCACGGCGAAAAACAGCAGCGTGATCCACGAGCTCGTGTAGGTGGGGTCGTGGATGTCCTGGTAGGAAGACAAGTACCGGCGCATCTGGTCGACTTCGCCGAGATTGAAATAGTCGCCGGTCAGGCTGAAGAAGCTCATCGCAAGCATCCACGACACGATGAAGGTGTAGTAGATGAAGACGATCAGAGGCATGACCACGCCCAGGACGCCGAGGTATTTGGCCCACTTCTTTTTGCGGTCGGTGAGCCGATCGAACATTCCGGGCACCGAGCCGTGTCCATGGGTGCCGCCGTACCGGCCCACGCCCCATTCGATCCACATCATCGGAATACCGAGGATGAGAAAAGAGATGAAGTACGGGATCATGAAGGTGCCGCCGCCGTTCTGCGCGGCCTGCACCGGAAATCTCAGAAAGTTGCCCAAGCCGACGGCGTTGCCCGCCATGGCCAGGACGAGGCCCACTCGTGTGCCCCACCTTTCGCGGTCGCTCAATGCTGTACCTCCCCGAAAAGGGTGAATTGGCTTCAGACGCCAGGTAAGAACCTGGCGGCAGGGTACTTTCGCGCTCGAATGGTGTCAAGGCGACGCTCCTTTTCGCGTCTCTTCATCCTCGTCGCGGCCGATGGTGAGCTTCAAACTGCGTTGCGGCGAGGTCGGCGTCCCGGCGCGCGTCGGCGGCGATCGGCAGGCGAATCCTTCCCGTTCGACTTCGCTCAGGGCAGGCAGGGGACGGCTCGGGCTATAAATCCTGCAGGGGCACGGGCCCTCGCCTGCGCTCCGCTTGGGGGAAAGAGGGACAGGCACTAGCAGCTCACCGGAAAACGTAGGGTACCTGATGATCATCTAGAAGGCTCCTCCATCGAAGCAGCTTGTAGGCTGGTTCGGA
>JBHHWO010000020.1:0-44215 GCA_046756565.1 Thermoanaerobaculia bacterium | reverse complement strand
GGTCCGCGGCAGCATCAGCGGGACTGTACTGGACTTCACCGCGCCGGGGTCGCGGCCGACGATCGACAGCGCGTCGACTGGGCTGACCCTCTTGGGCAGCAATACGCACGTCGCGGGCCTCAAGGTCGTGTGTCCCGCCGGGGCACAGGACGCCAGGGCATTGTTGAGGGCTTCGATCCGTGACCCGAACCCGGTGATCTTCTGCGAGCACAAGTTCCTGTATCGGCGGGTCAAGGAGAATCTGCCGGGCGAGTGGGACGTGGCGCCGATTGGCCAAGCCGCCGTGCGCCGGGCGGGAACCGACGTCACGCTGATCGGCTACGGGGCGAGCACCTGGACCTGTCTCGAGGCCGCGGAACAGCTGGAGTCCGACGGCATCTCCGCCGAGGTCATCGACCTGCGCACGCTGGTGCCTCTGGACTGGGATGCGGTCGAGACATCAGTGCGCAAGACCTCCCGGGCGGTGATCGTCCACGAGGCCCAGCTCACCGGCGGCTTCGGCGGCGAGGTGGCGGCCCAGATCTCGGAGCGGGCGTTTGCCTGGCTGGACGCGCCGGTCAAGCGCGTGGCGTACCCCGACCGGCCGGTACCCTACGCCCGCAATCTCGAGAAGGCGATGCTGCCCGGTGCCGAGCGGGTGGTCGAGGCAGTTCGAGAAGCTCTCGAGTTCTAAGAAGACCGCTCGCCAAACCTCGATCCGCCCGCGAGCTGTTCGAGTATGGCTCGAGGTCAGTCTTCGGCCGGCGCGTCCGCTTCGGCCGAGAGGTCATAGCCCAGCCATAGGAACGCCACCGTCCGGCTGCCCTGGGTGACCGGACCCGCGAGCTCGATATGGCCTTCTTGAGAGCCGTCGCGCATCGCGAGCTCGGTCGCGGCCAGGGCCCAGTCCCCGCGTTCGTCGATGCGCCCGGTGCGGGCGAGCTTCTCGTCGCTCGAGGACAAGACCAATCCCGACGGCGTCAGGATATGGACAAAGGTCACGTGGGTGCCGACGAGGAGATTGCTCTTTGCGCGGCTGACGTAGTTGCCCCAGCGCGAGGCCACGGCCGATCGGACTCCCGCCTCAAAGGACCGGAAGATCGCTTTGGCCTCGCGGATCTCGTACTCGCGCGAGCGGCGCTCGAAATCGAGCTCGAGTCTCTCCGTCTCATCTCGCAGCTGCTGTTCGGCTGCAGCGAGCTTGGTGTCGAACTCGGCCTCGAGCCGCGAGCGATGGCGATCGACGCGGGCGCTCGACCAGAAGACCGTCCCCGCGAGCAACACCAGAAACACGATCACCGTGATCGTTTCCCATAGGACGCGCTCTGCCGTGGCCATTCGGACGAAACTCCCTCAGAAATGCCGAGTTACGCAGTGTACCATCGCTCGCTTCCGACTCAGCGGTCCGACAGCCGGTAGACGAAACGCAGCCCGGAGTGAATCTCGCTGATCGCGCAGACCTTGTTGTCCACCAGCCCGGCCGCAAGTCCGGCCGCCTGGACGACGGAAAAGTCGAGATCGGTGGCCACCCCGGAGCTCTTCTTGGGCCATGCAACCCAGAGCCCACCGGCCGGGTCGAGCCGCGCGGCCAGGGTGGGCAGGCGCCGCGCGAGGTCGGCGGCGTTTCGGGGGAAGAAGACGAAGACGTCGACCTTGCCTCGCAATCGGTTGCTCAAGGTCACTGCTTCGGGCAGATCGCCCAGCGTGTCTTCGAAGTCGGCGGGAGCCGACACCGGCGCGATTCGCGTCCCTGGCTTGATGCCTAGCCTCTTGGGAAGGGGAGTGCCGGAGTATCCGGCTGGGGCCGCCGACATGACCCTCTCGGACCCTACATCCGTTCCGGAACCGGAAGCCCCATCAGTTCGCAGAGCAGACGAAGAGACCTGGCGAAAGTGTGCGTCGCTGCCAGCCGGGCGGTGCGCCGGGAGGCGTCCGGCTCCTGCAAGATCGGATGACGGTGGTAGACCGCATTGAAGTTCTGCGCGAGCTCGAGGGCGAAGCGCGCGATCTGCGATAGCTCAAGGGCCTCGGCGGCGGCCTCGATCCGATCCTGCATCTCGGCCGTCTGGTAGGTCAGTTCCCACAGATCATCGTCCCAGTGCTCCGGCTCGATGGCCGCGACGTCCTCCGGAGTGATCTCGCTTTCGAGTCCTTCCTCGGCCAGCCTCCGAAAGATGTTGGCCGCCCGCACCAGCGAGTACTGCAGATAGGGACCCGAGTCGCCCTCGAAGCTGAGTGCCTCGTCGAAGTCGAACGCGATCACGCGGTTGGTCGTGGTTTTGACCATGAAGAACCTGAGGGCTGCCGTGGCGATGACCCGGGCCCTTTCGTCCAGCTCGGCGGCGGAAAGCTCCGGGTCCCGGGCCGCGATTTCCTCGCGACTCTTGGCCTCGAGTTGATCGATGAGGTCGTCGGCCTTGACGCCGATGCCCTTGCGTCCGGACATATCCAGACGTCTGCTTTCGTCGTCTCCGGCCTGGCCCAACTGCCTTGCCGCCGCCGCCGAGAGAGCGACCATCTCGTAGGCGAAATGCACCGAGCGGGTGGCCTCATCCTGGTGATGCAGCCGCTCGAGACCGGCACGTACGACCTTCTGCAGGTAACCCTGGCGCTTGTCGATCACGTTGATCACCCGATGCCCCTGCCCGAAGTCGGGGTGCTGGTCGACTCCTTCGAGCACCGACTCCCAGACCCCTTCCTCGTCCCAGTATCGATAGCCGAAGTCGCGCCCGAGGAGGCCGAACTTCCAGAGCTGGTAGGCGATGTCCTTGCCGACATAGGTGACGGTCCCGTCGGAGCGAACGATGACCTTGTCCGGGTCCTCGAGTCCCGAGAACTCGGAGCTCTCGGCGAGAGGCATGACCCAGCAGCCTTCGTTCTTGCCTTCGGTCTCGAGCCGGATCGCGCCCTCGCCTTTCAGGCTCTCGAACGCGGTGGAGAAGAACTCGAGGCCCAGGATCGAGCTCTCGCGGGTCAACAGATCGTAGTCGACGGCGAGCCGGCGCATGGTCTTGAGATGCCTCGACACGATCCGACGCGCGATCAGACGCCCCATGTCGGCCCGCGGCCCGACTCCGGTCTCGAGTTCGTGAAGCGTCGTTCGGCGGAGCTCGAGCCGGTCGGCGTCGGCTTCGTACCAGCGTCCCACCTCCGAGTACAGATCCCAGCAGGCGTAGTCGAAGGGCTCCGGAAGGTCGCGGACCTGTTCGAGATCGAGACCCCGGATGTCGAGGAAGCCGACGACCACATCGGCGAGCTGGACACCGGTGTCGTCGATGTAGTTCTGGATCTCGACGGGGGTACCCAGAGCTCGCAGCACGCGCACCAGGACATCTCCCAAGACGGCATTGCGCAGGTGGCCGATATGCGCGGCCTTGTTGGGATTGATGTTGGTGTGCTCGACGATGACCTTCCCGCCCGGGCCCGAACCGGCGACCGGTCGGATCGGCGGACTCTTTAGCGCCTCGGCGGTGAACGCGCTCCGGTCGAGATAGAAATTGAGGAAGCCAGGACCCTCTACCCGGACCTCGCGCACGCCGGTGGGCAGCTCGAGGTCCGCGGCTATCTCTTCGCCGATCTCGCGCGGGTTCTTTTTGACCTCGCGCGCCAGCTGCAGCGCGCCCGGGAAGGCGAGGTCGCCGAGGTCGCGGCGGGGTGGAATCTCGGGCCGCGCGTCGTGCGAGATCCCGTACAGAGACTCGATGCGGGTCCGAATGCTCTTGGCGAGGGTATTGCGCAGGGCCGTCAGCATGGCGGCGGGGAGTCTATCCCATGGAAACGCCGGTTTCGGGCCGGTAGAGCCGGCGTTCGGTCCCAGCTGATAAGATTGGCGGCTCGCAGCCAATGGAAGCAGGAGATGGCAAAGAACCACGTAAAGATTCAACTCAACGGCACCCAGCTCGAGCTCCTGGAGGGAGACATTACCGAGCTGGAGGTCGATGCAGTCGTCAATCCGGCCAATGAGGACCTGAAGCTCGGAGCCGGGGTCGCGGGCGCCATCCTCAAGAAGGGCGGCAGCTCGATCCAGAAAGAGTGCAACCGTATCGGTGGCACTTCGGTGGGAACCGCGGTCATTACCGGGGCGGGCGAGCTCGACGCCAAGCACGTGATCCACGCGGTCGGACCTCGCATGGGCGAGGGCGACGAAGACCGCAAGCTCTCGTCCGCGGTTCGCTCGGCGCTCGCGCTGGCCGACCGCCACGGTCTCAAGTCGATCGCGGTACCGGCGATCTCGACCGGAGTCTTCGGTGTGCCCACGGACCGCTGCGCCCGGGTGACCCTGACCGAGATCCACCGGTATCTTCAGGGCGGCACCAAGCTCGACCGGGTCGTGGTGTGTCTCTTCGACTCCGACGTCTTCGGCACCTTCCGCAAAGAGCTGCGGCGCGGCTTCCGGTAGGCAATCCCCGCGCGTCGGCGGCGATCGGCAGGCCAATCCTTCCCGTTCGACTTCGCTCAGGGCAGGCAGGGGACGGCTCGGGCTAAAAGGCCTTCCACGGCGAGGGCCCTCGCCTGCGCTCCGCTGCGCGCAAACCGATTGGGGCCTTCCAAGTCTTTCCCGGGCGCTTGCGCAGAGCCTCCTGCTCGGATTGCCTGCCGCCTCGCCTTGGCCGACGCTCTCCTCGGTAAGGGCTACCTATTTGGCGGCCAGTCTGAAGAGGCCGAAACCTCGAGCCACCTCCCGCGCCGCATGTCAGTATCAAACGCTCGAGGTGAGGCCTCGCGGTAGGTCGACCACCGCCTGGTACGTCGGGTTCGGAGACCCGACGCTACGGGACGTGTTCTGTTGCATCAGCATCAGCAGCGCCAGCGTCCCGAGGTCGTTGGCGAGCGGAGTGATTCGAGGTCGGAGGCGAGGTATCCGTCGGGCCGAACAAGGAGAGGCTGAGGTGCCTTCTACGGCGAGCACCCACCCGTAGGGTCGAGCCGAAGGCGAGTTCGGTGTCGTCGTCCGAGGCCGCGACAAATGAGGCCCAGGCGGATCGACTCCGCCGAGTGCGGAGCGAGACGATCGACCGAGGGACGCTCAAGCCATCCCCTGAAGGATTGGCCTGCCGATCGCCGCCGACCCGCGGAGGTTCGAACAGCAGATCGAAACGTCGACAAATGCTCTGAGCTAGCCCTTCAGGAGCGACCTCCCGGTCATCGCCTCTGGCCGATCCAACCCCATGAGCTCGAGGACCGTCGGGAAGACGTCGGCGAGTCGCCCGTCGTCGCGAAGGCTCGGCGAAGGCTCCGCGAGGCTGCCGGTGGCGCCGTCGCGCAGGGCTTCGTCCACCACGATGCACTCGACGTCGTAGGTGGTGTGGGCGGTATGGGGAGCCTCGGTCTCGGGATCCCACATCTGCTCGGAGTTGCCGTGGTCGGCGGTAACGACCAGGGCACCGCCGCGCTCCAGGGTCGCCGTGACGATCTCGTGCACGCATCCGTCGACCACTTCCGCCGCTCGGATGGCTGCCTTCAGCTTGCCCGTGTGGCCCACCATGTCGGTGTTGGCGAAGTTGACCAGGATGAAGTCCTCGCCGTCGTCCGCCCGGAGGCGGTCGAGAACCGAATCCCGCACCTCGTGGGCGCTCATCTCGGGCTTGAGATCGTAGGTCGCGACTCGAGGCGATTGCGCGCAGCTTCGGGATTCCCCTTCGAACGGCCGGTCGCGATAGTCGTTGAAAAAGAACGTCACGTGAGGATGCTTCTCGGTTTCGGCGCAGCGAAACTGCTCGAGGCCCAGGCTCGCCAGATAGGCGCCGGCGATGGATTCCATTCTGGGCGGCTTCGGATACGCCACCTCGACGATGTCTTCGAGCTCCTTTTCGTAGGAGGTCATCGTGACGTAGACAAGATCGAGCTTCTCGCCGCGGTCGAAGCCCCTTCGGCCGGTATCGGGGGAGGCCGCGACGTGTCCCTCGAATTCGTCGAGCATGAAGGCGCGGGTGATCTCTCGGGGACGGTCGCCGCGGTAGTTGTAGAAGATCACCGTGTCGCCCGCTCGCACACGGCTGCCCTGTGGGTCGGCACCGACGGTTCGGGGAGTGATGAACTCGTCTCCCTGCTGGTTGTTGCTGAGTGGCTGCTCGTAGTAGTCCTGAACGGCGGCCGCGCCGTCTGGGAAATGAGCTACATCCGCGGCCCGTCCGGTCAGACAGTCGTAGGCTGCGGCGACACGCTCCCAGCGGTTGTCGCGGTCCATCGCCCAGTACCGGCCGCAGACCGAGGCCACCTTGCCGACGCCCAGCCGGTCGCAGTTCTCCTCGACCTCGCGCACGTAGTCGAGTCCCGTGAACGGGCCGGTGTCTCTGCCGTCGGTAAACAGGTGAACGAAGACGCGCGCGAGGCCCCGGCGCCTGGCCATATCCAGCAGCGCGAAGAGGTGCGACAGGAGCCCGTGCACTCCGGCGTCGGAAGCGAGCCCCATCAAGTGGACGGCGCCATTCAGCTGGCGGGCACGATCCATGGCGGCCACGAGCACCGGATTCTCGAGTAGCTCTCCCGATTGAATCGACTTGGTGATCCGCACCGATTCCTGATCGACGATTCGCCCGGCGCCAAGATTCTGGTGTCCTACCTCGCTGTTTCCCATGGTCCCGGCCGGCAGTCCCACGTCCTCCCCGCTGGTCCTAATCAGAGTCCACGGATAGTCGCGCAGCAGCTGATCGCAATGCGGCGTCGAGGCCAGCTCGATGGCGTTGAAGTCGTCGTGCTCAGGGTGGGGATTGCGCCCCCAGCCGTCGCGGACGATCAGTACCACCGGTGCCCGGCGCCGAGCCGGCTCCGGATGCGTGGGCCCGGTCACGAGACCAGGTAGGCGCTCGCCCGGATCTGGAGTCGCGCGCGCGGGGCGAAGCCGCTTCCAGACACTTCGTAGGCGGCCGAGGAACCCAGAATCGGCAGAACGATCCAACCGTCGAAGGTGCCGCCGGAATTGTAGGGAGGCACTACCGGCTCGATCTCCGCCAGCTTGATCCAGTGATCCTCTTCGTCGTCGAGACTGCAGCTCAGCTCGACATAGGCCTGGTCGAGATCGATCGCCCGGGCGGTCGACGGATGCCAGATGGAGAACACGAAGCGGACCTCGTCGAACGCTCGCGAATCGATACGCTCATCGCCGTTTCGACGCAGTACGTAGGAGAATCGCCCCGAGCTGTCGGTAGCGAAGATCTCGGGAGTGGGATCGAATCGGACTTGTGCCGGTTCGGCTCTGCCGTTGACGGGCTTCACGATCGAGCGGCTTCGAGTGCTTCCTGGATCCGCCGCCGGCTGGACTCCGCGTCCGGCCCGAAGAGCTGCGCGCCGAGACCGAAGGCCACCGCGCCGACCCTACGATAGTCGGGAATCTCCTCCGGGCCGAAACCGCCGGAGGCGAGAATCGGGACGTCCGGTAGCGGTAGTCGGACCGTCGCCAGGTAGCCGGGGCCCCCGACCGGAGGCAGTGGGTAGGTCTTCACCAGATCGGGCTCGAGCTCGGCGGCGGCGGCGATCTCGGATGGCGTGAGCGCGCCGAGTACCAAGAAGACGTCCGAGCCACGGGCGATCTCGGCGACCGCGGCATTGACGTTGGGTGTGATCACAAACTCGGCCCCGACCGCCAGCGCCTGCCGGGCGCGCTCCGGTGTAGTCACCGTTCCCATGCCGACCCACGGAGGTCCGGAACCCTCTCGTTCTTCCAGCAGTGCCTCTACCACCTCGAGCGCGCCGGGCACGGTGAAGGTGATCTCGACGAGAACGATCCCGGCGTCGCGGAACGCACGCGCCTGGCGAAGTGCCTGGTCCCGGGAATCGGTTCGAACGACTCCAAAAACGGGCGCGGCAGCCACGCTCGCTGTGACTCCCTCGTGAATCTGCTGTGCGGTCAAGGGCGCTCGAGTCGAGCTTGCCGTCGTCATCGGGTCGCAGAGCGTATCACGCACTCTTACGACCTCGAAGACGGCTCCGCAGGTGCTTCAACGTTGCCACCGGCCCTCTCGAGCCTGTGTTCGAGGCGCCGGCAGAGTCCCCTCAGGATGACCACTTCCCGTTCGGTCAATCGGGCGCGGCCGGCGAGGCGCCTGAGGTCGCGCAGAACGCCGCCATAGGTCGAGTCGCGTGCGAATCCGATCTCGTTGAGCACCGAGTCGACATGCTCGAGGAGCCCGGCCAGATCATTGCCCGTCGCCGCGGGTGAGAGTGACTCGCCGTCCTCTTTCGGACGCTGCCGGGCCGCGAACAGTTCATGGGCGATGATCAGCACCGCTTGTGCCAGGTTGAGCGTGGGCTGCTTGACGGCGGTCGGAATCCGGACGATGGTTCCGCATAGAGCCAGCTCGTTGGTGGTCAGACCCGAGCGCTCGGGACCGAAGACCAGCGCCGCCCAGGAAACGTCCTTTGTCGCCAGAAGCCCCGGCAGCTCGCGCGGCTCGATCGGCGCCGCGTGGGCCGAGCGCTGTCGATGGGAGCTGGTGCCGACAATGAGCTGGAAGGGAGCGATGGCCGCTTCGAGCGACTCCACACGCTCCGCGCCGTCAAGGATCTCGCCGGCGCCGACTGCCCGGGCTCTGGCGGTCTTCCCGATCGGTACCGCCGGCTCGACCAGTATCAAGCGCTCGAGGCCCATGTTGGCCATGGCCCTGGCTACCGCCCCGACGTTGCCCTCCTCGCTCGGGCGCACCAGAACCACGGCCGGACTCTCGGTCATCGAGGCGGCACTCTATCGCGCGGAATCGAAAACGAAGGCGGCGATCGGCTGGCCAATCGTAGGGCAAATGGCTCGGGCGGCATATATACCGAAAGGGGTGCGGGCCTCGAAAAGCCCGGCAACAGGGTAGATGTGGTTGCGGGCGCGGCCATCTGATTCGTTCGAAGCCGTCCTACATGCCTACATCTACAAGGCGCTGGGCAGATTCAGCTAGCGCGGGCGATGTCGCCTGCAGATAGTAGACGGGCGGCCGAGACGCGCGGCAGGCGTACATGAGGTACGCCGACGAGCTCGCAGGCCGCGCAACGACCTAGTGTCCCGTGCGGCAAGTTCCTTTACATTCGAGCGGTACTGCATTCCGCTGGGCGGCGTTGCTCCTCTGTCGAATATGCCCGATATTCTCAGTCGTCGCGCCTTGCCCAGCGCACGCTTCACCGCTCTCGGTGTGGCAACGAACTTACCGCACGGGACACTAGATGCTGGTGTCAGCGCCCGCGCTAGCCGAATTTGATCGGATCGCCGAGCTCCTGCAGCGAAAAGTTCGCCATAATCTGGTGCCCGTTGAAGTCCAGAACGCGAATGTCCTCGACGCCTTGGAGGTTGTCCAGGACTCCCTCGAAGGAGGACGCATACCGGCCTCGCACGGCCTCGAGGTCGACTTCGTAGGCGAGGAACTTGTCGATGCCCTTGTATCTCAGCTTCTCGACCAGGCGCTCGTCGGTCAGCTTCGGATACGTCGACAACACTAGAATCGGCCCGGTGCCGGTGAAGATGAGATAGGAACGCGGAGCTTTGTCTGTGGTCATGAAATCGTGTCGCCTCCGCGCCCAGCTTATCAGCGGCGGCGATCGAGCCGAGTCGATGCTCGGCACTCGATTCGTCCAGAAGAGCGCGTTGGCCGCGAGCGGACTTCGCTACCCGGATTGCTGCGCGCGGAAGTCCATCAGCGAGTAGCCCAGCTCTTGGAAGAGCCGGTACACGGCCGGTACCGGCAGCCCGACGACATTCGAGTAGTTGCCGTCGACGGTCTCGACGAAGAGCGAGCCGAGGCCCTGGATGGCGTATGAGCCGGCCTTGTCGAGCGGCTCGCCGGTGTCGACATACCAGGCGATCTCTTCCGGCGTCATCGAGGCGATTCGGACCCGGGAGCGCTCGAGAGCGGAGACCGTTCGGGCGTCGTCGTCGGCCAGCGCCACCGCGGTCAAGACTTCGTGCTCTCGGCCGGCCAGAGCGGCGAGCATCTGGCGGGCGTAGGCGGGGTTGCGCGGCTTGGTGAGCACCTCTCCGTCGATTACGACAATGGTGTCGGCGGCGAGAACCAGCGCACCGGAAGCGCCGCGGGCTGCGGCTTTGGCTCTGGCGACGCGCATCGCGTAGTCGTCAGGCTTCTCTCCGGAGAGCCTGGTCTCGTCGATGTCGGCGGGCTCGACCTCGAAGGCGAGGCCGAGCCCGGCGAGGATTTCGGAGCGGCGCGGGGAGAGTGAGGCCAGAACGAGTGTGGGGGTCCTCATCAGGGGTAGTAGCCTGGAGCTGTCTTGACGCTCAAGCCCGATTCGGCGACCTCGACCCTGAGGCGGCGGTACTCGTCGCCTTCGATCTGCGGCGATTGATAGCCAATCAGATACTGAGCCCTAAGCTCGCGCTCGATCTGCTCGTAGATGCTACCCAGGCGCCGGGTGCCCGAGATGGTGAAGTTTTCGCCGCCGGTCTCGTGAGCCAGGCGACGCAGAACCGACTGTGCCTCGACGTCGCGCTGCGACAGACCGATACCGATCGTGTAGATCGCTACTCCGGAGCGCTTGGCGTAGTCGAGCGACTCGAGGAAGTCGAAGCGAGACGTCGAGTCTGCGCCGTCCGAAAGCAGGATCAGGACGCGTTTGCCGCGCAGACCCGCCAGATAGTAGAGGCCGTAAACCAGTGTGTCGTAAAGCGTGGTCTCGCCGCTCGCCTCGATCCCCACGAGCCCGTTCTTGAGGTGGACCAAGTTGTTGGTGAGCGGAACGAGGAGCTGCGGGGTATCGGCGAAGGCCATGATCGCGGCTCTGTCTTTGGGCTTGATGACCTTCTCGAAGAACTGCGCTGCCGCCTCTTCGGCTTCTTCCATCTCTTCGATCATTGATTGAGAGCTGTCGAGCACGACCAGCGCGTTGATGGGTCGATTTCCGACCGCGTCGCCCCCGCCGGCCTCCTGACCGATCTCGGCCATCTCGGCCGGACTCCGGAATAGCCGAATCTCCTGCTCGACGTCATCTTCGAAGACGCTGAAGCTGTCACGCTTGAGACCTTCGATCGCTTCGCCTTCTTTGTCGACCACACTGGCGTAGAGCTCGACGAAGTCGATGTCGATGGCCTCGACCGTGTCGCTGGTGTCGAGAACCACGAGATCCTCTGCCGAATGGCCGTCCTCGAGCACCGCGACTGCCCGGAGGTAGGACGATCCGGTGCCTTCCGGCGGGTCGAGGGAGTGCACGAACGGCGCCTGGAAGAGACGGGCCATCCAGCGCTCGTTCCAGAAGAGGTCGACGTGCGACAGTTCCTCCCCGAGGGGGGTCTCGACCTCAGCGTGGACGGTCATCCCCAGCCGGGATCGGCTTCCCGCTCGCGGGTTGACCACGCGGACGGCGAACCGATGTGGCCCCGAGTTGACCGAGATCCGGTCGCGCGCAGCCTCGACGCCGTTCTTGTCGAAGGCCACGGCTTCGACCTCGCGCGGCCGGGGAACCTCGCCGAGATCCAGCTCGAGCGAGAAGGGTGGCCGGTTCTTGGTCATGATCGGTTCGCCGTCGAGAAAGAAGCGGACTTTGGCGATTCGCGGGTCGCTGGCGATGGTGTCGAAGCGCTGGTTGCCGATGAGGTAGCCCTCGGGGGGCGGCAGCAGCTTGAAGATCTGGCGCTCGGGCTGCCACCGATCGGCGGCACGGCCGACCACGCTCGGAACATCGAATTCCCGCTCGGTCCGGAAGTAAGAGTTTCTGGCCGTGTCCTGAAGCTTGACGACCATGCGATAGCTCCCAGGCTCCAGATGGCGCCGGGCGCTGAAACGCACGGACTCGTCGCTGGCGGCGGTGCCCGAATAGAGAAAGCGGAACTCGTCGATGGTGCCCGTGCCGAAGATCTCGCCGGTCAGGAGCATGGCGCGCGTGCCTGCGGTGGCCGCCTCCGAGCCCGGATCGTAGCCAGGCAGCTCGAAGATCATGAGCATGGCGGTTTGATCGCCCACGGCCTCCGGGAAGTTCAGCTTGAGCGCGGCGTCGAAGCGCTCGGCGCCGTCGGGCACGAGCGTGGTCTCGATCAGGAAATCTGAGACCCAGTCGGCGCCGTCTCCGGTCGACTCGATGGACGGCAGGCTCTGGCTGCGAAGCGCCGCGACGAGCTCGGAGCCGCGCGCGCAGCTCGCAGCCAGCTCGGCCGGGATCTCGGTGGGGTCGTCCCCACCCAGGATCGCCGTCCAGTCACCGGCTTTCCAGACATCGAGCTCGGCGCCCAGCTCCGGCGCGACGAAGACGATGGTTCTCGAGCCGGCCTCGGCGTAGTGCCAGATCTCGTGGCGCGCCACGGGCGGCGGGCAGATGTCGGCCATCCGGAAGAGTGGGGGACCCGCGACCAGAAACAGGCGCGCGCGGTCCGACCCCAGGTCCTCGAACTCACTGCGGGCCAGTAGTAGCCGGCGCTCCCAGTCCGCTCTCTCGTCCTCGCCCCGTATCATCCAGAACCGGTCCATGAAGCGCTGCCGGGACCTGGGGTTGGAGAGCCGACGATAGATCTCCGCCTCACGCGGCGCCATCAACAGCTCGATTGGTTCTTCGAAGCCGGCCACGGTGGCCGCCGTGGCCTCCCGGTCGCTGATCTCGGAGGCGACCGACGCCAGCGCCAGCAGGCAAGAGACCCCGGCGAAGCCCAGGACCGTGGCACGGAGCCGGATCAAGGGTAGTAGCCGCGGAGTGTCTTGGCCTCGAGCCCCGACTCGGCCAGCTCGACCTCGATCGATCGGAAGTCATCGGACGTCGAGATGTTGGTCGACTGGTAGGCAAGATAGTAGCGAGACCGAAGCTCGCGCTGAATCTCGCGGTAGACGACCTCGAGCTCTGCGATGTCCTGGATCAGGAAGATCCGCCCCCCGGTCTCTTCCGACAGACGGCGGAGCTGCTTTGGAGTGTCGCCCTGCTTCTTGGTCAGGTTGAGCCCGATCGAGTAGATCGCGACTCCGGCGCGGCGGGCGTATTCGAGCGTGTGGTCGAAGCTGAAGCGCGAATGCTCGTCTTTGCCGTCCGAGAGGATGATCAGCGCCCGCTGGCCCTTGATTCCATTGAAGTAGTAGAGAGCGAAGATCAGGCTGTCGTAGAGGGCCGTGCCGCGCTCGGCTCTGAGGCCCGCCAGACCGCCGGCCAGAATGTCGACGTCGTTGGTGAACTTGGCGGCGAGGTGCGGGTGATCATTGAAGGTGATCAGCGTGGCTCGATCCCGCTGGGTGATCGCTTCCTTGAAGAACTTGAGCGCCGCCAGCTGTGCCGATTCGAGGCTCGCCTCCATGGAAGCCGACACGTCGACCAGGATGCCGGCGTGAATCGGGAGATTGGAGACCTTGTCGAAGCGCAGCGGTGTCTGGGAGATGCCGTCCTCGCGGATCGCGAAGTCGGCCTCGCTCAGGTTGTCCACCGGACGCAGCTGTCTGTTGAGCACCGACACGTAGAGCTCGACGAACTGCACCTCGACCTCTTCGAGGTAGTCGGGTGCGTTGATGAATACCAGATCCTCGGACGAGTTGCCGTCAGGCTGATATGCGGCCACGCGCACGTAGGCAACCTGGCCGACCTCGGGCAGAACGATCGGGAAGGTATACGGCGGCTGATAGAGGCTCGCCACCAGGTCTTCGTTGAGATAGAACTCCACGCGCTCGACTACCCGGTTCTCGGGCACCTGGACCTCGGCTTCGGCACGGACACTGTGCTCGTACTTCCCGCCCCGGCGTGGCTCGGTCAGGCGCACGTCGAATCGATGGGATCCGGAGTTGAGAAGTACTTGATCGCTGGCGACCCGGGTGCCGCCGGTGTCGAAGGCGGTGGCGACCAGCTTGCGCATCCTGGGCAGAGTGCCCATGTCGAGCTCGACGCTGTAGGGAGGCAAGTTCTTGGTGAGCACCTGTTTCCCGTCGAGGGCGAACTCGACCTTGGCGATGTTCTTCCCCACCGCCAGTGTATCCACCCTGAGCTTTCCGGTGTGGAGGCCGTCGCCAGGCGGCACGATTCGGAGTGTGGTGTCGCCCGATGCGATGGCGGCGTTGGCCTCCGCGAGGATGCGCGCGCTTTCCTCGTCCTGGGGCGGCCTCGAGTAGACGATCTCCACACGCGGTACGTCGAGCTCCCGGTCGAGCCGGAAGTACGACTTGGCGTTCGAGTCTTCGAGCCTGAGGATCATACGGTAGTCGCCGGCGCGAAGGTAGCGCTCGAACACGAACGGGATGGTCTCCGCCTCGATCGACGCCGCGGGATGATTGAAGCTGTAGCGGAAACTGTCGAACAGCTTGTCGCCCCTCAATACCTCGCCGACGAGAACGAGGTTGTACGACTCGTGCTCGCCCAGCGTTGCGGTTTGAAGCAGCGTGTGATCCACCGAGATCAGTCCCTGTACCACCGTCCGTGTCTTGTGCTTGCCTGGATACTCGAAGGTCACCTCGGCGGGAAAGGTCCCAGCTCCTTCCGGGATCTCGGTCGAGTACGCACCGAAGGTCTGGGCCCATTCACCCGAGGGCCCCTGCGGCGGGGTCATTGCCTCGGCGGCGAGCATCATGAAGCCCATCGACCCCTGCCGCGACGCGAACGAAAGAGCGCCAACCAGTGCGTCGCCTTCGCCCGGACCGCAGGTCGTAGCCATGTCTTCCAGGAAGACGGGATCGGCGGAAGGGAACCGAAACAGGACGTTCGGACCGTCGGCGGGATTCCACAGCCGGTACCGTCCTAGCCCACCCGGCTGGTAGAAGAGCAGGACGATCTCGCCCCCGACCGTTTCCGCCCGGCGGTAGTACCAGACCTGCGACGGCCAGATCTCCGCACAGTCGACGGTGATCAGCGCGTCCGGAAAGCCGTTCAGGAGCATCACCTCGGCCCGCTCGCCGGTGAGGTCGCCGAAGTTCTCGTAGATCTCCCGCAGCCGGACGTCCCACTTGTCCTTGAACTCGTTGCGAGCCGTGTCGGGGTAGGGGTCTCGGATGCGCCAGAAGCGCTCTATGAAGGCATCGCGCTGGTAGTCCTTCTCGAGAGCCAGGAACGTCTGTTTCTCCTCCTTGGTGATGATCAGCCGCACCTCCAGAAGCCACTGCTTGTACTGCTGCGGCAGATCTTCGGGGATCGGGATCTTCTTTGCCGTCAGGACCGGCGCGAGGAGAAGCGATGCGAGCGCGAGTCCTGCCAGAGTGCGCTGGATCCGAAACCGGCGGCTCATGGCACCATCCTAAGGCCCGCGGAAACGCTTGCGCAAATCGGCCGGATCGCGCGGCAGGCTAGAATCGGGCGCTCATGGCGGCCGTCTATCTCGATCACAACGCCACGACGCCACTCGATTCCAGGGTGCTCGACGCGATGTTGCCTTGGATGTCTCGGTGGCATGGGAATCCTTCCTCCGTTCACTCCTTTGGACAGCGGGCGCGAGAAGCCGTGGACGGGTCGCGCGACGTCCTGGCGCGGGCGGTGGGCGGAGTGCCGCAGGAATGGGTGTTTACGGCCTCCGGCACGGAGGCCAACAACGCGGTCATCTTTGGACTCGAGCATCGGGCTCGGGGGGCTGCAAAAGACCTGCCGGGCCACCTGGTGATCTCCGCCTTCGAGCATCCGTCGATTCTCCGTGCGGCCGACCGGCTCGAAGCGGCGGGTGTGCGCATCACGAGGCTCGCGCCCGACCACGATGGCGTCGTCGATGCGGCCGCCGTCGAAGCCTGCCTCACCGAGGACACCTTTCTGGTGTGCCTGATGCTCGCCAACAACGAGGTGGGGTCGATTCAGCCGGTCCGCGAAGTAGGCGAGATCTGCAGGACTCGCGGTGTTCCCGTGCTGTGCGACGCCGTGCAGGCGGTCGGCAAGATCCCGGTCGATTGCCGGGAGCTGGAGGTCGACTATCTGACGCTGGGCGCACACAAGTTCTACGGTCCGCTCGGGGCCGCGGCCCTGTGGGTTCGGGGAGGAGGCGCCTTCGAGAGCTACCTGCTGGGAGGAGGCCAGGAGCGCCGCCGCCGCGCGGGTACCGAGAACGTGCCGGCGATCGTCGGTCTGGCAGCGGCGCTCGAGCTCGCAGTCGACGAGCTCGAAGATCGGGCGGGCCGGATGTCGGCTCTGCGCGACCGGTTCGAGGCCGGTCTGGAAGCGATCCCCGACGTCACCATTCACGCGCGGGCGGCCCGGCGCCTGCCCAATACCTCGAATGTGGCCTTCCGCGGCGTCACCGCCGAGAGCTTGATGATCCGCCTCGACCTCGAGGGCTTCGCGGTCTCCGCCGGGTCGGCGTGCTCATCGGGTAAGGCCGAGCCGCCGGCGGCTCTGCTCGCGATGGGGGTCGAGCCCGACGAAGCCCTGAGCTCGATGCGCGTCAGCTTCGGCCTGGGCAATACCGTTGAAGAGACCGACCGGCTGGTCGAATTACTCGAGCGCGAAGTCGCGGCTCTGCGTGCCTCTGGCCGCGCTTCGGCCGCGGCCCGGTGAGAGGAACCGTCGGCTGTGACCTCTCTTACCGCGGTCGCGATGAGCGGCGGTCTCGATTCGTCGGTGACCGCGTGGATGCTGGCGCGGGCGGGCGAGCCGGTCGTCGGTCTCTCGATGCTGCTGTGGGATCGATCCGGGGAGAACGCCCACGGCAGGTGCTGCGGAGCCCTGGATCTGGGCGACGCCCGCCGGGTCGCGCGGCAGTTCGACATTCCCCACTACACCCTGTCGATGGAGGAGGAGTTTCGCCGTCATGTGGTGGATCCTTTCGTAGACGACTATCTCGCCGGTAGGACTCCGGTCCCCTGTACCCGCTGCAACACGTGGATCAAGTTCGATCTCTTCCTCGAGAAGGCGCGCGGCCTGGGCGCGAGCCGCATGGCCACGGGTCACTACGCCCGGATCGTCGAAGGCGAGAACGGCTTCGAGCTTCACCGAGCCCGGTACGAAGGCAAGGACCAGAGCTACTACCTGTTCGAGCTGACTCAGGAGCAGCTGGCGGCGACTCGTTTTCCTCTGGGCGACATGGCCAAGCAGGAGGTCAGGGAGCTGGCGCGCAAAGCCGGTCTGCTGGTCGCCGAGAAAGCCGAGTCGATGGAGATCTGTTTCGTCGCCGGCGGGATCCGTGACTTCATCGAGGGCGAGCTCGAGGCTCGGGAGGGTCCGGAGTCGCCGGTCGCCGCGGCAGTGGGCGCACCGGCACGGGTGGTCGATCGAAGCGGTGCCGTGCTGGGCGAGGGCGACCCCTACTACCGCTACACCGTCGGTCAGCGCCGCGGCCTGGGAGTCGCGACCGGGGAGAAGCTCTACGTTCTGGGCGTGAGCCCGCAGGAGAATCGGGTCGTGGTCGGACACAGCGACGACCTGCTCGCGGGCGGTCTGGTCGGCCGTGGGCTTCACTGGATCGGTCGCGAGCCCGAAGGGCCGGTCGAGGCGACGGTGCGGATCCGTTCGCGACACGCCGGCGTGACAGCTCGACTGGAGCCCGGAGCCGGCGGCAAGGTCCAGGTCGAGTTCGCCAGGCCGCAGCGCGGCGTCGCGCCGGGCCAGGCGGCGGTGTTCTACTCCGGCACTCGTGTTCTCGGCGGCTGCTGGATCGAGCGGTCCCTGGGCTGAAGGCCGGCGCCGGCGGGGGGGGGTTCCGGCGGAGCCCCGAGCGTAAGGGGGGCGTCAGGCGTCGTCGGCGCTCGCCGGCGCACTTCCGATCACGAGCACGTACTCGCCGCGCGGTTGCTGCTCGCGGAGTCTTTCCAGAACCTTGCTGAGCTGCCCGCGCAGCACCTCCTCGTGGAGCTTGGTGAGCTCGCGCGCGACTGCGACCGGACGGTCACCGAGCACCTCGAGGGCGTCCTCGAGGCTCGGCAGCAAACGGTGTGGAGACTCGAAGAAGACCAGGGTGTGATCCAGGGCCGCGAACCGCTCGAAGAACCTGCGCCGTTTGCCGGCCCTGGGTGGAGCGAAGCCGGCAAAGGTGAACGGGTAGGGAGGCAGACCCGAGGTGATGAGGGCGGCGAGGATCGCGGAGGCGCCGGGAACCGCCTCGACGTGGATGCCTCGCGCCGCGCATTCGCGCACCAGGAGGAATCCGGGGTCGGAGAGCAGCGGGGTTCCGGCGTCACTCACCAGCGCGATCGACCGTCCGGTCTCGAGACCGGCGATCAGAGCAGGCAGCCGCTGGCGCTCGTTGTGGTCGTGCAGCGAGACCATCTTCTTGCGGATTCCCAGATGCGAGAGCAGGGCGCCGGTCCGCCGAGTGTCCTCACAGGCCACCAGGTCGGCGTCCTCGAGCGCCGCCCGAGCGCGCTCGCTCAGATCTCCGAGATTGCCGATCGGCGTGGCAACGACTGTCAGGCGCCCGCTCAATCGCGCGGAATCTCGCGGTCCAGGTTGATAGCGCTGCCCGACAGGCGCGCGATCAACATCAACCGGCGCTTGAAGCGGTTGTTGAATTCCAGCCGCTGAATGCTGTCGACAATCTCGGCCTCGTATCCGCGCTCGACGATCTCGGCTGGCGAAAGGCCTCTGTCGAACATCAAATAAAGCACTTCGTCCGCGGTGCGATACGCGAATCCGAGCTCGTCCTCGTCTGTCTGTCCAGGCCACAGATCGGCCGACGGCTTCTTGTCGATCACCTGCCTGGGCAGGCCCAGGTGTTCGGCGAGTTGCCACACCTGCTGCTTGTAGAGGTCGCCCAGCGGATTGATCGAGCTCGCGTTGTCGCCGAAGATCGTCGAGTAGCCCAGCAGAATCTCGGTCTTGTTGGACGTCCCCAGAACCAGGGCTCCGCGTCTTTTTGCATGATCGAAGAGGATTGCCATTCGCTCGCGGGCCATCTTGTTGCCGCGCCGAACCTGGTCGGCCTCCGGCTCGTGGGCATCGAAGTAGGAGTCGATCATCGGCGAGATGTCGATCGTGTGGGCCTCGACGCCGAACTGGTCGGCCACGGTCTGTCCGTCGGTGGTCGACTCGTCGGCGGAGGTTCGGTAGGGCAGAAGGAGCGCAAGCACCTTCTCGGGTCCCAGCGCCCGGGCGGCGAGCGCCGTGGACAGTGCGGAGTCGACTCCCCCCGACAGGCCGACCACGACTCCCTCGGCGCCGGTGGTCTCGACCGCGTCCTTGATGAAGCCGGTGAGCACCCGTTCGGCGAGTCCGGCGTTCAGGTTCAGGCGCTCGGAGACCTCCTCCTTGCGGATCATGGCGCGCCCTCGACGTCGGTGCGTTCGGCGTGCAGTAGAGGGAGACGCCATCGAAGCCGGTCGACCTCGCGCGTGTCGATCTCGGCCACTAGGAGGTGCTCGTCCAGAAACGGCGCGCGGTCCATGATCTCGCCACCGGGCCGGACGATGTGGCTACCGCCGGTGTAGAAGGAGCCTTCTTCCCAGCCGACTCGATTGCAGTAGACCACCCAGCAAGTGTTCACCAGGGCCGTGGATCGGGTGAGAGCCTCCCAGGACTCCTGGCTCTCGGGAATGTCGGCCGCTCCGAGATGCCCCGGTCCCGCCGAGGTGACGATCACGATCTTGGCTCCGGCCGTCGCCAGACCGCGAGCGAGGTGTGGGTGCCAGAGATCCTCGCAGATCAGGATTCCCAGGCCGTCGCCGGCGGGCGCCAGAGACTCGCCGGGACCGAAGAACCGGCCCTCTTGAAAGATGCCGTAGGTTGGAAGATAGAGCTTGCGGTGGGTGTGGGCGATCTCGCCGTCCGCGAGCAGAAGTGCGGTGTTGTAGAGGACGCCCTTTCGATTCTCCTCGACCAAGCCGACCACGACCTTCATGCCCTCCGAGGCCGCCAGAATCCGCTCGATCACCTCCGAGTCGCGCGGCCGCTGCGCGACTCTTCCAGTCAGATGCAGGAGCCGATAACCGGTGAGCGAGAGCTCCGGGAAGACCAGCAGATCGACGCCCCGGCCGCGCGCCTCCTCGATCCGGCGCAGGTGGCTTTCGAGGTTGGCTTGAAGGTCGCCCAACCGGGCGTCGGTCTGGGCGATCCCAACGGTGATCTGAGTGGACATGGCGGTGAATAACCGAAGTGGGGGCTGTGCTAGATTAGCACGCCGCGCCGTGAAAAAGCCTTTGATCACAGTGGTTTTGACGACTCTGGCGGCTGTCGCCGGGGGTGGCGGCCTGCTCGCCGCGGCTCAGGCGCCGGCCGCCGGCGCCGACGACGGGCCGGAGGTCGTCGACCGGATCGTTGCGGTCGTCGACGAGGATCCGATTCTGGCGTCCGACCTCGATCGAGCGATCGGTCTGGGCCTGGTCGTCCGTGAGCGGACGGAGACCGATTCGGACTTTCGACGCCGGGTGCTGGATCTCCTGCTGGAAGAGCGCCTGCGGGCGCACGAGGTCGACCGCTTCGGATTCACCGAGATCTCGCTGGCCGAGGTCGAGGCGGCGATCGACGAGCTGAAGTCCGGCTTCGAGGGAGACTCCTTCGACCGGAAGCTCTCGGATCTGGGTCTGGATCTCGACGATGTCCGTCAGATCGTCGCACGGCAGATCATGGTGATCACCTACGTGGATGAGCGGCTCGGCCCGCGAGTGTTCGTGAGTCTTGACGACATCCGCGCCTACTACGACACGGTTCTCACCGCGGAGATGACGCGCACAGGCCAGGAACTGCCGCCCATGCCGCAAGTGCGTGAGAACATCCGGCGGTTGCTGCGCGAGCAGCGGTTGAATCAAGAGATCGAGCGCTGGACCCGAGAGTTGAGGCTCGAGGCCGACGTCGAAGACTATTTCGAGCCCGCCGGTTCGGAGTCCGGCGACGTCTCGATCGGCGTTCGCTCGGAGCCGGATCCGGGACCGTAGAGCCGGGCGTAGTGCTCGCGGCTCTCGAGCACCTTGCGCAGATAGGCGCGGGTCTCGGGAAACCCGACCTTGGTGTAGTACTCCTCGGGTTCGCGACTGAAGCAGTACGATGCCCAGAGGGTGGCCTGGTTCTCGCCGGCGTTGTAGGCGGCGATCACCGCGTACGGTTGGTCCGCGAAGCGCTCCCCGAGCTCGTCCAGGTAGGCGGCGCCGAGCGTCAGAGCCACTTCGGGCCGGTGTAGGTCCTCGGCTTTGACGGTCTCGAGCCCGACCTTGATGCCCAGGCGCTCCGCGGTCGGCAGGACGAACTGAGCTAGCCCGCGCGCCGAGGCCGCGGAGACCGCTCGCGCGTCGAAACGGCTCTCCTCACGCACGATCGCCGCCAGCAGGTAGGGATCCACCTCGAAGCGAGTGGACTGGTCGCGGATCAGCTCGCGGTAGTGGAGCGGAAACGCGGAACGCAGCAAGCGATCGGGCAAGAGCTCGAGCGGAACCTCGGCGACGGCGCGCTGGAAGAGGATCTCGGCGATTCGCAGGGCCGATCGCAGGCTGCCCGAATGCTCCAAGAGCCCGACCGCCGTCAGGGCGAGATCCGGCTCATCGACGGTGAAGTACTTGAGAATCACCTGCTGGCCTTCGGCCCAGAGCCCGAGGCCCAGCAGTAGCTCTTCGGGCCGTTGCAGGCTGGATTGCCATAACGGCCAATCGACCGGCGCTCGCAGGGTGAGCTCGAGGAACGGGCGTGCCGTCCTCCTCGAAGCCAGTCTGGCTGTCAGCCTGCGACGAGCCTCGAGCGCGGCCGGATCCTCGGCCGGTAGCAGCAGGACAGCGCCGTAAAGACCCGCAGTGTTGGAACCGGCCGCGATCCGGCGGGCCAGCGCCTGAGTCGTGGCCTCGAGCTCGGGCGCGGTCAGCCGGTGGTGAGCGGCGAGTGCCAGCGGATGGTACGGGTTGTCGGTCAGGATCTCCAGGTAGAGCTCCGCGGCCTCGTCGGGGCGGGCCCCGAGCTCCGCGAGACGCCCGGCCCAGTATGTCGTGTCGATCGACGGCTCTCGACGTGCCCTGCGCGCTCGTTGCAGCCACTCTCCGGCACGCTCGGAGCGGCTACGCACGATCTCAGAGCTCGCCAGGTAGACGCTGGCTCGCTCGAACAGCCGGGCCCACTCGCGCTGCGATGCCAGTACCTCATAGAGCTTGAGAGCGGTGTCTTCCGAGCCGATTCGCCACTCGATTCTGAGTGCCGAAAGCAGCGCTGCGTCGGCCCAGCGGCCGAGGGTTTCTTCGAGGTACGAAAGGCGATAGCTGGCGGTCGCGGCCCCCCAGTTGCCACTGAGCTCGAAGCTTCGCCCCTGCTGGTAGAGCGCGCGAGCTTTGTCCTCGGGCATGGTCGCCGCCGCCGCGACCTTGCCGAACTCGGTAGCGGCAAGCAGGTATTGCTCGCGCCAGAAGTAGCCTCGGGCCAGGGCATATCGGGCGTCGAGATCGTCTTCCTCGAGGCGCCCCAGCCCCTCGCGAAGGTAGACAATCGACAGGTCGAACCTGCGGTGGGCATGCAAGGCGCGGCCGAGCAGTATCGACGCCTCGGCCGAGATCTCCTCGCCCAGAATCCGGCTCAATCGGTCGGCTGCGATCCTGGCGGCCTCGTCGTCGATGCCGGCCTCGAGCAGAGCGAGAAGCCGGCCGATCACCTCGTCCTGACGGCCGTCTTTCTCATCGCAGCTGGCCTTGGCAAGCTCGATCCGTCGCCGCGGCGTCTGATCGATATGCCATCGCGCGGAGCCCGAGAGTAGGCGGCAGTCGGCACCGTTCTCGATAGCGTTCGCCAGCATGTCGACCGCCGGTCTGACCAAACGCTTCGGCGGTTTGCTCCCGAGCAACGTCGCCAGAAGCCCGGCCGAGACTTCGGGGTGCCCCCGTCGCTCCTGGTTCAGAGCCAGCCGAAAGCGTCCGTAGGGCGCCAGTGGCATCGCAGTGGTGAGTGATCTCGCGAATGCTTCGTGCGCGGCGCGGTCCTTGCCCAGCTCTTCGAGGAGATGGCCGCGCAGGTAGTCGAAGCCCAGCGGCCGCACCTCTTCCTCGCTGTCGGCCAGGGATTGATTCACGACCGCGAGCGCCTCGCTCAACTTGCCCTCGAGCTGGTACTCGGTCAGCACCAGGCGGGGATCGGCCGGGGCCGCGAGCAGAAGGACGGTGGCTGCCCAGATCATCGAGACAGGGTCGTCAACCCGGGGGCCAGGAGAAGCTCCGACCGCCCATCAGGTGGAGGTGAATATGGAACACGGATTGGCCGGCGCCTTCGAGACAGTTCATCACCAGCCGGAATCCGGTCTCACTCAGGCCGAGCTCGCGGGCGATCTCGACTGCGCGGTGCTGAAGCCGGCCCAGGAGCTCCGCGTCTTCGACCGAGGTGTCGAGCAGCGTCGAGATGTGCTTCTTGGGGATCAGCAGCACGTGGACGGGAGCCTGAGGCGTGACGTCGTGGAACGCGAGCAGGGTGTCGTCTTCGTAGACCTTCTTTGCCGGGATCTCGCCGGCCAGAATGCGGCAAAAGATGCAGTCCTGATTCAAGCCTTGCTCCTGTTGTTGACGGGCATCAGCTGATTCGCTCGACCTGGTCCGCGGCGCCCAGATTCTGCAATTTCAGTTCCATCGATTCATACCCGCGGTCGAGGTGATAGATCCGGTCGACCACGGTCTCGCCTTGGGCGACTAGTCCCGCCAGGACAAGGCAGGCAGAGGCCCTGAGATCGGTGGCCATGACGCTCGCTCCGGTGAGCGCGGTGGGACCGGTCACGCGAGCCAGATTGCCGTCGACTTCGATGTCGGCGCCCATTCGACGCAGCTCGGGAACGTGCTGAAAACGGTTCTCGAAGACCGTCTCGCAGACGGTCGAGGCTCCGTTGGCCTGGGTCATGAGCGCCAGGTACTGGGCCTGCAGGTCGGTCGGAAAGCCGGGGTGGGGAGCCGTGACGACGTTCCGTGCCTCGAGGTCGCCCTCCCTCTGGACGGTGATCGAGGAGCCCTGGGTGTCGACCGAGCAGCCGCACTCGGCCAGCTTTTCGAGAAGAGGCGCCAGATCGGCAGCGACCGCGTCGCGGAGAGTGACCTGCCCACCGCTTATCGCCGCGCCGATCAGATAGGTGCCCGCCTCGATCCGGTCGGGGAGAATCGTGTGGCGTGCGCCGGAGAGGCTCTCGACGCCTTCGATCTCGATCGTGGCCTTTCCGGCACCCGAGATTCGTGCCCCCATCTTGTTCAGCAGGTCGCCGAGTTCTTTGATCTCCGGTTCCCGGGCGCAGTTCTCCAGGACTGTCGCGCCGGCCGCCAGGGTTGCCGCCATCAGCAGGTTCTCGGTACCGCCAACGGTGGGCACCGAAAAGCGGAAACGGGAGCCCACCAGACGGCCGGGGCATCTCCCGCTCGCGGCGGCCGTCGCCGTGACGTAGCCGTGGTCGAGCCGCACCTCGGCGCCCAGAGCCTCCAGCCCGGCCAGATGCTGATCGATTGGCCGCTCGCCGATGGCACAACCGCCGGGCAGAGAGACCCGAGCGTGGCCGAGGCGCGCGAGCAGCGGGCCCAGAACCAGCACGCTCGCGCGCATGGTCTTGACCAGATCGTAGGGAGCGTCGTCGATCTCCGAGGGCGTCACATGCCGCAGCTCCAGGGAGTCCTTCGTCGTCGAAGTCTCGACGCCCAGGTGCTCGAGCAGCCTGCGCATGGTGCGAAGATCCTGGACTCCGGGCACCCTCTCCAGGGTGACCGTGTCCTCGGTCAACAGGCTCGCTGCCAGCGCCGGCAGGGCAGCGTTCTTGGCGCCGGCGACGCGGGTCTCGCCTTCGAGCCGGCAAGGGCCGACGATGCGTAGCTTGTCCATTGTTCAGATCAGGTTCGACGTGCGACCGCGGTACGCGGGATGCCCTGATAGTCGTCGAGCAGCGTGGCGAGCTCGAATTGCGATCCGGATACCGCTGCCGCCACCCGGTCGGCCTGTCCCTGTCCGATCTCGAAGATCAGATGTGCGCCGGGCGGCAGCCCGGCCAGCTCGGAGACCAGCCGATCTATCGTCGAAGCTCCGCCGCCTGGAGAAAACAGCGCCAGGTGCGGCTCGAATTCGTGGATCTCGCTCGACAGAGACGGCTTGTCCGCGAGGTCCACGTAGGGCGGATTCGACACCACGAGATCGAAACCGTCGAGATCGATCGCGCCGGCTAGGTCGCCGGCCAGGAAACGGATACGGCGACACGACGCCTCGTCGCCGAGCTCGCGCGCGTTGCGCCGGGCGACGGCGAGCGCCCCGAGCGAGATATCGACGGCGGTGACCGTGGCCTGCGGAATCTCGAGCGCCAGGGTCACGGCGATGCAGCCGGAGCCGGTCCCCAAATCCAGAATGGCCGGTTCGGCGGGGAGTGGAAGAGACAGAGCGAGCTCTACCAGGTGCTCGGTCTCGGGTCTCGGGATCAGAACCCGGGAATCGACTCGGAAGGAGCGGCCATAGAACTCGCGCCGGCCCAGGAGATACGCCACCGGCTCGCCACGGAGCCGGCGCTCGAGGAGCTCACGGAACTGGCGCTCGGCGCCGCCGTCGACCTCGTCGTCCCAGCGCGCCATCACCTGGGTTTCGGAGAGCCCGAGGGCGTGGCCGAGCAGCAGATAGGCCTCACGAGGCGAAGGCTCGAACGCCGATTCGGAAAGGCTCGAGCGAGCCATCTCGACAAGACTCCCGACCATCACGATCAGCAGTCTACCGTGCGCCCCGCACCGCGAGATCGGCCCGTGAGATCGGTAGCGTGAGATCGGTGCGCGGGCCGAAGCTCGCTAGTCCTCGTCCTCCCCGTTGTCCTCGGGAGTGATCTGGATGGTCTCGAGGAACAGGACGAGCTCCCGCACCTTGCGGGCGGCCCGCGCTTCGCCGTCTTCGTCGGGAGCGGCGGGATTCGCGATCAGTGAGGTCTGGAAGACTTCGCCCCAAACCGGCATGTCGCGGCGTCCGTGAGCAGCGACCTCTTCGCGTCCGTCGACCCAGGCGGTAATCCGGTCCGCCGGAAACTCGCCGTCGCTTTCGTGCTTGAGAACACGCAGGTCGCTCGGCGGGATCTTGAGCATCTTCGCCACCGGCCCGTTGCCTTCCGCTTTTTCGCCGTGGCAGCTGGCGCAGTATCGCCGAAAGGTCACGCGCCCCTTGGCGGCCATGAACCCGGGATTCTCATCGTCGACCTGCGCGGGCAGTGCGGACACTCCGGCAATGAATGCAACGGCGATGAGACCGAGAATTCTCTTTGCAGTCATGGCTCCCTCACTTTCTGAGCTACTCCTCATGATCATCCTGTAGACCGCGTCGTTATCTTACAACCCCCTCCGAGGCAGGCTGGTTGCCCACCTGAGGCAGGCCGGTTGCCCACCCGAGGCAGGCCGGTTGCCCACCCGAGGGTGGGGGAGTTGCGTACACTCGGGGTATGAAGGCCCGTTGGACAGTCGCACGGGTGTGGGCCGTCGGTGTCGGAATCGTCGTGCTGCTGGGGTTTCTCACTGCGGTGTATGTCGTTCGCTCGGTGCTGTCGGTGCCGGGACGTGCCGTCGAGGCCGGCCGCGCGGTGGTCGGCGACGTGCGGGATCTTGCAGCGGCGTTTCGCCAGGGGACCGTCAAGACAGTGTTCATCAATCACGCCGCCCAGCTTTCGGGCGGCAACAAGCTCGCGGTCTCGGAGCTCGCGCAGACCGAGATCTACACCCGAACCGAGTCCAGCAGTCTCCTCTGGGGCGCACTCCAGCTGCCGGACGTGGTGGTCGAGGCGAGAGTGCCGGTCGAGTACGTCTACTACCTGGATCTGGCCGACGCGTGGGAATTCGAGCTCGTCGATGACGCGCTTCTGGTACGCGCTCCCCGGCTACGGTTCGCGACTCCGGCTCTGGATGTCTCGCGGCTCGAGTACGACGTCCGGGCGTCGAGCCTGTTGCGTGACGAAGACGCGGCGATCGAGGCGCTGAGGAAGGGATTGACCGAGCTCTCCCGCGAGCGCGCCGAAGCGCAGATACCGCTGGTGCGAGAGACGGCTCGGCGTCACACCGAGGAGTTCGTCGGCAACTGGTTGAGCGGCGCCTTCGACGAGCCCGAAGTTCGGCACATCGAGGTCGTGTTCGAGGACGAGCCGCTTCCCGGAGAGGAGACGGAGATAGTCGGCGGTCGGAACGGCGGTTAGGCCCGCGCCTCCGCCGCCTGGCGCATCTGCTCGGCTCGGAAGTGGGTCGCGAGCGGCTCGATCAGCGCTTCGAGGTCGCCTTCGAGAATCGCCGGCAGCTGGTGGACGGTCAGGCCGATCCGGTGATCCGTGACCCGATTCTGGGGGAAGTTGTAGGTCCGGATCTTCTCGGAGCGGTCGCCGCTGCCGACCATCTTCCGGCGCTCGGCGGTGAGCTCGGAGTCGGCCCTCTCACGCTCGATTTCGAGCAGGCGCGACTTGAGCACTCGCATCGCCTTCGCCCGGTTCTTGATCTGACTGCGCTCGTCCTGGCAGCTCACTACCAGGTTGGTCGGCAGATGGGTGATGCGCACGGCCGAATAGGTCGTGTTCACGCCCTGTCCGCCGGGCCCCGACGAGCAGAATCGGTCGATGCGCAGGTCTTTCTCGTCGATCTCGACCTCGACGTCTTCGGCTTCGGGTAGAACGGCGACGGTCACCGCCGACGTGTGAATCCGGCCCGAGGCTTCGGTCTCGGGCACCCGCTGAACCCGGTGCACTCCGGCCTCGTACTTGAGCCGGCTGTAGGCGCCGCGGCCTTCGACGATCGCCGAAACCTCCTTGATGCCGCGGATCCCGGACTCCGAGAGGTCGATGATCTCCATGCGCCATTTCTGGTCTTCGACGAACCGGCTGTACATCCGGAAGAGCTCCGCGGCGAACAACGAAGCTTCGTCGCCGCCGGTGCCGGCGCGGATCTCGAGAATCACGTTGCGCTCGTCGTTGGGGTCCTTCTTCACCAGTTGGAGCTTCAGTCGCTCTTCAACGGCCCCCAACTCGGTTTCGAGGGTCCGCTGCTCCTCGAGGGCCATGGCGTAGAGCTCGTCACTCTTGTCGAGTGAATCGAGCAGCTCCCGGGTCTCCGCCGACTGCTGCCGGAGCTCTCGGAACTTCCCAGTCAGCTCGACGACCGTGGCGAGCTCCGCCAGCTTCTTACTGGTCTCGGCGAAAGCCTTGGGGTCGGCCAGCAGCTCCGGACTGGCGAGCTTCTCCGAGAGCTCGGCGTGTTGAGCTTCAATCGCTTCCAGTTGCTCGAGCATTGTGGCTTTTGACTTTGTAACTACCGCAGTAGTAGTATTTTCGGAGGCCCGTAGACCAGTTGATGGACTTCAGTATCTCAGAAACCGAGCGCACCCCTGCCGCCGGGGCGTATCGAGCGCCCGGGGCAGCGGGAGGGCCGGCTAACTAGAGGACTGGAGGCCGTAACGGCGCTGGAAGCGCTCTACGCGGCCGGCGGAGTCGACCAGCTTCTGTTTGCCGGTAAAGAACGGATGGCAGGCGCTGCAGATCTCGAGCCGCAGCTCCGGTTTCGTCGAATGAGTCTCGAAGGAGTTCCCGCAGGCGCAGGTCACCGTAATGCGATGGAGTTCAGGATGGAGAGCGCTCTTCATTGTTCGAGTCCTTGCCTTATTGGCCCGGATAGTCCAACGCGGATTGGCGCGTGAGAATTCCCCGGCGTCGAGGGGCCCGAAAGCGTAGATCATTTCGTAATGAGAAGCAAGCCGCCAAACCGCAACGAGTCCGAGCCGCATACAAGCATGAGCCCGTCAGCTCACTCTTTCAGGCCGTGACGTTCCGAAGCACTCTCCATCGGTGGTCCGTTTGTGCCGCCTGCCTGGCTGGCGCTCTCTGCGGACAGGTGGCGGCCCAGGAGGGTTCCGCCGAGACCCCGGCAGTGCTGACTCCCTACGCGGTGGCCCCGGCCTCCGGCGAGATCGTGGTCGACGGCGTGCTGGACGAGTCGGCCTGGGAGTCGGCCTTGACGCTGCCGCTCCGCTTCGAAACGCGGCCGGGTGAGAATATCGACCCGCCGGTCGAGACCGAGTGCCTGCTCACCTACACAGAGTCCGCCGTGTATGTGGCATTTCGCGCTCGGGATCCCGATCCCGACGCGATCCGCGCGCGCCTGACCGACCGGGACTCGGCCTGGACCGACGACTTCGTCGGCGTGGTCTTCGACACCTTCAACGATGAGCGCCGCGGCTTCGAATTTTTCGCGAATCCGCTCGGCGTTCAGATGGATCTCTTCTACGACGACATCGGCGGCAACGAGAGCAGTTCCTGGGACGCGATCTGGAACTCGGCCGGCAAGATCACGAACGACGGCTACGTCGTCGAGATGGCGATTCCGTTCAATCAGCTCCGCTTCGAGCTCCACCGGGGCGAGCAGGTGTGGGGTTTCGACGCCATTCGCTTCTACCCGCGTAACCAGCGCCATCGGATCGCGCTCCAGCCCATGGATCGCGACATCGACTGTTACCTCTGCCAAGTCTCGAAGGTCGAGGGCTTCGCCGGGATCAGCCCCGGGCGCAATATGGAGTTCGTGCCGACCCTGGTCTCCGGCCGCACCGACGAGCGCGCCGATTTCCCGACTGGCGATTTCGTCGAGGGCGGGGTGGAGAACGATCTCGGCCTGACCGCCCGCTGGGGGGTGACTCCCAACGTCATCCTGAACGCAGCGGTCAACCCCGACTTCTCGCAGGTCGAGGCCGACGTGGCGCAGCTCGACGTCAACGAGCAGTTCGCGCTCTTCTTTCCGGAGCGGCGACCGTTCTTCCTGGAGGGCGCCGACTTCTTCGACACCCCTCTGGACGCGGTCTTCACTCGCAACGTGGCCGATCCGGACTGGGGCTTCAAGGTGTCGGGCAAGCAGGGCAAGAATGCGCTTGGTGCTTTCATCGCCCGAGACACCCTGGCGAATCTCATCTTCCCGGGCAGCGAGGGCTCGGACTCCGAGTCATTCGACTTCGCCAGCAACGACGCCGCGCTTCGCTACCGGCGGGATTTCGGCTCGTCGTCGGCGATCGGCGTTCTCTTCACCGGTCGCGAGGGAGGCGGCTACTCGAACTACGTCGGCGGCTTCGACGGCAAGTACCGCTTCCGGGAGACCGACTCGATCCGGTTCCAGCTGCTGCGCTCCGAAACACAGTACCCCGGTTTCATCGCCCACGACTTCGACCAGCCTACCGGCTCGTTCTCGGACGACGCTCTGCGGCTGCGCTACAACCACGACTCCCGCAACCTCTTCGTCTACCTTCAATACGTCGACATCGGTAGCGACTTTCGGGCCGACATGGGCTTCATGCCCCGCGTCGGGACGACCTTCATGCTCGGTGGGTTCGAGCGATCCTGGTGGGCGGATGAGGGCAAGAAATGGACCCGGTTCTCGGTTGGCGGCGACTGGGACCTGCTCGAGGACGAGGCCGGTAACGACCTCGAGCGAGAGGTCGAAGGCCGGATCGAGTTCTCCGGTCCGAGGCAGTCCTTCCTCTTCGCCGGCTACGGCACCCGCAATCGCTTCTTCGACGGAACGTCTTTCCCGGACCAGGAGTTCACGAGCACCTACTTCGAGATCCAACCGACCGGAAGTTTCTTCTTCGGGTTCTTCGGTTTTAAGGGCGATGCCATCGACTTTGCCCACACCCGCGAGGGTAGAAACATCTTGCTCGAGCCCAGCTTCCGCTTCAACCTGGGGCTACACCTCAAGATCAATCTCGACCACGCCCGCCAGGAGTTCGACGTCCCCGGTGGCAGACTCTTCACTGCTGACCTGACGCAGCTCAGAGTGGTTTACCAGTTCAACGTCCGCACCTTCTTCCGGACCATCCTCCAGTACCGCACGTTGGACCGCACACCCGAGCTTTACGACGATCCTGTCGACCCCGAGTCGGAGAGTCTCTTCAGCCAGCTCCTGTTCTCCTACAAGATCAACCCGCAGACCGTGCTGTTCGTGGGGTACTCGGACAACCGGTCAGGGGATCAGACGGTGGGGTTGACGCAGGAGGACAGATCGATCTTCCTCAAGTTCGGCTACGCCTGGGTCCTGTGACGCGCTAGGGCAGCATCAGCTGCGTTGGACGACGTCGCAGAATGCTCGCCGTACTTCATGTACGCCTGCGCTTCTGCTCGTCGTCCGCCTTGCTGCTACCACCCTACCGCGCCACAGGATCCAGGTGACTGCCGGAGCGTTCACGTCAAGGGCCGCCACTGCAACACCCACGGGGCGTGATGGCAAACCATCCCGCAACCACACGCGAGCGTCACAGGATCCAGGGTCGAAGTCCTTTCACAAGCGAAACGTCTTGCTGGTGCCGCCAGAGAGGATCACTCGGTGCGCTCGGGACCGCGCAGTCCGGTTAGCGTCGGGCCGGAGCCTGCCCTTGAGCCTGTCCTGAGGCCTTGCGAAGGAAGCGCAACGAAGGGTGCCCGACGTCCGGAAGGACCGAGCCGTCCGAGCCGCTACCGCAGATGCCCGTGGCGGGCGAAGCTGGGGCCGTAGAGGACGCTGTTCAGAAACACCGGCGCCGTGCCGCGCCAGAACAACCGGAAGCTCGGATCCTGCGAGAAGACGACCATCGCCCCACGCCCCTTGGGCTCGAGGCCGACAAGGAGCGAGCCCTTGAGCCGTTCGATCGCCTCGGGCCAGGCGAAGCCGGCGACCACCGGGTCGTCTTTCGTGGCCACGACCACGTCGTAGCGGGGATTGCCGGTCGGCAGCAGGATGCTGGTTCCGCTGAAGATCGCCGCGGGCGAACGATCCATCCCGATCGTCAGGGGATGCGGGCGCCGGATCTCTGTGCCGAGCGCCGCGCCCGGCGTGTAGAGGTTCCGGTTCGAGGGGGTGACCTCGGTGACGGCGTTGGGCTTGGTGTCGGGCTCGGGCGGCTGCCAGGCCTTGATCGAGCTGAGCTCGCTCTTTCTGAGCCAGCCCGACGCCTGCCCAACGGCGACCAGAACACCGCCGTCCCGTACCCAGGCGTCCACCTTCTGAGCGAGTTGTTCCGAGATCGACGAGTAGCGGCCACTGGGAAAGATCAAAACGTCGAAGTCGGCCAGCTCGACGCGGTCGAGGGAAGCGAGCGACAGCCGATGATGGGGAGCCCGCACCTGCTGGTCGAGAAGGTGCCACAGAAACCCGAACGAGGTCGGGCTCACGCCGTCGCCGCTGACCAGTCCGACTCGCGGAGGCAGGACGCTGACGACCGAATCGGAGCCCAGCGAGTTCCCCTTCTCCGCATAGCCCGATTCGGCGGCTTCGACCGAGACCCCGGCGGATCGCGCGAGGTCCGCCAGACTGTCTTCGAGCGACTCGCCGTTACCGCGCCGGGGGACGAAGATCGTGCCGCTGGGGTAGTCCTTGTCGCCGAGGGTGAAGGCGTGCAACGCGACCCGGAAGGCGATCGTCCGCGCTTGCAGCCCGCTCGCCAAGCGGTACCCGGCGAGCCCCTGGGGCCGAATCAGGAATCCGAGGTTGCCGCCCGCGACCTCGGGTGAGGCCTCGGCCAGCGGCTCGAGCGCCGGCGCCGGCGCCTTGCTGACAAAGGCCTCGAGGTTGTAGGCGAGCGGCAGGGACCAGGCGGTGATGTCGTAGAACTCGGTGCGCAGATTGCTCTCCAGTCTTTGACGCTGCTTCTCGAGGAACGACTGGGAGATCGAAGCGTCGAGATCCATGAGGCTGCGAATCAGTGCCCCCAGCGGCTGGCGGGTCGAGACCGCGTAGGTTCCGGCGGGAAACGCCCGGGTCTCCGGCTCTCCGCCCGACAGCGCCTGGGCGCGGAGGGTCTCCCGCTTCGTGAGCATGCCCACCTCGACGCCGTGCCTGGCCAGAAGCTCGGCCGCCGTGCGCGCCTCTTGCTGGCCGGCGGTCCATAGGTACGTACGGGCCTCTCGAGCACCTTGTCGCCGGGCATCGGCGAAATCCGAGAGCAAAGCCGTTCGGTTTTCTATCGCGGTGCGCGCGGTGGCTATCGATGTCGTCAAGTGTCGAGCCACCCGGTCCGCCAGCGTCAGCACCGACCCGTCCGGCCGCTCGATTGCCTGGCCCGCGCGGCCATGGCCGGCCATTTCGTAGGTCATGCCGATAGCGCCGCGCAGGCTCGGATACGAGTCTCCGTAGCCGGGATAGAAGAGATCGAAGCGCTCGCCGACGTAGTAGACCCAACCGCGGCTGTCGAAAGCCGCGGCGTTGGCTCTGCCGAATCTCTCCAGCCAGTACAGAGCCTTGGGCGCGATATTCGGATGAATCGGCTCGGCGGCGGGTGGAAAGAAGTAGCTCGACTGGGAGCTCATCTCGTGGAAGTCGACGTAGACCTGGGGGTCCCACGCGCGGTAGGCCTGAATCCGGTGCCCGGTCTCGCGCTGGGTGATCCAGGCCCAGTCCCGGTTGAGATCGACCAGGTAGTGGTTCTGACGCCCGCCCGGCCAGGGTTCGAAGTGCTCGGCCGAAGCCGCCAGCGGATCGGGCGAGCGCCCCCGGTGGGTCTCGAAAAAATGAACGTAGCGCTCGCGGCCGTCGGGGTTGCAGAGCGGATCGATCAGGATGACCGCGTTCTCGAGGAACTCGGTCCATTCCCCGCCGGCGGCCGCAAACACATAGGCGGCCGCCATGGCGGCCTCCGCCGACGAAGACTCGTTGCCGTGGACGCCGTAGGCCAACCACACCGCGATCGGCACTGTGTCGACGAGCGCGTCCGTCTCCTCCTCCGGCAGCTCGGCGGCTCGCGCCAGGCTCTGAAGCTCGGCTTGTACACTGTCGAGACGGGCCAGATTCTCGGGGCTCGAGATCGTCAGGAGCTCGAGCGGCCGCCCTTCGTAGGTTCGGCCGTATTCGCGGATGCGGACCCGGGGCGAGGCTTCGGCGAGTCGTTCGAGGTAGTCGACGATTCGTTCATGGTGCGTGAAGCGGCTGCCCAGCGGGTAGCCGAGATGCTCGGCCGGCGATGGCACCGACGGGTCGAGTTCTGGTAGATCGACTCGGCTGCCGTCGCTCAGGGCCTCCAGCAGATCGGTGGCGCCGACCGCCAGCGGCGCCAGCATGGCGCCGACCAGAAAGCAGACGAATACTCCAGTTCTCGAGGAATCCAACATCGTCAAACGACCCTCTGGGGGGTGCGGGGAACGGCTATTGTAGCGCGAGGCCGTCGATCGAAACGTTGAGCCGCTTCATCATCTCGTGAAGCGTCGTGGGCTTGACGCTCAACAGCTCGGCGGCTCTTTTTTGGACGCCTCCGGAGGCTTGCAGCGCCTTGATGATCAGCTGCCGCTCGTAGGAGCTGATCGCTTCTTTCAGTGAGATGCCGCCGTCGGGAAGGGCCGCGGGAGGTGTCGAGATCCCGTCCTTGCGCTTGACGCTCGGCGGCAGCGCGCCGGCATCCAGGCTTTCCGACGTCGACAGGACGACGGCGCGCTCGATGACGTTCTGAAGCTCGCGCACGTTGCCGGGCCAGGCGTAGTCCAGCAGCACCTCCATGGCGTCGGGGCCGATGGTCGCGACCGGCTTCTGGTTCTCCTCGGCGTAGACGCCCAGGAAGTGACGGATCAGGAGCGGCACGTCTTCGGTCCGCTCGCGCAGCGGCGGCAGGTTGATCGTGATCACATTGAGGCGGTAGTAGAGATCCTCACGGAACCTGCCATCGCGCACGGCGCCTTCGAGGTCGGCGTTGGTGGCCGCGATGATGCGCACGTCGGCCGTCAGGGTCTCGACCCCACCCAACCGCATGAACTCCTTCTCCTGAATGACGCGCAGCAGCTTGGCCTGGGTGTCGAGAGGGATGTTGCCGATCTCGTCGAAGAAGATCGAGCCTTTGTCGGCGGCCTCGAAAAGGCCTTTCTTGTTGGAGTGCGCTCCGGTGAAGGCGCCTTTGACGTGGCCGAAGAGGGTGCTTTCGAGAAGATCCGGCGGCATCGAGCCCGAGTTGACGGTGACGAAAGGCCCCTTCGCCCGTCGCGAGTTGTGGTGGATCGCCTTGGCGACCAGCTCCTTGCCAGTGCCGCTTTCCCCGAGCACCAGGATGTTGCTCTTTGCCGGGGCCGCCAGCTGGATGAGCTCGAAGACCTGTTCCATCGGCTTCGACTTGCCGATGATGTTGTCGAATCCGTAGCGCTGCCGGAGCTGCGCCCGCAGGACCTTGTTTTCCTGTGTCAGCCGGCGTTGCTCGAGACCGTGCTGGACCGTGAGCAGCACCTCCTCGTTCTTGAATGGCTTCGGGATGTAGTGGAAGGCGCCCTCGCGCATCGCCTGGATCGCGCCCTCGACCGAGGAGAAGGCGGTGATGACGACCACCACCTGCTCGGGATCTTCTCGTCGGATCTCCTTCAGCAGGTCGAGGCCCGACCCGTCCGGGAGCATGAGATCGAGCAGCACCAAGTCGATCTCTTCGGTCGAAAGCACCGAGCGCGCGTCTTTGATCGTGCGTGCGCTCCGAGTCTCGAAGCCCTCTTTGCCCAGGACCGAGGTGAGAACGTCTTGTAGTACTTCTTCGTCGTCGACGATGAGGATCTTCATTCCATGGGACGCGACTCAGCGAGCGGCAGCTCGACGACGAACCGGCATCCTTCCCCCGGGTGGCTGATCACGCGAACGTCGCCTCCATGACGCTGGATCAGATCATGCGAAATCGAAAGCCCCAGCCCGGTTCCTCCTTGGGCCAGCTTGGTCGAATAGAACGGCTCGAAGATGTTGTCGAGCTCGGAGAGAGCGATTCCAGGTCCTGTGTCTTCGACCCCGATCCAGACCCAGCTCTCGTTGGTTTCTATGTCTACGGTCAGCGTGCCACCCTCGGCGCGCATGGCGTCGATCGCGTTCATCACCAGGTTGGTCACGACCTGCTGGATTTCGCCGTCGTTGGCCCGAATCAAGACCGGGTTCGACGGAGGCCGCCATTCGAGGGTCACGTGCTTGTCGCTCATCCGCTCGCGAAGAAGGTCGAGACACTCCTCGACCAGCGGCACGACGTCGACGGACTGCCGGTCGCCGTCCTTCTTGCGGGCGAAGTTGAGCAAGTTGTTGACGATGCGTGCGGCCCGGAAGGTCTGCTTTTCGACCTTTTCGAGCAGCTGGCGGCGAGGGTCGTTCCTGGGAGTATCGTCGAGCAGCATCTGGGCGTAGCTCGAAATACCGGTGATCGGCGTGTTGACTTCGTGAGCGACGCCGGCGGCGAGAACGCCCAGTGACGCCAGCCGGTCTTTCTCCTTGAGAGCGGTCTCCATGGCGACCCGTTGGCTTACGTCCTGTACGACCAGCACGCGGTTTCCGGAGCGCTCCGGATCGGGAAGCGAGCCGACGCTCGCCTGCACGTATCGTTCGCGCTGGTCGCGCGTCCGGTAGCTCACCTCGCGAAGCCCTTCGCCGGGCTTGGGCAGCGAGTCGATCGGAAGTGCCTCGAGGAGCGGCTTGCCCCGCAGAACGTCGAGCGCATTCTCGGTGAGCTTGGCGAACGCGCGGTTGGCCGAGAGAATCCGGTCGTTTTGGTCGATCACCGCGATGCCGGCCGGGGACGAGTCCACCACCTCCTCGTTGAAGCGCTGGAGTCGTTGCATCTCGTCGAGTTGATCCCGGAGCTGGTGGAGGAGCTGAGCGTTCTCGATTGCCAGAGCGGTCTGATTGAGGACGTTGCGAACCAGGTCCACGTCCTCGCTGTTGAGGGGGATCTCACCGGCCTTGTAGCCGCAAACGAAGAGTCCGAGGTTGTGGTCCCGGACCTTGAGCGGGAAGGCGTACCGGTAGCCCGAGCCGAAAAGGGAGAGCTCGGCCTGGTGCTGTTCGATCAGCCCCATGGCCGGCAGGCTGTGAACGCCCGCGGCCCAGGTCCTCTCGGGGAAGGCCTCGGTCGGCACCGGCTCCTCGAGACCCGCCTCGTCGCGCCAGGCCACGAGGACGCCGCCGCGCCGGAGCAGGACGTTGGTCGGCCGGATCTCGAGTCCCGAGTCGACTTCGGAGCACAGCCGCTCGCAGAGCTTGTCCAGGTCGCGCTCGTTGAGCAGCTCTTCGCCGATCTCGGCCAGAGCGCGACGGCGCCCGAACCGGCCGCGATACTGAAGCCGCTCGAGCGATTGGCCGAGCCCGCGGCGGGTCGGCACCATCAGACCGGCGATGGTCAGCCCGGAGACGAATACCAGGAGATTGCGACCAAGGGCGATGTCTTCGGGCACCAGCCGGTTGACCATCAGGTTGGCGAGCGCGAAGCCGCTGACGCCGATCAGAACCGTCAGAGCCAGAGTGGCGGTGTCACGCGCCAGAATGCCGAGGTCCCAGAGCCGGTAGCGCAGAATCGCGTAGCAGAAGGTGATCGGGACGATCGCCAGGAAAAGAACCGTGATCGGCGCCAAGGTCTCCTGCCAGCTCGCTCCGAGGGCATGCGGCAGGACGTAGAGGAGGGCGAAGGGGAGATAGCCGCCGGCGAGGCCGAGGCCGATCCAGGTCGTCTGCCGGCGAGCCTCGCGCTCGGAAGTGTTCCACAGACGCCAGGCGAGCACCGCGACCGAGGCAAGTCCGAAGAAGACCAGATGTAGAAGCTCGAGCCGGTCGAGAACGGCCAGAGCGGTCGCCGCGCCGGAGCCGAAGAGCCATCGCCCGCCGGTCGCCAGCAAGTCCAGCTGCAAGAGGACGAGAAAGGCCGCCGGCAGGTAGTAGAACGAGACCGTCCACCTGGAGCTCTGCGAGCGCCCGATCGGCCGCGGAAAGATGGTGAACAGATGAAGCGTCAGCGGCGCCAGCAGAACTCGCGCGAACTCCTCGGCGACGTAGAGAATCTTGTCGATGAGGTCGAAAGGTCCAACCGGCGAGAACAGATAGACGATCGCCGAGGTCACCGACCACAGGAAGAAAACCACCGCTGCCGAGTGCTGCTCGCGCAACAGGGTGTAGAAGCCGACCAGGAGATACGCGCAGCCGATCAGAGCCAGGACGAGGTAGGCAAAGTCGATTTGTAGAGCTGGCGCCGCGTAGGTGACCTCCACGAGCTCGCCGCCTCGGAGAACTGCCAGCTCCGCCTCGGCGTGCTGGCGCAGCTCCTTGCCGAGGTTCGACACCTCGGCGAACGAAAGGGCGTTGACCAGGACGATCTGGTCGCCGGGCTGGAGACCGACACCCGGCTCGGCCGAGAGAACGCTCCACTGGCCGGCCGTGCGCTGGGCCTCGAAGCCCAGAGGCTGGAACGACTCGATCTTCCGGTACGAGCTGGTGGCTCCACCGGCTACCACGACCGCCGCGAGCACGAGGCTCACGGCAAGTACCAATCCGCGGCCGTGATTTGAGGGTGTCACCGGTTTCAATTTCTTGTATGTGGACACGTATCCGCTCGGGTAAAAAGCAGGAACCGTGCCACGAATCGGTTCATTGAATCGACCGAATCACTATATGGCACAGACCTTTGCGGCAGCATATCCAAAATATTGGATTATTTACAGCATCTTGGATTCAGGTTTTTGAGCCATGGGCTCGTGTTTGTCCAGAGAGCCGAGTTGCCATCGCCTCGAGGCGCATGGCTCGACAATCGGCCGAGCCCGATCGGACCGATGGCGAGGCGGCTAAAAGCGGACGGCCAGGCCGCCAGTGATCCGCTTGCGGAGCTCGTCGAAGAGCTCGTCGGTCGTGCCACCCCGGCTCAGCTCCATGTCGAGGTGCACCGCGAGGTCCGAAGCCAGCCGATCCAGAAAGCCGAGGTCCTGGCTGACGCCGAACTGCAAGCGCTCGAGAGCCAGCTCGGAGGTCACCCGGGCACCGGCGAGGGGCGTCAGCTCCTGCTTGAGGCGGTGGAACGCGAGGTAGATGCCGGTGTCGGTTTCTTCGAAGCGGGTGTCGACCGAGGTCACCAGGAACCGAACGTCGTTCTCGTAGGAGTCGTCGGCCGTGCGCATCAGTCCGCCGCCGCCGGCGCCGACGTTGGATTCGATCCGGGCCAGGATGTTGGGACTCAAGCGCCGGGTCACCTCGACCTTCAACTCCGGGATCCGGTCGCCGTCGACGAGGTAGAGGCTGTCGAATCGGTCGAAGAAATCGGAGTCGAAGAAGAGGCGCTGGGTTTCGCCGATCTTCCGGTGAATCGCGCCGAGCTTGATTCCGCTGTCGCCCTTCCCGTTGCGAGACAGCGAGAACTCGTAGCAGTACTCTTCGGCCGTTCCGCAAGTACGGGCGTCGCGATAGTAGGTGGGGCTGAAGTGCGGGCGACGAATCTGCTCGTCGTCCGTGTCCACACGGCGACTGGCCAGAGTCGATGCCTGCCAGTTCTCGCCCAGCTGCAGGACAACACCGCCCTGTGGCGCCAGCGACAGCGTGCCGTCGTGGAGCGCCGAGAAGAGGCCGTACTGAACGACCACCGCGGGCTTGATCTGATATCCGGCGCGACCGAAGACCTCGACGGTCTCCTGCGGCAGACCGGAGTAGGGATCGGTAGGCAATAGACCGGTTTCCCGGTCTCGGTACCGAACGCCGGCTTCGAAGCTCTGGCGGTCGGTGACCTGGTTTTCGTATGAGCCTTCGATCCGCCATGAGCGGGAGGCGCCGGGAACCGACGCGGGAACCAGCAGCGCCTGTCGGTAGAAGTTGCTCTCTTCGACGTACTGTGCGGTGAAGCTCGAGCTCGCCCCATCGCCGTACGCCTGGGTCCAGCTCAGTTGGTGGCGCTGGAGATTGACCGGCTGATCACCTGAGCCGGTGGCGCCCTCGAGAGAGCTCGAGTTGGTGGAGAAGCCGACCGTCGAGCGATCGGACTTGGCCAGCCTCAGGCTCAAGGCCTGGGTCGAGCCGTCGGGTTCGCTCGTGCTGTCGAACCCGTCACCCACCAGCGACGTGAAGCCGCCTTCGACGTCGATCTTGATGTCGTTGACGCGGCCGCTGACGCCGAACTCGGCGCCCGATACTTGTGCGTCGCCGAAATCGACACCTTCCTGAACGCCGGTGGTCGCGCGCATTCGGGTCTGGAATCCGGCGTCGGCGACGGTCGTTTCCGCGTAGACCTCGTTGCGGTCGCCGCCTGCCACCGCGAACACCGGTACGACCGGCATGTCGATATCTCGAAGGACGTCCGGCGGAATCTCTTCACGGATCTTCCAAAAGGAAGCGGCTGCGGTTTCGCTGTACTGCGGCGGCTCGCTGAGTTGTACCTCCAGGAACTGGATCGCGCCTTGGGACGCGCGGCTCAGCATCACGACCGCTGGAACGAAGCCGCGCTTGAACGCGACGATCTTGTAGAGTCCCGCAGGCAAGTCGTCGAACAGGAAGACACCCGACTCGTCGGTGATCTCCTTGCGCAGGCTCAGATCCGCGACTGCGTAGGCGTAGACGCGAGCGGTGTCGAGCGGCGACGAAGTCGTCTCCACCCGGCCCGCGAGAGCGCCTCCACCCTCGGCCCGAGCGGCGCCGGCACTCGCGAAGAGAAACGCGAGCGCGATTACCAGTCTATGGCTCTTCCTCGGCATAGCTAGCTATACGCGTCATAAGCATAGGCAGACCTGTGCCACAGGTCAAGGGAACCCTACGGGAACCGTCTTGTTAATCTGTGTTGACCGCTGGCTGGACGCTCCGTCGAGTCGGGAGTCCGGGCGGCGACGGCGACGCCCACCCAACTGGCACCTGCCGATTTGAGGGCCCTGGCGGCCGCCTCGGCGGTCGCTCCAGTGGTGTAGACGTCGTCGGTTAGGAGAAGCCGACGGCCCCGGACTGCCTCGCGGCGGCCGCGGCGAACCTCGAACGCGGCGCGTAGATTGCCGCGGCGAGGGCCGCGGTCCAGTCCCGACTGGGGGCGAGTCGCTTTCCTGCGACGCAGCATCTGCGCGATGCGCCATCGCCGTCGCCGGGACAGACCGCGCGCGATCTCGTGTGCCTGGTTGTAGCCGCGCCGCCACGCCCGGCGCCAGTGAAGCGGTACCGGAACCAACGCGTCGATCGCCAAGCCCGGCGGCAGCTTGCCTCCCAGTTCCCAGCCCAGGTGGACTCCGAGATAGGGAAGGCTTCGAAACTTGAGAGCGAGGACCACATCGTCGAGTGGCGGCCGGTAGCTCCAGCCGGCGTAGAGGCGGTCCACTGGCGAGCGGCGCCGTCGGCAGGGGAGGCAGCGGGAGCCGTCGCCGGACCGTCGATCGGGCTCCCTGCCGAAGAGAGGCGTTCCGCAGATCTCACAGGCGACGCGCTCGGCCGGTCCGATCGGCTCGAGCCGACGCCGGCATGCGGTACACAGACCCAAGGGCATCGACCCCGGCTCGATCTCCTCGCAGTTGAGGCACCGGCAGGGGATGAGCGCGTCGGTGAGGCTCCCCAACACGATGGCGACGAGTCCAGAGCTCCGGACTCGAAACGGCGCGGGCTTCCTGTGGCTCTCGATGCCGATCTTGAAGCCGCCCTTGATGCCCGATGGTCGCATTCGATTCCGGCTCGATGGCCGTCCCGACGGATAGAGACGCGTCGGCAGCCGGTATACTGGCGATCGTCGTGGCTCTGATCGGCTCCGATTAGACGGGCCGTCGACGAAATCCGTAAGCTCACGGTTGGGAGACCTAGTTGAATCGATCCAAGACACTTCTGCTCGCCCTATTCGTTCTCGGTAGCCTGGTTCTGCCGACCTCGGCTGTGGCCGATTCCGTCTTCCGAGCCAATCTCATGGCCGGCGTGGGCGGTCCGCTGGATGAAGACGAAGCCGGACTGTCGAACTCGAGCTTCCAGCTCGGCTTCTCGGTGGAGCCGGAAGACCAGCTTCTGGTCGGAGTACGAGTCGGGCAGCTCGATCTGGGCAGCGCCCTGGTCGGGAACCTCATCGATTCCTCGATCGACTTCGCGACCGTGGTCGGCGAGTACCGATTCACCGAGAGCTTCTACGAATCGGGTCTCTACATCGGCCTGGGTCTCTACCAACTGGACGGCACCCTGTTCTTCGGCCAGGGCTTCAGCGAAGAAGCGGTGGGGCTGACCTTGGGGATCAGCGGCGAGTTCCTGCTCACGGAATCGCTCGGCTTCGTCCTCGAGATCTCCGGCCATCTCACCAACCTGGACACCATCGACACTCTGATGATGGGCCACGCCGGGGTGTCCTTCCACTTCTAGCTCGGTTTCCGCATTCTTGGATAGGTTGGAAGAACAGCGTAGGCGGCCCGCTTCTCGGGCGTTCTTGATGGGTCTGGCGCTGCCGGCGCACCCTGGGTTCGTGGTCGAGGAGAATCTCGAAGAGCTCGGCGAGATCGCGCGCTCGACCGGCATGGAGGTCGTTGGGCGAAGCCTCCAGAACCGGCGCGCGCCCGACTCGAGGACCTTCATCGGCAGCGGCAAGGCGAGCGAGCTCGGGCGCGCGGCGGGTCAACTCAACGCCGATGTCGTGATCTTCGACGACGACTTGACGCCCAACCAGGTCAAGAACCTCGAGGAGATCATCGACTGCGCGGTCATCGATCGCAGCGCCCTGATCCTCGATCTTTTCGTTCGGCAGGCGCGCACGCGCGAGGCCCGCACCCAGGTCGAGCTCGCGCAGCTCGAGTATCAGCTGCCCAGGCTGACCCGCCGGTGGACTCACCTTTCCCGGCAGGCGGGCGGTATCGGCGTGCGCGGTGGCGAAGGTGAGACCCAGCTCGAAGCCGATCGCCGCATACTCCGCACGCGCATCAAACAGCTCAAGAAGGAACTGGGCAAGATCGAGCGCACGCGCGAGCTCCACCGCCGCAACCGGCGCGACGCGGCCGTGATCGCGCTGGCCGGCTACACCAATGCCGGCAAGTCGACGCTCTTCAACCGCCTCACCAGAGCCGGCGTCAAGGCCGAGGACAAGTTGTTCGCGACTCTCGATTCCCGCCTGCGCCGGGGCTCGCTCGGCTCCCTCGCAACCGCGGTCTTCGCCGACACCGTCGGCTTCATCAGGAAGCTTCCGCACCATCTCGTCGCCTCGTTCCGCAGTACCCTCGAAGAGATCGCCCAGGCGGATCTCGTGCTCCACGTCGTCGACAGGAGCCACCCGCGCTGGCGCGAGCAGATGGAGGTGGGAGAAGAGGTCCTGGCCGATATCGGAGTCGACATGAGCCGGGTGGTGCCGGTGTTCAACAAGCTGGACCTCCTGACCGACGACCTATCGAGCAACGGAGGCCTGGCCGTCTCGGCCCAGACCGGCGAGGGACTCGAAGAGCTCAAGGCGAGCCTGTACGAGCGCTTTCATGGGAATGGGCACGGCGCCGGGGGCAACGGGCACGGGGCTGCAGGCAACGACCGCGGCGCTGGAGGCAACAGCCGCGAGGACGGCATAACGGCATCGACCATCAATCTGAACGCAGCGAAGAATCCCTAGCGGACGGTCCGGCCTCTGCGCTCGCCGTCATCCTGAGCGTCGGCCGCCACCGTCATTCTGAGCGTCGGCTGCAACCGTCATTCTGAGCGTAGCGAAGAATCCCCAGCGGACGGTCCGGCCTCTGCGCTCGCCGTCATTCTGAGCATCGGCCTCGACCGTCATTCTGAGCGCAGCGAAGAATCCCCAGCCGACCCTTCACGCCGCGGAGGATTCCAGCCTCGACCGCCCCGTATCCGAGAGCTTCTCGAGCTTTCGAGCTGCGCTTGCTCCCTGCTGCACGAACAAGGCCGCCTGAACCGACCGGCTTGTTGACCTCCGAGTGCGCCGCCGCTAGACTCTGCGCCCGTCGCCGTTACCCAAGCGCCGACGGACAGGAACCGGAATGGGGCCGTAGCTCAGTTGGGAGAGCGCTTGAATGGCATTCAAGAGGTCGTCGGTTCGATCCCGATCGGCTCCACCAATCAGACCCCCTCGCTAGAGCAAAGTTGGGAAGCCGGGTCTGACAGCCGACTCCGACGCTCGTGGGGAGTGCATCCCCAAGAAACGCACCCGCTCGGAGGCGTCACGAGATCGGCCGGAGTGCGAGTCTCGGCGGAGTGACGCCGGCCGATTCGGGGATTGCAGGGAAGGTTGTGTGAGGGGAAGGAGTGACGACTCAGAGTGTCAGGAACAGCCGTCCTTCATTCCCACAGAAGGCTGAACGGCAGCCACAGTCCGAACGCGACGAGAAGCATGGCAAGGAGCATGCCCGCACCGTACAGCGCTCCCCCCATCAGAACGCACTCCGAGAGCTGCTGGCGCGAACCAGCGCGCCATACCCAAGCGAGCAGAGCGAGCTGCTCGAGCCAGGCCAGCCCCCAGAAGACTATGCGGCCAAGCAATGATGGGAGTGAGGAAGGACCCAGGCCGAGAACAGGAAGCGAGGCTTCCTTGGTCAGCATCGGCAGGGAGTTCTCCAACCCGTCGATCCAATGCTCGTAGGTGTGTGCAAACTTCCACCTCGCGGGTCCGGAGACAAACGCCAGCGTTGCCAACCAGATCAGCAGGGCGGCAGTGGCGAGCGCTCTCAGGAGTCTCAGCTGCTTCGCACCGTCGCCCAACGACCGAACAGTCAGCTTTGAGGGGCCGCATCGTTTACCTAACCCCGGAGCCTCTGAACCCTACTGGCTGCCCTCCCCGCCGCGAACACGTAAGCGCCTAGCGCCAAAGGCGAAATGAGTATCCTGTCAGCGGTTTCCCCGGAGCGGTGGTCCCTTCACCACTCGCATTCTTCACGGGGTGCGTCGGGCTCACCGAT
>JBHHWO010000019.1:0-44249 GCA_046756565.1 Thermoanaerobaculia bacterium | reverse complement strand
CTAGGCGCGAGTGTCGCTGTAGGTAGGTCCGTCGATCTCCCGACGTTGCGCGAGATCCGCCTCGACGTCGCCAACCCAGGCACCGTCGGCGGCCTGTGGTCCGGCTTCGAGCATCAAGAGCTCGGCGCCGAACCCCGAGCCGTACGAGAATGCCGCCACACGTTGCCCGACAGCGAGGCCCTTGAGGGCGTTGGCCACCGAGATCCACAGGCTCGCAGTGTAGGCGTTGCCGCACAGGCGATTCCACACCATGGTCGGGTTCACCTTTTCGAGGAAGAACCGTTCGATGCGTTCGGCGTCCCACTGAAAGAACTCGCCGACCCGGAAGACCGCTTTCTTGACCATCTTGGGAAACGGCACGTGAAAGCATATGGCCGCAATCTCGGACAGCACCCGCTCCGGGTCGCGCTTGCCCACCAGCGCTTTGAAGCAGTTCTCGGCCGCGCGCTTGTAGCAGTCCAGGCTCAACGGGCCGTCGACCCGGGGGTAGTTCTCACCGACCGGGCGCCAGAAGTCGAACTCCGGCTCGCTCCAAGGGTAGGAAACCGGGTCAATCGCGGCCACCTCGGGTTCGTCGATGACCATGGCCACCGCTCCGGCGCCTTGAGTGGGCTCCCCGGGGTCGCCCTGCTCGTAGAGGGCCTCATCGGCGGCCACGACCAAAGCCGCTTGGTCGCCCGCGGCTCCAGACATCCGCCATTCGGCGGCCTGCCGGACCGCCAGAGTTCCGCCGTAGCAGGCGTGCTTGACCTCGTATGAGCGCACGGCACCGCTCAAGCCGAGGTTGTCGGCCACCCAGGCGGAGAGTGGGCGGCTCATGTCGACGGCCGTCTCGGTGCCTACCGCGACCATTCCGATCTGGCTCCGCTCGCCTCTCCAGCGGTCGAGCGCACGCCGTGCCGCTTCGGTGGCCAGCTCCACGACCCCGTAGTCAGGCGTGCACAGAGACATGGATTCGCAGCCGAGGCCGTGGGTGTATTTCTTGGGATCTTCGCCTCGGAGCGGGGCCAATTCTTCGACCGACATTGCCAGCGGCGGGAAGTTGAGTCCGATCGAAGCGATACCCGTAGGACGCAAAGCCATTGCGTGTGAAGTCATAGGGTCCTCCCTGGCTGACGAGTTGTACGAGACTCCCGGGGGGTAAGTAGCGGACACTAGCACGCGCCGCCGCAGCCCGGAAACGAGCCCAGACGCCGAATCAGCTGGACAGGACACTAGATGGTCGAGCCATTCGTCGTCGAGGTCAAGGCGCGCTGACGCAGGCATAGCGGTGCCTATGTCGAGGAGGCGCAACGCAGAGATCGGCGACGAGGGCCGGCCAGGTAGTATCGATTTGGGTGTTACAGGCCACTAGGAGCTCCCGAGCGCTCCGAGTTCGAGCTGAGAGCTGTCTTCGGTGTTGTCGTCGGGATCCCCGTTGGGACCAGCGGAGGCCAGCAGCATCCAACGGCCGAGGCCCCGTAGGTACCGGAATCCGCTCTGACGCCGCGCCGCCTGCCGCAGCTGTGCCAGCTTCGCGTCGAGATTGTCGATCATGTGAAGCGCCAGAGCCTCGGCCGTGCGCGGCTCGACCGGCGAGCCGAACTCGAGGCGGCCCTGGTGGGAAAGAACGAGATGTTCCAGCTGGAGGAGCACGTCTTTCGGGAATCCCGGAATCTCGGCGCAGCGTTCTCGCAGAAGATCGCGGCCCAGCGCCACGTGCCCGATCAGTTGGCCTTCCGGCGTGTAGTCGTTGGCCGGCATGGCGCCGATCTCGACAAGCTTCCCGAGGTCATGGAAGAGAACACCCAGCAGAAGAAGGCTCCGGTCCAGCTCCGGGTAGTGCTTGGCGACCGCCGACGCCAGCTCCGCCATCGACACCACATGCTCTAGCAGGCCGCCCCGGTAGGCGTGATGGATCGACTTTGCCGCCGGGTGTTCCTTGAGAGCCTTGCCGTGAATGGTCAGCGTTTCTCGCGCCAGCCGTTCCAGGGGCGGTGAATCGACGCTTCGATAGATCGCTTCCAGCCGCCTCCAGAGGTCTTCGGGATCTTCCGGCGTCGATGGAATCAATTGGCCTTCGTCGAATCCGTGCTTCCGGTCGTCGTCGTTGGCACGGCGGCACTGGTCGACGCTCAGCTGGATCTGGTCCCGGAAGCTCTTGACCAGGCCCCGAAAGGCGACGAAGTCGTGGGCATCGAAATCCGCGTCCATGGCAGGGCTGTCGGCCCAGATCTTTGCGAAGACGGCCCCCGTATTATCGGTCAGCTCGAGGTCGATGTAGTCTCGTGCGTTGCGATCCTGCCGACGTTCCTTGCGTGAAACGAGAGCGAAACCCGAGACTGAGTCGCCGGGCTGCCAATCGGCGATAGGCACGTTCTGACGAGTTGACATGATTAAATCCGCGGCCGGTTGCAGCCGGCCTGGCCGGACAACTATACGGCTTCTGGCAATCGACTTGCAGTCTTTGCCTCCAAATGAGGAATCGAACATGACGACCGTATCCCCAGTAGCTTGCTCAAAGGCCGCTTCCGCGCTGATCCTCTGCGCGCTCGTGCTGTTCGGGCCGGCTCTTGCGGCCGAGGCCGAGGACAGCCCCGTCCTCTGGCCGGAGCGAGACCGTGCCTTCTTCACCGATGGGCCCGGGCTGCTGCTCGACCGCGACGAGCGCGACGCCCTGCGACGAATGGACCCCGCGGCCCGCGCAACCTGGATCGCCGGCTTTCTCTCCGAGGATCCCGTCCCGGAGACTCCACTGAACGAGCTGGTGGATGGAATCGAAAAGCGCCGCGCGCTCGTGTTTCAGGAGTTCAACAGCTTCGTCGACGACCGATCCAAGGCCATCTTTCTGCATGGCCTTCCCACCGAGCGCAGGCAGGTCGAATGTGGACAGACCTTCCAGCCCATCGAGGTCTGGACCTACCCGGAGCCGGTCAGCCGGCACCGGCTGGTCTTCTACAGGCGAGGTCCGGAGGGTCCCCACCGGCTGTGGATCCCCCTCGATTCGAAACGGGCTCTCTACAACAAGGACATGGCGTACTGGCTGCAGCAGTACGAGGAACTGCGCCGTTTCATCCAGGGCAAGCGTTTCGACATCCAGGCCTGCGATGACGCTCTGTTCATCGACGCGGTCACCGGCGTAGCCGGGCTCAGCGGACACCGGGAAGGTCGTCCTACAAACGACGAGCTGTTGGATCTGCTGCGACCGCCCGCCGATCGCTCGGCCTGGGCCGCCGAAGCCGCTCGCACGGCGCTGCCCGAGACCCCGACGGCACTCGAGCTCGGCGACGTCGAGTTTTTCTTTCCCGAGCGGCGGGGACAGAGGACCGTGGTTCGTGCCCTCCTCACGGTTCCCATGGACGCCGAGCTGGGGTTGGTCGAGGGCGGCGAAGACCTGGCTCCGCAGCACAGGCTCACCGTCGAGGGAACTGTCGAGCAGGACGGCACGCTGTTCGAGACCTACCGGGTGCGATTCAAGCTGCCGCCGCCGACCCGGGAGGTTCCGATAGGTCTCGCCGTGGAACGGGCTTTGAGATCCGAGCGGGCGTATCTTCTCCGCTTCAAGGTGATCGACGAGGTCAGCGGTGCCGTCGTTCACGCTGCCAAGGGGACGTGGGTGCCAACTCAGACCCAGAGAGGCGATACCGCTTTGACCAAGGATCTGATAGTCGTCGAGATCGATCGTGAGCTTGCCGAGTCGCGGATTGCCGGCGAAGACAGTCTCCTCCTGGCGCCGCCCGACGGCCGGCTGGCCTTGGGAACCTGGCGGGCCGAGGCCCTGGTCTCGGGGATCCGTATAGCCGAGGTCGTGTTTTCGGTCGACGGCTACCCGCAGGTTCGACGCAAGCAGTCGCCATTCACCGTGGACCTGCGGTTGTCGGAATACCCCACCGAACAGGTGATCCGAGCCGAGGGCTTCGACGCCGACGGCGAGCTGGTGGCATTCGACGAGGTCGTATTGAACCAGCCACGCGGGTCGTTCTCCGTGCGGATCACGTCACCCCGGAAGGACGAGAAGGTCTCGGGCCGGATTCCGGTGTGGGCCGAGGTCACGATTCCCGACGAGCGGATTATCGAGAGGGTCGACTTCCTACTGAACGACGAGCTCCTGCAAACGCTGGACGACGATCCCTGGCGGATCATGGTCGACGTGCCGGACCAAGCGGACGTGGAGACGGCCTATCTGACCGTCGCCGCGACGCTCGACGACGGTACGCGCGCCGAAGCGGTCCGTTTCTTGAACTCACCGGAGTTCCTCGAAACGCTGGAGGTGAACCTCGTCGAGATGCTGGCCACCGTCCTGGACAAGAGCGGACGTCCGGTAGCCGGGCTGGGTGCCTCCGATTTCAAAGTGCTGGAGGACGGACGCGCTCAAGCCATCGATCGGTTCGAGCACGTCCAGAACCTGCCGCTGTCGATCGGCATCACTATCGACACGTCCGGTTCGATGGCGACCGCGCTGCCTGAGGCCCAGAAAGCGGCGGTCGGATTCCTCCGCAACGTAATGTCGCCGACGGACAGCGCGTTTCTGGTGAGCTTTGCCCGTGAAACGGCCCTTCTGGTGCCTCCCACCGACGACCTGCGCGCGGTCGAGGCGTCGCTCGAGGGCCTGCAGTCGATCGGCTGGACCGCTCTCCACGACGCCGTCGTGACCAGCTTGTACTACTTTCGCGGGTTTCGCGGGCAGCGGGCCCTGATTCTCCTTTCCGACGGAGACGACTCGGCCAGCCACTACGCGTTTCGGGACGCCCTCGAATACGCTCGACGGAGCGGAGTCGTGGTCTATACCGTGGGCCTCAACGTCGGGACCCTCAAGACCGGCATCCGGGGCAAGCTCAACCGGCTTGCCTCCGAGACCGGCGGCCGGAGCTTCTTCATCAAACAAGCCTCCGAGCTCGCGGGTGTCTACAATGAAATCGAGGACGAGCTCCGGAGTCAGTACTTCATCGCCTACAACTCCGACAACTCGAGCGGCGATGAGGAATTCCGGACGATCGACCTCGTAGTTCAAGGCGGCAAATTGAAAGCTCGCACACTCCGTGGGTACTATCCGAAGTGATGTCGACCTCGCGGGAGGACAGGGGCCGGAAAGCGAGCACCCAATTGGTGCTCTCGGCCATCTTGATCGGCGTTGTCCTGGCCTCGGCGCTCTGGGCCGCCCCGGGGGTCGACTTTCCTTTCGATCGCGTCTTCGGAACCTACGAGAACGTCGAGGTGGACGCACTGCCGATCTCGAACGGCGCTCTCAATGTGCAGCTGTCGTCGCCCGAGAACACCGTGACCCTGGAGGCGGGCTCATTGCGCCTTGAGGTGGCGGAGGACGGGTTGCACAAGGTCTCGGTCGACGTCACCTTCTCGGGCGAGGGCCAGCTGGTCACTGAGATCGCTGTGGGCTCGCTGCCGGCGCGTTTCCAAGACGTGGTCCGGTTTCCACGCCAGCGGCGCGAGGTCTCCGGCTGGGTCACGATCGAAGCAGTCGAGGAGGGCTACCGGGTGGTGACCGAGGAGTTCCCGGACACGGTCGAGATCGAGATCGAGAGCGCTCTGGCCGGTGATCTGGTGGGTTTTTGCCGGCGGATGTCGCTTTTCACCGCGGGCGACGCGGGCTGCGACAACCTTGACGACGCCCTCAGGCGCCCCAAGCTCCCGCTCCCCGAGCGCGGTTCCGACTTTCTGGTCCGCAGCTCGGATCTGACCGAGAGCGAGCGCGAGCGACTCGACCTCTATCTTGCCGGCGCCACTCTCCAGGCTTCGGTCAATCGGTAGCAGTCAGGCCCTTGCGGGTGGCCGAATCGACGATCTCCTGATTGGTCGGGATCCGAAAAAGGTAGCGTTGGCGTAGCTCCTGATCGAGGTTCTCCGCCTTGGTCATGACCGAGCGGTAGGCGCGCGCCAGATAGGAAGCCGGGTTGCCAACCTTGAAGCCGTTTTGAGCAAGCCAATCGAGGCCGCAGTAGATCCGGAAGTCGAGGATCTCGCCCAGGTCCGGCGGTGGCAGCTTCTTGAGCTTGTTTCGAAGCTCTGCCGTAAAGCTGCGGATCGCGTCTGGGTCCTCTTGGGCGACACTCACCTCGACCAGGTAGGCGAGCACGAAGGTCCCTTCGTTGGACTTGTCGAGTTTGTGGAAGCGCTCCAGCGCCTCTTCGAACCGGCGGCGGGCGTCGGCGTAGCGCCGCTGGCGCAGGTGGATGATGCCCAGGGTCATTTCGGTTTCGGCGAGCTGCTCCTCCGCCGAAGACATGGTCAGCTGGAAGTGAGCCTTCCGGGCCTCTTCCAGAGCGGCGTCGAGTTGACCGAGGTCGACGTAGTTCATCGCTACCGCCAGCCTCGCGATGGCCTCACCCGCCGAGTCCTCCCGATTCACCCGGAACTGGAGCGCCTGGCGTGCCGGCTTGGTGGCGGCTTTGAAGTCGCCGATCCGGCTGTAAGCTCTGGCCAGGCCGAGCAGGGCGAAGGCCCCGTCTCCCTCGTTGGCGTGCTCTCGAAACAGATCCAGCGCGCGCTGGTAATAGTCGAGCGCCTGGGGGTAATGACCCTGCGCGGTCGCCACCGCGCCGAGTGCCGATAGCGATGCGCCAGCGGCCCGGAAGAGCTTCTGCTCATTGCGCTGCTGGAACGCCTCGAGGTGAAAGGTGTGCGCCATCTCGAGGTCGCCCCGGTGCAGCGCGACGTTGCCGAGGAAGAACCGGCAGGTCGCCGAGATCGCAGACGCCTCGCTCTCGTCCAGGGCGTTGAGGAGATTCGAGAACAGCTGCTCGGCCTCGTCGAATCTGTTCTGGCGCAGAAACAGTCGGCCGAGTTGGACCAGCAGTAGTGCCTTGTGTCTGGCCTCGAGGCCGCCGGCCGCCTTGAGGGCGAACTGAATCGTGCTCTCGGCGTCTTGTGGCCGCCCCGCCTCCTGGTCGTGCTCGGCCTTGATGCTCGCCAGCCCCAGCAGGCGTCGGGGATTGTCGGCCGAGAGCTCGACGCCCCGCACCAGATCCGCTTCGTGCAGGTTGAGTCGGCCGAGGCGCCTGGCGAGCGGCAGGAGCCGCCAGAGCAGCTCGAGTTCGATCTCTTCCTCGATCGAGTCTTCCGAGGCCTCGGCTTGCCCTTGCTCGCGCCGGTCGCGCAGAGCGCCGAGCTCGCGAACCAGGGCGTCTCGGAGCTCTTCGGGCGGGACGTCCTTGATGTACTTGGATTTGAACAGGCTGAGCAGGGGCTCGATCGCCTCGGGGAGGCCCGCCATCAGCCGATAGGAGAGCCAGTGACTCTCGCCGCCGCTGCCGCCGAAGGAAAGAAGCTCCCCCAGGGCTCGCCTGGCCTCCGTCGCCCGGTCTTCGGGCAAGCTGTGGCACAGAGCGTGGCGGTTGACCGGGGAGATGATCTGCACAGCTCGCCCCCAGACCGACGGTGTGTAGTCGAGGATGCGCGCTTCGATGAACGGCTCTTCCCAGCCAGGCTCAAGGGTCAGGCCCAGAATCGACGCGGCCGAGGCCAGTTCCGTCGCCGGAACCGGGTGCTGGGTCACCGACAGCAAGCGGAGTGGGAACGGCTCGCCCAGCCTGGCGACCTCGGCTTCGACGTGGCGGACGAGCCGGGAGGAGGGCCGGTACTCGATGTCCTCGCCGCCGCCGAAAAAGAAGCTGCCATAGATCTGACGCAGGTACTTCTCGTGGACCAGGGCGAACAGTCCTTCCTCGAAAGCGAAGGGGTAGCCGCGGGTGGCATACAGGAACCGTTTCTTGACCACCTCGGGCAGGGACAGTCCGGTGATCACCTGAGACGCGAACTGCTCCATCTCGTCGTCATCGAGTGGTGGAATGTCCAGGATCGGGAACGGCTCGAGCGACTCGGGCCACGGGCTGCCGTTGCGTCCGACGAGGACAAAACGAAAGACGGACAGGTCGACCGCTTCCAGGAGATGCCTCAGAAACCCGAAATCGTGCGGACTCACTTGATGGAAATCGTCGATCACGATCCAGGTTCGACGGCCGTTTGCGGTGATACGGCCCAGGGCCGACGTCGCCCGTTCGTTGAGCAACCGGATCTCGGCTTCTGTCCGGCGGCCAGTTTGCTTGCCGAGCGCGGCCCGGATCGCCTCGCCATCGACCTCGCTCTCGATCCGGGGATGGAGCGGATCGTTAATCTGCGACTGCGAAGGTGTTAGCAGCTGGGTGATGATCTGTTCGCTCAAGATCGGAGTTTCGATCCGTAGCGGTCGGGCGCGGAGCCAGAGCCGCAGGCCGTTCTGATCCGAGACCTCCTGCCAGACCAGCCGGGTCTTGCCGCAGCCCAACGGGCCCGAGACCCGAGTCACCCTCTCCTGCAGCAGCTCGGAGAGACTGGTCGCAAGCGGCTTTCGGTCGACGTACTGGGTGCGCTGCGCGAGCACTTCCGGGTTCCGCCACGGCAGGTGGTCGTACTGGGGACCCTCGAAGCGCAGCAGGGGCAACTCCTTGCCGGACTGGCCCTGGTATGAACAGCCCTCGGCCAGCGCCGGAATGTACTCGAGCATGTTGGCCGCCCGGCCGCTCAGATAGACCCCAGGTTCGATGTCGGGCCGGCTGTGACCGAGATCCGAGTCCAGGTCGTCGGGCTCGAGATCGGCCAAGCCGTGTCCGAGGCTGACCACGCCCGGGTAGACCACCGCCAGTGGCACCAGGTCGGGCTCTCCCGTTCGATCGACCGAGCGAGCTTCAAGCTCGAGCTGCCGCGCCCAGTCGGTCGCGGCGTCGAAGATCGCGGGATCCCCCGCCCAGGGCACCACCGCGTAGGTCCCGACGTCCACCTCGTGGACGCCATCGGGCCGATCGAATGCGCTCTCGGGGCGCGGATTCAGGTTCTGAACCGAGCCCTTGCGGTCCAGCCACCAAAGACGCAGTACCGCGCAGGGCAGACGGGATTCGAGCTGCGCGGGAGGCGTCATCAGCGGTTTGGAGCACAGTGATGTGACCGCGCCCAGTGCCTGGATTTTAAGGGACTTCCGGTTAGAATGCAGGGCGCGCCACCCTTCCGGTGACCGCCCAACCGACCAGAATCAAGCCTACCCAGGACCCTTTGAAGGGAAGTTCCGATGTCAAGACGACGACTGATGAATCGACTGAGCTATTTCACGATCGAAGACGAGAGCATGTTGGCCGAGGCCTTTGCCGAGTTCGATGAGGATATTTTCGCCGTGACCTACAAGGTAGACGGCACGGACGATGTGTTCATCACCACAGCAGAGACTCGCGAGGCGATGGACCGAAACGACGTGCCATACAATCTATTGGCCGAGGAAGACTCGAACAAGATCGCCGTGTACCACACCCTCCTGTCCAAGGAGGAGCTGGCCGACTACGAAGACGCCATCAAGGCGCTCGCGCTGGCGTATCAGAGTGTTGCCATCGCCTGCATCGGCGTCAATGGCGAGACCGATCTCGGTTTCGACCTGAGCGACGGTGCCACCGGCTACACCTATTTCACGGCCCCGGCCGGACACACTTTCATCTGGCGGGTGTTTCAGGAGCGCGACGACGCCATCGACTTCCTGAGCAAGCTAAGCCTCAACGACAAGACCGTCGTTGGCTGGGCGAAGTCGATCCCGCTCGAATCGTCCAGCGAGCTGACCAGCTACCACTAGCGGGCGCGCCCGGCCATTCCTCGATCTCCCGAGAAGACCTACAGCGTCTCCGAGCTCGCCTCGGAGGTGCGCGGCGTGCTTCGCTCCGCCGTGCCCGCGCGCTGGCTGACCGGCGAGGTGCAGCGACTGCGCCGGAGCGGGCGCGGTCATCTCTACTTCGAGCTGGTGGAGAAGGGCGCGGCTGACGACATCGTCGCTAAGCTCGAGGCGGTCGTCTGGCGCAGCGACCTCGAACACATCGAGCGAGAGCTGGGCCGCCACGAGCAGCGGCTGGGCGAAGGCATCGAGATCCGCTGCCGCGTTCAGGTGGACTTCTACCCGCCGTTCGGGCGTCTACAGATCGTCGTGCGCCGGGTGGATCCCGAGTTCACGCTGGGTCTCTTGAGCCGGCGACGTCGCGAAACGCTGAAGACGCTCGCGGCGGCAGGCCTGCTGGAGAAGAACAAGACTCTCGAGCTGCCTCAGGTGCCGATGCGGCTCGCGCTCATCACCTCGTTCGACAGCGCGGCCTACCATGATTTCGTGAGCACTCTGCGCCAGAGCGGCTTCGGGTTCGATGTGCGGTTCTTCCACTCGGCGGTTCAGGGACCCGACGCGGAGGCCGGTCTGGCCTCCGCGGTGAGCCTCGCCGGCGGCCAGGATCTCGACTGCCTGGTGCTGATTCGCGGCGGCGGCTCGAGAACCGATCTCGCGGTCTTCGACAGCCGCCGGCTCGCGGAAGCGCTGGCGTCGTCACCGCTGCCGGTGATCACGGGACTCGGCCATGAGATCGACGAATCGGTGGCCGACCTGGTGGCCCATACCCACGCCAAGACGCCTACACAGGCCGCCCAACTGCTGGTTGGGCGGGTGGAGACCGCCGAAGCCCGCGTCGAGGCTTTGGCCGGTCGCCTGCTGAGAGCCGCGCGCGAGCCGTTGGCTGTGTCCCGGACCGAGATCGGCAAGCTGGCTCGCGAGCTGGCCATGGCTCGCTATCGGGTGTCCGGCGCGGCGGCTCGTGTGAGTGGCCTGGGCCGGCGCTTCGCTGCCGGTGCCGGCGGCCGGCTCGAGTCGGCGCGCGATCGCGTGGCCGGCCGCGGCTCACAGCTTCGGGCCGTCTCGGCAATTCGCCTGAGGCAATCGGGGGTCCGGCTGACGGAGCTCTCGATGCGAGCCGCCAGGTCGTCGACCGGCGATTTGCGCAGGCAGGTAAAGCACCTCCAAGGACTCCAACGGCTCTGCCGGCAACTGTCACCGGAGCGGACTCTGAGGCGGGGCTTTTCGGTCACCCGCTCCGAAGACGGTAAGGTGTTGCGATCCTCGGACGAGGTGAGTCCGGGGAGCCGGATCCGCACGCAACTCGCCTCCGGCGAGATTCGTAGTCGAGTGGAGACCTCATGACGGAAGCGAAGAACGACGACAACGAGCTCACTTTCGGCGAGGCAATCGCGGAGCTCGAGGAGATCCTGCAACGGATCGAGGGCGAGGAGACCGAAATCGACGAGCTCGCGGGGCAGCTGAAGCGGGCCGCGGGTCTGCTGGACGTGTGCAGGGGCAAGATTCGCAAGGCGGAGACGGAGGTCCAGCAGATCGTGGCCGATCTCGAAAAGAGCGATACAGCGACCGGCTCGAGCTCCGGCGAAGAGGGCGCCGAGTAGTGCGACAGACCGCGGGCTCGGTGGTTTGCCCGTCCTGTGCGCGCCTGGTGGGCGTTCAGGAGGACGTCTGCCCGCACTGCGGCCGTCGCAACCCGGGCATGTGGGGCTACGCCGGCGCTCTGCGCAAGCTCGATCTCGACGAAAGCGCCACGCGAATCATCGTCTGGGGCTGTATTGCCTTGTTCGTCTTGAGCCTCGCGCTCCAGCCGGCTGCGATCTCCCTCGGCGGGGGCCTTTTTGGTCTCCTGTCTCCAGGACGCGAGGCGCTCTTTCGACTCGGAGCGAGCGGCGCGCTCCCGGTGGTGGTCGCCGGAAGGTGGTGGACCGTGTTGAGCGCGGGTTGGCTTCACGGCGGCCTCCTACACATCTTCTTCAACATGATGTGGGTGCGCCAGCTCGGTCCCGCCACCACCCATCTCTACGGGCCTGGGCGGATGCTCCTCATCTATCTGATCTCTTCGGTAGTGGGCTTTTTGGCGAGCTCGTTCGGCGGTGCCTACCTGTACCCACTGGCGTTTCTGATGGGCGGCTCCCCGTATGCCATCAGCGTCGGGGCCTCCGCGGCCGTGTTCGGTTTGCTCGGCGCGATGGTCTACGCCGGCCGCCGCGGTGTCGGCACTCACCTCGGCCGGCAGGCCTGGGGCTATGCGATCGCCCTGTTCGTCTTCGGGCTACTGGTTCCGGGCGTCGACAACTGGGCTCACCTCGGGGGCTTCGTCGGGGGCTACGCTCTCGGCCGAGTCTTCGATCCGATGCAGCCCGAGAAGCTCGACCACACGGTCGCCGCCGGAGCCGTTCTGCTGGCCACACTGGCCGCGATGGGGCTCTCCTTTGTCATCGGAGTCCGCTAGCTCGTCCGCGGCCCCGGTTGCCTCCGTGAAGAGGACGCTCGATCTTGCGCGTGAGGTCCGGTCCGAAATAACGCGCCACGCGCGAGAGGCCTGGCCGGCGGAGTGTTGCGGCATTCTGGTCGGCAAGGAAACCACAGAGCGACGAGCGCGCGTAGATCGAGCCGTGCCCGCCGAGAACGTCAGCGCCTCCCCGGCGACGAGTTTCGAGGTATCGCCGCCGAGGATTCTTTCCGCCCAGCGTTCCGCCCGTGCCGGGGAGCTCGAGATCGTGGGCTACTATCATTCTCATCCGGGTGGTTCCGCTCGACCCAGCGATCGCGACCGGCGGGACGCCTGGACGGAAACGAGCTATGTCATTCTGGGTCTCGAGGGCAGGGAGGTGACGTCGATCAGAAGCTGGCGCCTGCAAGGCGGCGAGTTCCTCGAAGAAGAGATCACTACCGGTTCGGACCAGGCATGACCGTTGCGCGCTCACCAGAGCCTCTCTCTCACCAGGAGATCCGGCGCTACGGCCGGCACCTGATCCTTCCCGAGGTCGGCAAGGAGGGGCAGGAGCGACTCAAGGGCTCCTGCGTGCTTCTGATCGGCGCTGGAGGCCTCGGCTGTCCGGCCGCGCTCTACCTCGCGGCAGCCGGGGTCGGTACGCTCGGCCTCGCCGAGTTCGACGAGGTGGATGAGACCAACCTGCAGCGCCAGATCCTGTACGCGGCCGGCGATGTCGGCAGGTCCAAGATCGACGCGGCGGTCGAGCGCCTTCGAGGCATCAATCCGCACGTCGCAGTCGAGCCGCACGAAGTCCGCGTCGACGTGTCCAACGCACTGGATCTGATCTCCGGCTACGATCTGGTGGTCGACGGCAGCGACAACTTCGCTACCCGGTATCTGGTCAACGACGCCTGCGTCCTGGCCGGCAAGCCCGACGTCTTTGGCTCGATTTTTCGTTTCGAAGGACAGGTCTCGGTCTTCTGCACAGACGAGGGTCCTTGCTACCGCTGTCTGTTTCCGGAGCCGCCTCCACCCGGCGCGGTGCCGTCGTGCGCGGAGGCCGGCGTGCTCGGAGTCCTGCCGGGGATCATCGGATCGCTTCAGGCCAACGAGGTCTTGAAGCTCTTGCTCGGACGGGGCCGGCCTCTGGTGGGGCGCCTGCTTCTCTTCGATGCGCTCGCCGGCGGTTTTCGTGAGCTCGCTCTGCCCCGGGACCCCGGTTGTTCAGCCTGCGGAGAAAACCCGACGCGCACGACCCTCGAGCAGTACGACGATGCCTGCGAGGCGCTGGAGGCGGATCGCGAGCCGGAGGTAACAGCCGAGAGTCTCGATATCGGGCCGAAGCAGCTCGAACAATGGCTTCGAAACGGGGACTCGATGAGTGTGATCGACGTTCGCACTCCCGTCGAGGTCCAGCTCTGCAGGCTCGATTCTTCGAAGTGGATTCCGATGCACGAGATCGAAGCCCGGTGGCAAGAGCTCGATCCTGAGCGGCGCTCGGTGGTGTACTGCCACCACGGGATTCGCTCGGCCCAGGTGGTTCGATACCTGCGTTCGCGCGGTTTCTCGGACGTGTGGAACCTCGCGGGCGGCATCGACCGGTGGAGTCAAGAGGTCGATCCGCGGATGCCTCGGTACTGACGAACTGACTCGGACCCCGCGCGTGAAACGGGACTTCTTCGGTACCCTTTTCTTGGCCACGCTCATCGTGGTTGCTGCGGGTCTGGCGCTGATCACCCGTTTTCCCGATGCCGGGTGGGTTCATGCCGTCTCCCGCGCGGCTGTTTTCGGCCCTTGGATCGAGAAGCTGGCGGAGATGTACCGGAGCCCTGCGGCGCCGGCCGGCTCGGGAGAGCTGGAGGTGGAGGGCGGCCCGGTGATCGTGTACGAGATCGATCTCGCGAACCACGAGGCCAGGCCTCGCGTCGTGGTCAGCCAGGGAGCGATTCTCTACAAGCAGCCGTCCGAGGAATCCCGCAGTCTGACGACGATTGGGGCGACCTCGAATCTACGCCTATTCGAACGCGACGGCGATTGGTATCAGGTTCTCTACGGCCGCCAAAAAGGCTGGGTCCTGCTGCCTCCACAGTCCGAGTCGGGAGAGCCCCCGCTCGGGAGCGAGCCGGCGCCGCCTTTGCCGGTTGCCGCGAGACTGCCCGATCCCGAGGTGCTGGCGGCGGCTCGAGGGCTGCTGGTGGATCCACTCGATCCGGAACGGGTGGGACCGTACGATCTTCACACCGACGTCCGGGATCGGGATCTGCTCGAGGTGCTCTCGGAGCTTGCCGCGGAGTTGGATTCCGTCTACGCCAAGAGGTTCGGTTTGCGGCCGATACCCGAAGTTGCCGAGGCGGTCGTGCTCTTCTCATCGCGACGAAACTACGAACAATTCCAGCGGATCGATCCCGAGACGCGCTTCCTGCTGGCACCCGGGATGGTGCGCCGCGGCGTGGTCGCGACCTATGTCGGCGATCGGCGGCTCGAAGAGATCGCGACCAGCCTGATCCATGAGTTGACCCACCTCACCAGCCGCCGAGCGGTCGGACCTGCGCTGCCGCCTTGGCTGGAGGAGGGTCTAGCAGATGATCTGGCGCAATCTCGCATCGAGAACCGGCGGGTGGTGCCCGGGACACTGGGCGGCTCGTTTGAGCGCGAGGCGAATAGAACCGAGTTCAGAGGGGGTCGGGCCGCCGCGGTCGAGCTGAAACGAGCGTTCGACCGAGAGTCCTTGCCGTCTCTCGAAACGCTTGTCGCGCTCGACTGGGACGAGTTTCAGGGCACGGGAAAGCGCTCGCTACGCTACGCTCAGTCCTCTTTTTTCGTCCGCTCGCTTCTGGATTCCCGCGATCCGGAGCTGGCTCGTGGGTTCCGGGCGTTTCTGAAGGACGTGGCTCGCGGGCAGCCGCTGACCGCCGAGGCGCTCCGCTCGCGCCTTGGGCGCTCCTGGAGCGCTCTCGACAAGAGGCTCGAGTCGTTCGTCCGCCTTCAGGTCGTCGAAGAGGGGCTGCCGGTGGAAAGCGCTTCTTCCTCTCGCCAGGCCGCCGAGCCGTCTTCGTAGTGCTCGAGCTTCCAGATGGGAGTCTCTCTCTTCAGGCGTTCGAGCGCTTCGGAGCAGGCCTCGAAGGCCTCGAGGCGATGCGGTGCCCGGGCTGCGATGGCGACGCTCAGCTCTCCGACCGGCACCTCACCCAGCCGGTGAATGATCCGAAGCCGAACTCCCGATCTGGAAAGATCGCGGCAGATGGTGGCAAGCCGATTCTCGGCCATGCTCTCGTAGCCCTGGTAGTCGATTCGGGTTACCGTGCGGCCCTGGCTCGATCTGCGGACGCGTCCCAGGAAGACGACCTCGGCGCCGCTTTGGGGGTCCGAGACCGAAAGCTCACCGGGATCGATCGGGCGGGACACGAGCTGGACCGCTGGCTCGGCGTCGCCGCCCGAGACCGGTGGCAGCAACGCTACCTCCTGGGCGTCCGCGAGGGTCGCGGTCGAACCGACCAGCCGGCCGTCCACCGCGACCGCGAGCCGCTCGCGGATCGGAGCCAACCGGGGAGCACGCTTTTCCAGGAGGTCGAGCAGCTCTCGAACCGAGACGCCCTCGTCGAGCTCGAGCTCCAGCTCGCGATCTCCCAGAGCATCTGCCGCGGTGGCGAAAGCCAGAATCCGGATCTTCACGAGGAGATGCTAGCAGCGGTTGCACTGATAGTGTTGCGCGGCTATGAGCGCCTCCGTGACACTCGAGAGCCGTTTGAGCAAGGACGATTTGTTCGATAAGCGCGCGCGGCACTGGCGCGACGAGCTGGAGTCACTGCGAGAGCAAGAGGCGAAGATTCGCCTCGGCGGCGGCGAAGAAAGGCACTCCAAGAACGCCGCCAAGGGCAAACTCAGCGCGAGGCAGCGTATCAAGACGCTCTGTGACGTCGGAACGCCGTTCCTGGAACTCGGCCTGTGGGCGGCTCACGGCTTCTACGAGGAGTACGGAGGAGCCCCAGCTGCGGGCGTGGTCGTGGGCATCGGGACGGTGTCGGGCCAGGAGGCGGTTATCGTCGCCAACGACGCCACCGTCAAGGCCGGGGCGTGGTTCCCGCTGACCTGCAAGAAGGTGCTGAGAGCTCAGGAGATCGCGCTCGAAAACCGCCTGCCGATCATCTATCTAGTCGACTCCGCCGGAGTCTTCCTGCCTATGCAGGATGAGATCTTTCCCGACCGGGAGCACTTCGGGCGCGCCTTCTACAACAACGCCAGGCTCTCGGCGGAAGGCGTCTTCCAGATGGCCGCCATCATGGGACCTTGCGTGGCCGGCGGCGCCTATCTTCCGATCATGAGCGACGAGTCCCACATCGTCGAGGGGACCGGCTCGATCTTCCTGGCCGGGTCGCACCTGGTCAAGGCGGCGATCGGCGAGCAGATAGACAATCAGGAGCTCGGTGGCGCTCTGGTTCAGTGTGACGTCTCGGGTGTCGTGGATCACAGGCATCCTGACGACGTTACTTGCCTGGAGGCGATTCGGCGCCAGTTCGCACAGCTGGCGAAGCCGCTTGAGGCTCGAGTTGCTCGCCGAGAGCCATCGATGCCCGCGAACTCGATCGACGAGCTCTGCGGGGCGCTGCCGATCGATCGCACCCGGCCCTATGATATCCACGAAGTCCTCGGCCGGCTTCTCGACGGTAGCGAGTTCGACGAGTTCAAGGCCAACTACGGCAGGACGCTGGTTTGCGGAACCGGTTGGATTGACGGCTGGGCCGTCGGAGTGGTCGCCAATCAGCGCTCGATAGTGTCGCGCAAGACCGGTACCGGCACCGGCGACAAGGAGCTCCAGATCGGGGGCGTCATCTATTCGGACTCGGCCGACAAGGGTGCGCGTTTCGTCGAAGTCTGCAACCAGAAGGGGCTGCCACTGGTGTTTCTCCAGGACGTGACCGGCTTCATGGTCGGTAGCCGGGCCGAGCGAGGCGGCATCATCAAGGACGGAGCGAAGATGGTCAACGCGGTCGCCAACTCGGTGGTACCGAAGATCGCGGTCTTCATCGGGAACTCCTTCGGTGCGGGCAACTACGCGATGTGCGGCAAGGCCTACGGTGCCAGATTCGTGTACGCGTGGCCGTCGGCGGCAATCGCGGTCATGGGAGGGGAGCAGGCCTCCAAGACCCTGCTTTCGATTCAGCTCAAGAACCGGGGCGAGGATGTCACCGACGAGGAGAAAGAGGCGCTTCTGAAGCGAATTCAACAGCACTATCGCGACGCCATGGATCCTCGCTATGCGGCGGCTCGTCTCTGGGTGGATGCGATCATCGATCCGCTCGACACCCGGGCGGTGATCTCGCGGTCACTGGCGGTCGCCGCGCACAACCCGGTAGCCGCGGACTTCAAGACGGGCGTGCTCCAAACGTAATCCTGGTGAACGTCATTGCGGCTAGAATTCTCCTTCGGGAGTCTCGCTGATGCCGGAGGTCACGATCTGCGACGTATCGCTGCGCGATGGCATGCAGATCATGAATCGGCACGCGGTGATTCCGCTGGAGTCGAGGCTGCAACTGGCCGAAGCGCTGGTCAGGGCCGATGTTCCCTACATCGAGGTCGGCTCGTTCGTAAGCCCGAAGGTGGTGCCCGCAATGGCTGACACGGCCGAGCTCTTGCAGTCAATGCCGCCTTACGGCGGCCAAATCGCCGCTCTGGCTCCGACGCTCGAGTACTACGAGCTCCTCAAACAAGCTGAGAGGGTGAACACGGTGGCGCTGTTCGTGGCCGCCTCCGAGGCGTACTCTCAGGCCAACACCAGGATGAGCGTAGACGAGGCGCTGGATGCGGCCGAGGAGATTGCCAAGCAAGCACGCCGGGACGGATACCAGCTGCGTGGATACCTGTCCTACGCTTTCCGCGACAAGAGCCAGCCGGACGAGGAGACGCCGGTCGAGTTGACCGAAGCGATCTGCCGGCGGCTGGTCGACATGGGATGTGGAGCGGTAGCCCTGTCCGACACGGACGGCCTCGCGACGCCGATGAACATCGAACGGGTGGTCGAGCACATCGGCCAGTGCCTCGGGCTGGACAGCATAGGCGTCCATCTGCACGATCGGCGCGGGCTCGGCGTGACCAACGCTTACGTTGCCTACCGCGCCGGTGTCCGCATTTTCGATGCCTCGATCGGCGGAATCGGTGGCGCGATAACGGTCCGCCACTCGGTGGGAAACGTTGCGACCGAGGAGCTGGTGAGCATGTTCGAGAGCCTGGGCGTCGACACGGGTATCGACGTGCAGCCGCTGATCGAGGCCGGCTGCCGGGTCTCTCAGATGGCCGATTTCGTCGGCGATCCGCCTCCACCCAGCAAGATCATCCTCGATGAGCTCGCGATGCGCCGAGCCGAGATCGAGGCCAGCGAGGGGCCCGAGGCTGATCTGAGCCTGCGAGAGCTGCTGCGCTCGCTGCTCGGCCTGATTCCCAGGGTGGGGCCGGACGACGACCTCTCCGTCGGCGAGCGGCTCGAGGAAGCACGGGAGCAAGTCAGCCTGTTCTTGCACGCGCCCACCAACCGCGCGGCGGTGCTGTTCAGCCTTTTCTCGATGTTGATGGCGACGGGCATTGCGGCGCTTTTCGTGCGCGTGCTGCCGACCACGTGGGTCGCACGCATCGAGGTCATCGCGATCACGCTGTTCAGCCTGGGCATGGTCATGCTCCTCGGAATCCTGCTGACCATGATTCAGGTCTCGGGTGGCGTTCGCTTGCCGCGGGAGCTGAACCCGCGCGAGCGAGCGATCCTGCGGGACGCGATCAAGCCGGTGGCGGAACGGCTGAGCGCCAGCACCGGCTTTGCGCGGCAGTACGAGGTCTAGATACGTTCATGAAACCAGGCGAAACAGGACGTTAGCCATGCGAGTGCCGCTTCTGGGCGAAGAGCCGGATATCCGGTTTCACGAAAACGCGCGAGATCTGGTGGTGCAGTACACGCGACGCTACGGCGAGCGCGTGATCCGCGATGCCGTGGCCGCCGCCCGCGCGCGTGAACACCCGATCGTGTTGAAGGCAGACGTGCAGTACGCCGCTCAGAGGCTGCGCGCGAGCGGCCGCAACCGGCAGAACGTGTTTCTGCAGTTCATCGGGGCCGGCCTTCTCGGGGTCTTCGTGCAGGGATTCACCGCCGAGATGCTGGGCGGTGACCCGAATCCCTGGACGGCGGTCGTCTATGTGGTCATCGGTTTCGTCGGCATCTTCAGCGTCTTCTGGTCGTTGATTCGATAGGAGGACGGTTGACGAAGCTGAGGGAGACTCGAGACGGCGACCTGCTCCGGCTCGAGTTGAACGATCCCGGACGGGCGAATGCCCTTTCGCCGGAGCTCATCGGCCTATTGACCGAGGCGTACTCTCGCGACCTGCGGTCGGAGGGGATACGTGCCGTTCTCCTGAGCGGCGCCGGCAAACACTTTTCGGCAGGGGCCGACCTCGATCACCTGCGCTCCCTTCGCGACGCCGGTCCGGAAGACAATCTCGCCGATTCGCAGGCGATGCGAGGCCTTTTCGAGGCGGTGCTTCGGCAGCCGACATTGACCGTTGCCGCGGTCCAAGGTGCCTGCGTCGCCGGAGGCTGTGGGCTGGCCACGGCCCACGATTTCGTGGTCGCGGCCGACGACGCCCGGTTCATGTACAGCGAGGTGCGAATCGGCTTCGTGGCCGCTCTGGTGGCGACCTTTCTGCCGTTGCGGCTCAAGGGGGCCGACATCCGCGAGGTCCTGCTCAATCCGGAGTTCGTCGGAGCGCGGAAAGCGCTCGATCTGGGCCTTGTGAACCGGGTGGTCGACGCGGGTGAGGTCCGAAGCGTGGCGGATTCTCTCGCGGTCGAGATTCTCGAGCGGGCCAGCTCGGAGTCGATAGCTCGAACCAAGGCCTTGCTTCTGAGTGTCCTTGGGCGGCCTCTGGAGGAGGCTCTGGAAGTCGCCGCTCGAGCCAATGCGGATGCCAGAGGCACCGAAGACTGCCAGCAGGGCATCGCGACCTTCCTCGATACCAAGGCGCCGCCACGGTGGCGGTGACCCAGCTTCTGCTCTTTGACATCGATGGCACGCTGCTGTCGATTGCCAAGCGCGAGCTCAACGTCTTCGGGCGTGCCCTCGAGACGATCTTCGATACCTCCGGCCCGCTCGACGGCTACAGCTTCGCGGGCAAGACGGATCACCAGATCGCCTTTGACCTGCTGAGCCGAGCCGGCCGTTCGGAACGCGAGATCCAAACGGGGCTGCCGGCGATGAAAGAGCACTACTTCGCCATCCTCGACGAGATGCTCACGGAGTCGAGCATGAAAGTGCTTCCAGGAGTGGTAGAGATCCTGGACGAGCTGGTAACGGTGCGGTCGGCGATCGTGGGTCTGCAGACCGGCAACTGGAGGGGAGCAGCCGACATCAAGCTCTCCCGGTACGGTCTCGACGGGTACTTCGAAGTGGGTGCGTTCGGCGACGAGCAGCCGGATCGTAGCCGACTCCCGCTGCTTGCGAGGAATCGAGCCGAAGAATCGACCGGTAGAGCGATCGAGGCCGAGCAAACGGTTATAATTGGTGACACCGCACTCGACGTGGCTTGCGCGAAGGCCTGCGGTATGGCCTCGGTGGGTGTGGCGACGGGGAGTACGAGCCAGGACGAGCTGCGAGGGGCGGGCGCTGATCTGGTGGTCTCGAGCCTGGCCGAAATCGATGCCGACAGCCTTCTCGGTCTGACTCGCTAGCCAGTGAGCACCTACTCGATCACCGAAGACGTCAAGCGAGCGCTCGAGGCGAGTTTCGTCGAGGAGCGCGATCTGATCGACGGCGTGCGCGAGCACAAGGCGGTCGAAGAGCCGGACCGGCCCGGGATCTTCGGGTCCTCGTTCGTGATGACCGTGCGCCGCGCGCTGGATCTGGAGACCGCCGAGCTTCGCCGCGTAGACGTGAAGATGCGATCCTCGGCGGGCGGGTTCGAGATCTTCCAGGTCGACGGTCTACCCGAGTCCGGCTAGTGTCCCGTGCGGTAAGTTCGTTGCCACACCGAGAGCGGTGAAGCGTGCGCTGGGCAAGGCGCGACGACTGAGAATATCGGGCATATTCGACAGAGGAGCAACGCCGCCCAGCGGGATGCAGCACCGCTCGAATGTAAAGGAACTTGCCGCACGGGACACTAGGCCGCCTGCGAGCCCTCGAGGGGAAGGCCCCGGCGCACCCACTCCCAGAGCCCGCCGGTCAGCTCGACAACCCTACGTGCACCGAGTTCTTTGAGTGCGAGCGCGGCGGCGCGCACCTCGTTGTCGGTGTGGCGGGCGCCGACCACGAACAGCTCGGTGCTCTCGCCGATACCTTCGGGAAAGCTCGTCAGCTCGTCGGCATCGACGCGAAGGCTCCCCGGAATCCTCAGTCGGTCGTGCTCGGCCTGGGAGCGAACGTCAAGTATCGCGAAAGGCGGGTACGCGTGCTCGACGCGCCGGGCGAGCTCGTCGGCATAGGTGTGAAAGACGACGCCTTCGAAGTGCATGTCCATCTCGACTCCTCGATGCGAATAACGGTCTAGTTCAGATGTTGTCTCAGCCAGGACTGGGTGGCATTCATGGCTTCGATCAGCTGGGGCGTCGGACCAGCAAAGGGGTGAGTGACGCCGAACGTATGGGAGGCCTCTTGGATTCGAAGCAGTGAAACCGGGGCTTCGGCGTCGGCGGCCAGAGTCTCGGCTTCCTCTACCGGCACGGTCTCGTCGTCCTCGCCGTGAACGATCAGCCACGGTGCGGTGCGGGCGCGCGCCGCGGCCTGGATGTCGAGCTTCTCGGAGTTCGCTTCGAGATCGTCCAGGACCTCCTTGCCGATCTCGAGCTCCTGACCCGTGCGGGTGTTGACGACCGGAATCGAGCCGTGCTCGCGCCAGGCGGCGTTCTCCTCGGGACTCAAGCGATTGAACTCGGCGACCGCCGACCAGGTCACCAGCGCTTTCAGGGGGAGGCTGGCCGCCGCCAGGAGAGATGTTCCTCCGCCCCGGCTGTGGCCCAGAACGGCTATTCGCTTCGGGTCGGCGATGTGGTGAGCTATCTCGCTACCCACAGCTCCAATGATCGAACGCAGCTCGGCGACGTCCTTCGAAAGGGTGGCGAGACGAAACGCCTCCGTATCGGTGACCAGCTCGTCGCCGGGCTTCATTCCCGATCCGGAGAAGTTGAAGCGGATCGCGACGAAGCCGCGCGCCGCCAGAAGGTCGGCCAGATACGGGAAGAAACCCCAGTCCATGAAGCCCTTGAAGCCATGGCATATCACCACCGCGGGCCTCACACCCCGTTCGTCGGGAAGGTGGACAACTCCGTGCAAGTTGCGCTCATGGATGCGATGACGAAACAGCTCGGCGGTCGGCATTGAATCTCTGGAGGAGAGACGACCGTCGAAATCGAGCGAACGGATCGCTCGGGCGGCCGCCAGTCGATTGGAAGGCGTTATCCTACCGTCATCGATCGCTCGGGAGAACACCCGATCGGGCTCGATTCTCGGTGGCACGGCAATCTGAAACTCTCCCGACAATGAACCTGTGAATACGTCAATTCCGGATTCTGCCGACTACGATGCGCTGCGGCACGGGGCCGCATGGTGTAGCGGCTGGAAGGCCGACTGGCTACGGCTCGCCGGAGCGGACCGGCTCCGATTCGCCAACGCCATGGTGAGCTGCGATCTGCGCTCGCTCGAGGCCGGCGAGGGAGTCTATGGCTTCTTCACCGACCCCAAGGGCAAGATCATCGCGGACGCCGTCTTTCTTGCGACCGAGGATACGCTGTGGGTCGAGCTGCCCGCCGAGTGCGGAGCGACGATCCGCGAGCACATGCTCAAGTACGTAGTCGCCGATCGGGTCGAGATCGAACAGGTGCCCGGTTGGCTGACGACTCGGCTGGCCGGACCTGCGATCGATGGTCCCCTGGCTGACGTCCTGGGAGTCGGAGCCGTTCCGCAAGCCTGGAACGGCGAGAGCATCGCCCGCGATGACGCCGGCGTTCTGGTTCGTGGGGACCGGCGCTTGGGTGTTCCTTCGGTGGTCATGGCCGGGAACGCCGCGATCGTCTCGGAGCTAGGGCAGTCCCTGGCTGAGGCGGGAGTGCGAAGCGTAGGCGCGTCGGCGATGGCCACGGTTCGAATCGAAGAAGGCATTCCCTGGTTCACCCCGGATCTGGCGCCTGGCGAAGCGACCGAGGCGAGCTTCCCCCAGGAAAGCGGTATCGAGGACTGGGCGGTCAGCTACGACAAGGGCTGCTATCTCGGCCAGGAAGTGATCGCGCGAATCCACTTTCGCGGCAAGGTCAACCGGAGTCTTCGCGGACTCGTCTTCGAGCCCAACGACGAGCCGCAGGCCGGCGCCGCCCTCGAGCTCGAGGGGGACGGGGTCGGCGCGGCCTCCAGCATCGCCTACTCGCCCCTGCACGAACGACCGATTGGCCTTGGAATCGTGCATCACAAGGCGGAGCCGGGCACGACTCTCACGACTCCTTTCGGGAGCTGCCGGCTGGTGGAGCTGCCGTTCGGTGCTAACGCGTAGCGGTTGCCGGTAGCGAGTTACCGCCTCCCGGGTGCCCGTTCAGACCGAGAACGACGAGCCGCAGCCGCAGCTGCCGGTGGCTTTCGGATTGCTGAACTTGAAACCGGAGCCGGTCGGACCGAGTACGTAGTCGATTTCGGTGCCGGTGAGATACCTGGCGCTCACCGGATCGACGAACACCGAAAGGCCGTCGAATTCATGAATCCAGTCGGTGTCGCGAGGCTCGAGCTCGAAATCCAGGGCGTACTCGAAGCCACTGCAGCCCCCGCCTCGTACCGCGATCCGGAGGCCGGAGGCTGCGTCCAGCTGCTCCGCTTCCCGGGTCATCTTCACCATCTGCACGGCTTTCGGAGTCAGCTGGATCGGGAAGCTGGTCGTTGCTGCGGTTTCGTTGTGGGTCTCGGTGGTCGTCATTGCGGCATCTCCTGAAAGGGGCCTGAGCCCTTCCGGACCTTAGTCAGGGGCTCCGTTCAAGTCAACAACCGCAGGCAACCAGAGATTCCCTCGGCGGCGAGGGTCTGGGCAATCCACGGAACGGCGCGCCGGGGCCGACCGCCTAAATCGGGCATGACAGAGGCCTCCCGGTGCGATACATTCCCGCGCGGCCATGAATGTACGGAAGCTCCACGATCGCTCCCGCGGGCAGATCGAGGTGATCTCGGGCGGCATGTTCTCCGGCAAGAGCGAAGAGCTGGTTCGCCGGCTGGTGAGGGCGCAGATCGCCCGACAGAAGATCCAGGTGTTCAAGCCCGTCACGGATTCGCGCCACCCGCCGGAGGTTTTGATTACCCGCGACTCCCGGGAGGTGGCTGCCGAGTCGGTCGCCGACAGTGCTGCACTTCGCGAAGCCCTCGGCAACGACGTCGAGGTGCTGGGCATCGACGAGGCGCAGTTCTTCGACGAAGGCCTGGTGGAACTGGTGACCGAGCTGGCCGACCAGGGGTTGAGAGTCATCGTCGCGGGCCTGGATCAGGACTACCTGCGTCGGCCGTTCGGGCCGATGCCCGCGATCATGGCGCTCGCCGAGTACGTCGACAAGACGCATGCGGTCTGCGTCCGATGTGGGAATGCTGCCTCCTACAGCCAGCGAATCGCGGGCAGCGACGATCAGGTTCTGGTCGGCGACGTCGAGGCCTACGAGGCCCGCTGCCGCGAGTGCTACGTCCCCTACGAATCCGGCTAGCCTCTACTTCGGATCGATCGGCGTCGGCTTGCCTTCGCCGTCGACGTGCACATAGACGACCTCGGCACCCGTGACCGCGACCCGTTTGTTGTTTCCCCGGATACGGCGCTCGGATTCGACGGCGACCTTGACGGTGATCGAGGTCCTGCCCACCTTGAGGACGTCTGCGTAGAAGCTCACCAGGTCGCCGACGAACACCGGCTGGTGAAACTCGACCTCGCGCATGGCGACGGTGACGAGATTGCCCCTGGTGATCCGGTGAGCCTCGACGGCTCCGGCTTGGTCGATATAGGACAGGATGATGCCGCCGAAGATGGTGCCTCTGGCGTTGGTGTCGCGAGGCATCATCATGACCCGGATCGCGGGACCCCGGTTCGATGAAGACTTGGCTTTGCTCATGGAAGCTCCCGGCGGTGCTCGAACGCGAGCGCGACCGCGTCTGACGGCGTCCCGGCATGGAAGAGTAGCGGATCACCGCCTCCGTCCGGTAGCCGAACGTCGAAGCTCTCCAGCAGGACCACGGGTACCCGGTGTTTGAGTGCGAGGGCGATCTCGGACAGCGTGCCCCACTCACCTCCGACGGCAATCACGGCGGCCGCTGAAAGCACGATGATCTGGTTGCGGGCCTGGCCGATACCGGTGAACAGACGGTGGCTGAGAAACGAGCTGGTGCGGCCGCTCGCGGCCTCCCCCGGCAGCACGCCGAGGGTCGTTCCGCCGTTCTCCTTCGCGCCCCTGGCGGCTTGTTCCATGACGCCACCGCGGCCGCCGCAGAGCAGGACTCCTTGCCGCGCGGCGATCTGGCGGCCGACCTCGAATGCCAGGATGCCAACTTCTCGGGTACTCGCGGCGCCACCGACGACGGCAATGACTGGCGCGTGGTCTTCGGCCATTTTTGCCATGCTATCGTAGCGAGCCGCCCTCGTTATTTCCGATGAAACCCTCCAGCGAAACGACTCAGGCGCGCCAGGTGCCTCACGAGGTCGAACTGGTCGAACGCATAGCTGCGGGCGATTCGGCGGCGCTGGCCGACCTCTACGGTCGGTTTTCGGGAATGCTCCTGGGCCTGGCCACGAAGATCCTGGGAGACCCGGCCGACGGAGAAGAAGTGCTGCAGGAAGTGTTCGTCCAGGTCTGGAAGCAAGCGGGGCGGTACCAGCGCTCCCGATCCTCGGTGTCGACTTGGCTGGTGCTGATCACCCGCAGCCGTTCGATCGACCGGTTACGGAGCCGAAACGTCAAGCTTCGGACCGCGACCGAAGCGCGGCGGGAGAATCCCAATCCGCATACATCCCCCGAGGGCATGGCGAACGTATTGATGGATGAGCGGCGCAAACGGCTGCAAGCGGAGTTGTCGGCCCTGCCCCCCGAACAAAGAGAAGTGCTCGAGATGGCGTACTACAGGGGAATGACGCAGCGCGAGGTAGCGGAAGCGACCGGCACGCCCCTGGGAACCGTAAAGACGAGAACACTGCTGGCCATGAAGAAGCTGCGGCAAGCGATGGCCAACGAGATTGAGGAACTACTTTGAGCGATAGCGATCATCACGAACCGAGCTCCGAGGACCGGCTGATACTCGACCTCCTGGCGTCAGGTGGCGAGGAAGCGCTCGAGTCCGGACCTGACCGGGATGCCCAGGAGATCGCCCGCGAGCGGCGCGCCTTTCTGGAGGTCTTGGGCCTTCTGTCCTACGGCATCGAGCCGGTGGCGCCGTCTCCCGCGATCAGGGAGCGAATCCTCGAGGCCGTCGGCGAGACCACCGCGGCCGCACGCGCTGGCGACGACTCAGGGATCACGCCATCCGGTTCGGCGGTGAGCGGAAGCTTCAACTGGCTCCTGCCGCTCGCTGCGAGCGTTGTCTTCGTGATGATGGTGGCCACGGGCTGGCTGGTGCTCCAGGTTCGTGGGCAGCAGACCCAGATCGCCGAGCTTTCGTCACAGCTCGATCGGGCCCGCTCGACCGAGGCCGAGCTCGCGACTTCGCGAGGGATGTTGTCGGAGATGCGCTCGCGGCTGGAGCTGGTCACCGCTCCCGGCTCTGAGTTTTGCGCTCTGCGGCCACCGGAGGGTAGCTCCGCCGCCAAGGCGGTGGGGATGGTGGTCATGCATCCGGTCAAGGACGAGTGGTTCCTGCGCATCGAAGGGCTCGAACCCTGTTCACAGGGTCGCAAATACGTGCTCTGGTTCGCCACCGAGGACGGAACGCAGCCCGGGCCGATCTTCGGAGTGAAACAGCCCGGGGACTCGATCGAGCTCACAGTGAGCGGCCGACCGTCCAAGATCGACGCGATCATGATCACGCTCGAAGCCGATCCGATGCCAGAGGCGCCCTCGATGGAGCCCCTGCTGTTCGGCGACGAGCGCATGCAATTGCTCTAGCCGCTCGGCATTTCGTCGAGATCGTGCGCCATCTTCGGCCGGTTCTCGCGCCGGTGCTCCTCGACGTACTCTGAAGTACGCTTGCGTCGCCCGACGCTCGAAAGCGGCCGAATCAGGCGGACGCTTTCGACGATCTGCTCGAGCGGCGGTGGAGGCTGCAGGAGGTCGCCGCACTTAGAGTCCGAAGGGAATTCGGGCGGGCATGGAATCGTTGGAAGTGTCGAGGCGGAGGCTACGCGCCTCGGTCTTCTATCCGTTCAAGAGGAACCGATCATGGGTTTGTATCTGATGTTTCTGATCCCGCCGATGCTGCTGTCGCTGTGGGCGAGCTTCAAGACCAAGAGCGCCTTCAACAAATACTCAAAGGTGCGGACAGCAAACGGGCTGACCGGGGCGCAGGCCGCCAAGAGGCTGCTCGAGAGGGCCGGAATCACCGACGTCCAAGTGGTCTCCACCAGCGGCTATCTGTCGGACCACTACAACCCGATGAACAAGACCCTGGCTCTTTCCGAGCCGGTGTATGGCTCGAACTCGGTGGCCGCGGTCGGAGTGGCCTGTCACGAAGCCGGGCATGCGATCCAGCACGCGCGCAACTACGCCCCTCTGTGGCTGCGCTCGGCGCTGGTGCCGACGGCCAATATCGGCTCCAAGCTGGGCTACTGGGTGATGTTCGGCGGTCTCGTCCTCCTGTCGGCGGCCCCGGCCTTCGGCATGAAGGTCTTTCTGATCGGCGTCGTGATGTTCTCCGCCGTGCTGCTCTTCCAGCTGGTGACGCTGCCGGTCGAGTTCGACGCGACCGCGCGCGCGAAACGGCTGGCGGTAGAGAATGGAATCGTGCTCGAAGAGGAGCGCGACGGGATGGATAGGGTTCTCAATGCTGCGGCGCTTACCTACATCGCGGCCGCGATCTCGACCCTGATGACGCTTCTGTATTACCTGTATCGGGCCGGCCTCCTGGGCGGCCGCCGGTAGCGGGGGGGGGGGGGAGCCGACCTGCGATACGAGCTCGAGGTGGACTTCGATCTCGGGCGGATAGATCCGCATCTAGTCTAGGGCGTTGCCTGGGCTCGGGGCTCGTCGACGTACTATTCGTACGCCTACCTCGCCCCTCACCCAGGCGCCTGCTAGCTGCGGACCTCTCCGCCCGCGCTCGGCTGCCCCGAGAAGGTCTCCTCGGCGTACTCGGAGCACGCTTACCTCGCTCCTCGACCACGCGCCTACTATCTACCCTCTTCGGCACCCACGGGACGCGGCGCCACAGACCTCACCTTTGTCATTCTGAGCGAAGCGACGAATCCCGGCTGGCGGGTGCCTTCACGGAAGCTGGCGCGATTGCGCCTAGACCGGCGTGCCGAGCAGTCCTTCCAGCTCTGACCGCCTGCGGTCGAGGTCGTCGTCGGTTTCGGCCTCGAGGACCAGCCTCAGGAACGGCTCGGTGTTCGACGGGCGCACGTTGAACCACCAGTCCGGGTACTGGACCGTGATGCCGTCCAGATAGTCGATCTCGCCGTCCGAGAACTTTTCGGCCAACTCGGCGATCTTTCCGGCCTTGTCTTCGACGGTGAAGTTGATCTCTGGGCTCTTGGCGTAGCGCAGGAGCGGCTCGACGATCTTCGACATCGAAGCCTTTCGGGCACGCAGCAGGTTCAGAATCTCGACCACCGCCATGAGCGCGCAGTCCGCGTAGTAGTTGTCGCGGAAGTAGTAATGCCCGGCCAGCTCGCCGCCGAACACGCCGTTCTTCTCGCGCAGCGTCGCCTTGATGAACGAATGGCCGACCCGCTCGCGCACGGGGACGCCGCCCATCTCCGAGATGTACTCGGCGACCGCCCGGGACGAGCGCAGATCGTAGAGAACGTGGCATCCGGACGCGCGCCGGAGAAGCTCGCCTCCGATCAATGCCGTTGCGAGATCGCTGCCGACGGGCTCCCCGGCTTCGTCGACGAACGCGGCCCGGTCGGCGTCACCGTCGAACGAGATCCCCAGGTCCGCGTTCTCGCGCCGCACCGTGTCGCAGAGATCCCGGAGATTCTCGAGCTTCAGTGGATTCGCCTCGTGGTTGGGAAACGAGCCGTCGAGCTCGAAATAGAGAGGAACGAACTCGATGCCGAGCCTCTCCAGATAAGGACGGTAGGTTGCACCCATTCCATTGGCTGCGTCTACCACGACTTTGAGAGGCTCGCTCGCTGTTGCCGGATCGAGGAAGGACAGCACATGATCGGCGTAGGCCTCACCGAGATCCCGACGCGTGATCGCCCCCGAAGTCTGGCCGGCCTCGAACTCGCCCGCCTCGACCAGTGTCTCGAGCAACGGGATGCCGTGATCTCCGGAAACGGGTCGCGCGCCGTGGCGGCTGAACTTGAGGCCGTTGTACTGGGCCGGGTTGTGGCTGGCGGTTACTTGGATTCCACCGGCCGCCTGAAGATGTCCGACCGCGAAATAGTTTGTGGGTGTCGTGGCCAGGCCGATGTCGACAACATCGAGCCCGGCGCTGAGCAGGCCCTCGACCAGCGCCGCTTGGAGCGGCTCGCTGTGTGGGCGCATGTCCCGGCTGACCACGACCGACCGGGTTCGCTCGAGCTCACCTGCGTCGAGCACCGACGGGAAGGCCTTGCCGATGTCGCGAGCTAGGGCTTCGTTCAATTGCTCGGGGTACAGCCCACGGACGTCATAGGCCTTGAAGATTCCTGCCATGTGTTTCCTCTAATTTCCTTTCCCGTTCACTTTTTCGACTTCGAAGGCGAACCGCAACTCGTCGATCGGGCGTGACTCGAGGTCGTCGTCACCTGCGGCATGCTCGACGGCTACGGCGAGAGTCTCTTTGGCGATCCACTCGCCGTGTTGTCTGAATACCGGCTCGAGCTGTTCGTCCGCGCGATAGACCAGACGGATCCGGTCGGCGTAGTCGAGATCGAGATCCTTGCGCCGTTGCTGGACCCGGTTGATGATCTCTCTCGCCCTGCCCTCGGTGATCAGGTCGTCGTCGAGTCTCGAATCCAGCGCGACCAGGAAATCGCTGTCGCCCTGTGTCGCCATGCCTTCCTTCTCGATCATGCGCACTTCGAGCTCGGCCGCCGACAGGTCAACCGCCTCGCCGTCGAGAGCGACCTGGATCGAGCCGTTTGCCTGGAGACTGGCGGCGAGCCGGTCGCCGTCGGCCTCCGCGAGCGTCCTCTGCAGCGACTTCATCTGTTTGCCGAAGCGAGGTCCGCACCTGCGGAAGTCCGGTCGCACTTCCTGATGCACGTACTCGGAGCGGTCTTCCGCCCAGAGGATCTCGCGCACGTTGAGCTCCTGGCGCAAGATATCCAGATAGGGACGAACGCCATCGCGTGTACGATCGTCCGCCGTCACCACGGTCACCGAGGCCAGGGGCTGGCGCGTCTTGAGCTGATGGTCGTTGCGGGCAGCGTGCCCCAGCTTCACGATCCTCTGGACCGCCTCCATGGCGCTCTCGAGCTCCGGGTCGCTGCGCTCGGTCGAGGTCTCGGGCCAGTCCTCTAGGTGGACGCTCTCCGGGGAGTTTTTCGAATGACCGCGGATCAGATTCCGATGCAGGACTTCGGCGGCAAAGGGCATGAATGGTGCGATCAGGAGGGTCAGCCGGCAGAGAGTCTCGTACAGGGTCTGATAGGCGCTCTCCTTCTCCCGGCCGCCCTCCGTCGAGGCCGCCCAGAAACGATCGCGACTCCGGCGGATGTACCAGTTGGTGAGATCGTCGACAAATCTCTCTAGTTCTCGGGCCGCATCCAGAATGTTGTAGTCGTCGAGGCTGGCCGTGACCCTGGAAGTGAGCCGCTCGAGGCGCAAGAGGATCCACCGATCCAGCGCCGGTCGCTCGGCAAACGGGATTTCGGAGTTTCCGGAGGTCCCGGGTTTCCAAGCGTCGAGATTGGCGTAGATGGTGAAGAACGAAACCGCGTTCCAGAGCGGGATCAGGAACTTCTGAGCCCCTTCCCGCACCAGCCGCGCCGAGAACCGTGAGTTGACCTCGGGATTGTTGATGAAGAAATACCACCGTAGGGCGTCGGCACCGGTCGCTTCCAGAACTTCCATCGGATCGACGACGTTCCCGAGCCGCTTGGACATCTTGCGCCCGGTCTCGTCGTTGATGTGGCCGAGCACCTTGCAGTTGCGGTATGCGACCTGGTCGAAGAGCAGGACTCCGAGAACGTGAAGGGTGTAGAACCAGCCCCGGGTCTGATCCACGGCCTCGGAGATGAAGTCCGCTGGAAAGCCTGTACCCCGGCCCGGGTCGAACTCGGTCGTGGCCTGTCCGATGTAGTGATGTTGCGCGAAGGGCATGGCGCCGGAGTCGAACCAGGCGTCGATGACTTCACTGACTCGGCCCATGGAGCCTTCAGCGCATTGCCTGCAGGGCCACACGAAGGCGTCGCCGGCGTAGTCGCGGTCGACGAATGGCCGATGCGGATCGAACTGCTCGCGATCGTAGGGATCGTCCGGTAGGGCCCGTTCGGTGGCGCTGAAGAGCTGTTTGTAGGAGCCCACCACCTCGATTGCGCTGCAGTGGTCGCATTCCCATACCGGTAGCGGGGTGCCCCAGTACCGCTTGCGGGACAGCGCCCAGTCGACCAGACCTTCGAGCCACTTGCCAAAACGGCCTTCGCCGACGTGGGCCGGAGACCAACGGATGTCGTCTCGGTTCTTATCGATCAGCGCCTGTTTGTAACCGTCCTTGGTCGTGCGCACGAACCAGCTCTGCGAGGCGTAGTAGAGAAGCGGCTGGTCGCAGCGCCAGCAGAACGGGTAGTTGTGGCTATAGCGATCCGAGTGCAAGAGCCGTCCGCGCTCCTTGAGCTCGCGCGAGATCTCGGAATCGGCGTCTTTGATCCACTTGCCGCGAAACGGCTCCGTACCCTCGCCGTCGATCTCGCCGCGAGCGTTGACGGTCATGAGAAGCGGCAGCCCCAACTTCCGGCCGCTTGCATAGTCGTCCTCACCGAAAGCCGGTGCCGTGTGCACCAGCCCGGTGCCCTCGGAGGCGGTGACGTAGTCGGCATTGAAGACGCGCCAGCCGTCGTCGTCACCGGGTGGCGGGTCGAATGGGGACTCGGTGGGCCGGTCTTGAAGCGGCACCTGGTAGGGCCGGTCGTAGCGCAGGCCGTGAAGCTCGGAGCCCCGGATAGTCGCGACCGCAGGGAGGTCGCGAAGATCGAGTCTCTTCTGCCTGCCCTCATCCTTGGCGTCGAAGGGCACCGGAGTTTCGAGGTTTGCACCGAAGATCAGCAGCGTCTCCGGACCGCCTGGATGGGCCACCGCCTTGTACTCGAGGTCGGCACCGGCCGCCATGCCCGTGTGACCCAGCAACGTCCAGGGCGTGGTCGTCCATGCCACCAGGGAGGCGCCCTCGGGAATCGGCCAGACTTCGCCGTCGGTGGTGCGTACTTCCTGGCCGGAGCGCACCGGGAACAAGACCCACACCGACGGGTCCTGGGTGTCCTGGTAGTTTTGAGCCACCTCGTGGCTCGAGAGGGTGGTCCCGCAGCGGGCACAATAAGGCTGGATCTTGTAGCCCTTCTCGAGCAGCCCCTTTTCGTGCAGGCGCGACAGGGCCCACCACGCCGACTCGACATAGCGATTCGAATAGGTGAAGTATGCGTCTTCGAGGTCGACCCAGAAGCCGACTCGATGGGTCATCTCCCGCCATTGCCTTTCGTAGGTGTGGACGCTCTCGAGGCAGGCGCGGTTGAACCGTTCCACGCCGTATGTCTCGATGTCCCGTTTGCCACTGAAGCCGAGGCTCTTTTCGACCTCGATTTCGACCGGCAAGCCGTGCGTGTCCCAGCCGGCTTTGCGAGGGACGCTGAAGCCGCGCATGGTCTTGTATCGGGGTAGCAGATCCTTGACGACCCGGGTGAGGACGTGGCCTATATGCGGTTTGTTGTTGGCCGTCGGCGGTCCCTCGTAGAAGACGAACCGCTCGCCGCCGTCGGTCTTGGCCAGCGTCTTGTGAAACACGTCGTTTTTGCTCCACTCCTCGAGCACTTCCAGTTCGAGTGAGGGGAACGGATAGCCCGTGGGCAGAGGTGGAAACGAGTCGGCCATGAGGGTCCTGCGCGGACGGGTATCTTACTTGCGATCGGGGCTCGGCAGTGAACCGACCTGGCCTCCGGGAGACGGTGGTTGGGCGCGATTCAGATCGTGTCGACCGGCGATACCAGGTGGGCGAGAAAACGCTCCAACGGCTTCTGGAAGCGGGCCGGTATCTCGGCGTGCGGCAGGTTGCCGGCGCCTTCGAACACCTCGAGCTCGGCGTGGGGAATGCGACCGATCCAGAGATCGGCGACGTCGATCGACGGGTTTGCCGCTTGTCGTCCCCACGCGATCCAAGTGGGCGTGTTCACTCGAGACAGGCTGTCGTCGATGCGGTGGTTCAGATAGCCGCTCAGGAAGGCCGCGAGCGCGAGGTGCGAACCGGGCTGGTGACTCGACTGGTAGTGATGCTCGATCCGCGCCTCGTCGACGCGGTCCGGCGTCGCGAAGGTTTCTCGTCGCAAGTGGCCGGCGATCGCCGTACGGCTGGTGTAGAGATTGAGAGCCGAAGTTCCGACGATCGGCAATCGCAGCATGCGGTTGACCAGTGCGTCTTTGACGTCCGGCTCCTCACCGCTGACGGCGATCCCGGACGGCACCGAAAGTCCGAGGGCACCGACGGCCTCCGGCCGGTCGACCGCGACCTGTACGGCGTATGCAGCCGGCAGGCCGGCTGCGAGTACGGCGGCCGGCGTTTCGACGACGTCCTCTAGGAAGTCGGCCAGGAGCTCGATATAGAGCTCGCCGTCATAGGCGATCGCCGGTTTCTCCGACCTGCCCCAGCCGAGAAAATCCGGCGCGAAGACCTCGTAGCTGTTCGCCATCCGCTCGGCCAGCTCGCGCCATTCCTCGGCATCATGGCCGGGGCCGAATGAATGAAGACAGACCAGCGGTGAGCCGCTGCCCAGCCGCTGGAAGGCGATCTCACCCTGTTTCCAGGCGTATCGGTGACTTCGCCCCCAGCCCGCGCTCTCCAGACGGCGATTGCGCCGGGCGATGATCGCGTTCGCCGCGGCGGGAATGCCCACCGCCACGCCTCCGAGCACGAGGGCCTTGTACAAGCCGCGACGTCGTTTCTTCCGGTCTTCATCGGACCGGTTTCGGGCCACCATGGGCCGCAGATGATAGCAGTACGGCACACTCCCGGCATCCGGCGGCGCCCGCCGGAGCCGGAGACAGCGGCGCTAGACTGGGCCGATTTCGGAATCGGAGCGCGGCCCGGCGGGAATGAAACACGGATCCAGAACGGCAATCATGGTGGTCTGGGCCGGCCAGGTAGTAGCGATTTGGGTGTTACAGGCCACTAGTGGCACTCGACTCCCGGGGCCGCCAGCGGACCTCGGCCGAGCTGGCCGAATGGCTGAGGCGCCGCCTCGAGGGAGCCCGCCGGCCACTGGTCCTGGTGGTCGGCTCCGACCTCGGTCTTTCGGGCGAAGTCCGCGAGAAGTCGAATGAAAAATTATCTTTCGGAAAGATTACTCTGCCGCATGAACTGGTCCGGGTCATCCTCTATGAACAGCTCTATCGAGACCTATCCATTTTGGGGGGAATGAAGTACCATCGCGAGCCGTTGTAAGGCTCGACGCCGTGCGGTTCCACGGAAATCGCGGTTGAGTGAGAGGAGACGAGGAGTGGCCAGAGCAGTCAAGAGCAAGAAAAAGACGGTGAAGCGAAGCTCTCGCCAGACGGAGATAGTCCGCAAACGACTCGCAGCCAAGCGCCAGGAGATCATGGACATGTACATGAACGATCTTCGGGTCGGCCAGGGCCTGAGCGACGCGGGAGCGGAGGATCTCGTGGACCGGGCGAACGACGCCTACAACCGGGAGTTCATGCTCTCGCTGTCGGGGAGCGAACGTGACGCTCTGCTCGAGGTCGAGCAGGCCATCGAGCGCCTCGACGACGGCTCATACGGACAGTGCGACTATTGCGAGGAGACGATCCCGGGCAAGCGGTTGCAGGCCGTTCCGTGGGCGCGATACTGTATCGACTGTCAGGAACAGGCGGAACAAGGCCTTTTGCCGGAGAGTTGAGCTGCAGGGCAGCCGGAGATGCGATTTCGAACATTCCTCGGAGTCCTCCTCGCTGTTGTAGCCGCGCTGGCGGTTTCCTACATCTCGAACCTGAATACCGACCTGCTGGCGGCGCCTTTTGCGGTGACGCCCACGCGTTCGGTGTCTCTGGCCGCGGCCCTGCTGGTCGCGTTCTTGCTGGGGTTCCTTCCGACGGTTGCCGCGCTCCTGACCCAGACCTTGAAGAAAGATCTCGCCGGCCGCCGAGCCCGCCGAAGAGAGAGGCAGGCCAAGAGCCTGGATCACAGCTTCCGGCGCGCCGTCGATTATCAGTGCGACGGACTCTGGGGTAAGGCCTCGACGGAGCTCGAGAACCTGCTCGCCGAGAGACCCGAGGACTTCTCCACCCTGCTGCGATACGGCGAGGTCCTGCGCTGCCAGGGCCGCTTCGAGGAGGCTGTCGAGGTGCATCGCCGGGCCTCGGTGCTCTACCCACGGAGCGTGGCGGTCCTCTACCAGCTGGCGGATGACTATGTGGCGCTCGGCGAGACCGAGGTTGCGGAGCAGATCCACGATCGGATCCTCAGGGACTTCTCAGGGCAAGGGCTCCGCTGCTGGAGACGGCGAAGAAACGAGCAACTCAGCCAGTTCGACTGGCGCGAGGCCATGCGAACGCAGGAGAAGATCGAGGCGCTGGTAGGCGAATCGGGCGACTCGGTGAGCCTCGACAAGGAGAACGCCGTGCGGACCGGTCTGAACTACCAGCGCGCGGTGGCCCGGCTCGAAGAAGACCGAACCGAGGAAGCGGACGAGCTGCTCGACGGGATCCTGGAAGGAGAACCCCGCTTCGTTCCCGCCCTGATCTTGCGAGGCGAGGTCGAGCGCGTTCGCGACGATCCCGATGCCGCGGTCGCGGCCTGGCGACACGGCTTCGAGGTCACCGGAAGTCCGATCTTCCTTTTGCGAATCGAGGATCACTTCATCGAAAAGCAACAGCCGCTCGAGGCCATCTCGACCCTTCATGCTCTTCGCGAGGTCGGCGAGAGCGATCTGTTGCCGAGGTTCTTCCTCGGGCGTCTGTACTACCGGCTCGAGATGCACGAAGAAGCCCACAAGGCATTGGAGAGCCTCGCTGAGCCCCTCGAGAGCTCGCCATCGTTTCACTACCTGATGGGTCGCGTCCATCAGCGCAGAAGCGAGGTCGCTCTCGCGATGGCCTCGTATCTCAACTCGATTCAAAGCTCGGGCAGCACGTTGGGAGAGTTTGTGTGTCGAGCGTGCAACGAGCACACCGGTGACTGGCGAGATCGATGCGAGAGCTGCGGTTCGTGGAACTCGGTCGAGTTGGATTTCTCCGAAGAGGCATTCTCGGCCGACGAGCTCGGCGTCCGACTGGCGCCGGCCCACGTTGTCTACGATCGCCGCTGGCAGACCAACGACTCGTGACCCGTCGCTGTGAGTGACGTCGAGGCGCTGCTAGAGGCAATCGACGCCGGCACCACCAGTCCGCTCTATCTCGTGGGCGGCGATCGGGTGGTTTCGGAGCCCGCCGGCATGCGTCTCGCGGAGCGTCTGGCCGAGATCGGAGGGGTTCAGGCCGAGGTCCGCAAACGGCCTGACGATCTCGCGGGATTGCTGGCCGACCTTCGGACCTTCTCCCTGTTCGCCTCCGGCAAGGTGATCGTCGCCGTGGATACGGCGCTGCTCGCGGATCGCACGGCTGCGGCATCGTTGATCGACGAAGCGGCCAGGGTCCTGCCGCTCGCTGCACCAGGGTCCGAGACCGATCTGAGCACCGGCGAACGCGCCGCCGCCAGGCGCCTGTTTCAGGCGCTGCGCTTGTTTCAGCTCGATCCGTATGGAGGCTCGACCACCGAGGTCCTGGGCGAGCTTCCGGATTGGGCGCTCGCCGGCGGCAAGACGCTGCGACGCAATCGCCCCAGGGGAAGGGCGAAAAAGGAGATCGGCAAGCTTCGGGAGAACCTCTCCGACTTGGTGGCGGCGGGCCGTGCGGCGGAGATTCAGGGCGCCTCGGACGACGCGGTCGCCGGCATGAGCGATCTCTTGCAGACCGGATTGCCGGACGGGCACTTTCTGGTCCTGGTCGAGAGCTCGGTGGCGGCCGATCACCCTCTGGCCAAAGCTCTGGCCGAGCGCGGCGCTCTTCTCCAGCTGTCCCAGGTGACCTCGGGCCGGAAGGGCTGGGAAGGTCTCGGCCCCCTGGTAGGGGAGCTGGAGCGGGAAACCGGAGCCGGTATCGAGCCACCGGCGGTGGTCGAGCTGGCGAATCGCACCCTGCGTCACAAGTCGTCGTTTGCGCGACAGGGCGAGGTCGCGGATGCCGAGAGCAGTGCGCGGTTCGCCGCCGAATATCGCAAGCTCGCGACGCTCGCCGGCGAAGGCCCGATCACGCGGCAACTGGTCAAGAACACGATCGCCGATCGAGGAGAACAGGACGTATGGTCGATCCTGGATGCGATCGGTGCCGGCGGCCCGGCCGGCGCCGGGCAGGCGCTCACGAAGCTCGACCGCTATCTCTCGGCGGCGTCCGATCGGATCGCGGCGCGGCTGTCATTCTGGGCACTCCTAGCCGGATTCTGCCGGCATTTGACCGCGATCTCCGGCGCGATCGCGGCGCGCTCGGTTCCAGGCGGAGAGTCGAACTACCGGGTGTTCAAAGATCGGATTGCTCCAGAGCTCCAGGCGGAGCTGCCATCGGGCGGAGCCAACCCGCTGGCTTCGCTTCACCCGTACCGGCTTCATCGGGCTTATCTGGCCGCGAGCCGAGCAGGTACCGATCAGCTGATTGACCTGCCCCGGCGCATGGCCGAAACCGAAGAGCTGCTCAAGGGCGGCTCGTCGTCGCCGGACACGGTGCTGGTCGCATTCGTCGCGGAGGTGGCCACATCGATCCGGGCCTAGCTCCGATCCGGCCGAGGTCGGCGGTCCAGGGTGACGCGATCGCTAGCCTCTTCCAGAGCGCAGCATCGGGAAACCGTAGGCCAGCCGGAGGCGCCTCAGCGTACCGGTTACCGCGTCCGGGCTTCCGGTCCCGAGGGATCGTCGGACCGCATCGACACGGTCGGGGAAACGGCGCCTCAGCCAGGCGAGGAGCCGTCGCCTGCCCGCCGGCCGCAGGATGCGGGTGTCTCCGACCAGGTCGATGGCTCCGGCGTCTCGGGCGGCCGCGAACAGCGGGTCGAGCTCGTCGGCCGAGCTGTTGATGCCCGGTAGCACGGGGTCACAAACGACCTCGGTCGCGATTCCGTCCGCTGCCAGGCATCGGACGACTTCGAGTCGCGCTCGCGGCTCGGCAGTTCCGGGCTCGAGCACACGCGACAGGCGTGGATCCAGGGTCGCGGCGGGGATCCTGACCGTCACCGAGTGGCCGAGGTCGAGCTCGCGCAGGAGATCGAGGTCTCGAAGTATCAGGGGAGAGCGAGTCGTCAAGTGAAGCTCGAGACCGCGCGTTTCACACAGAGCTCGCAGAACGGCGCGAGTGGCTTCGAAGCGGGCCTCGGCCGAAGGATAGGGATCCCAGGCCGAGCCGATCTCGATCGGATCGGAGTCCGAGGCGTCGGACACGAGCTCGCGGCGCACTGCGTCGTCGAGGCCGACCCGCACCAGGATTCTTCGGCTTCCACGCAGACTCCCCGCCGTTCCGACGAGCGGCCATTCGCTGCCTCGGTAGGGCTCGAGCACCCGGACGGAACGGGTCTTTTCGCCGGCGAGAAGCCCTCGCTCGCTTCGCCGGAAGGCCTTGCGGGCTCGGGTCCTGTAGAAGTGAGTCCGGGCGGCACAGGTTGGTGCGCCATTAGGAGCTTCGCCGAAGATCGGCGGCGACGAGGTGGCGTAGGGAGTCAGCGACAGAGCGGTTTGATGGAGCATGGTCGAGCGTGTTGGAATTTACGCTGCATTTTCGCCCTTCACGGCCAGCCTGTCAACCCCCGATTTGAGTACAATCCGCCGGTGCCGGAGCTGCCCGAGATCGAGGTCCTGAAGCGGAGCCTCGAGCCACATCTCGAGGGTCGTCGGATTGCCGCGATCGAGGTGCGAGAGCGCCGCTTACGCGAGCCGGTCCGAACCAGGACACTGCGCCGCCACTGCGTGGGCCGGAGGATCGTGAAGCTCAGACGCCGGTCCAAGTACCTGCTCGTCGACCTCGAGGGCTCTCACACACTCGTCGTACATCTGGGGATGAGCGGACGCTTGACGCTGGCTCCGATCGACAGAACCCCCGAAGATCACGAGCACGTGATCGTCGCGCTGCTCGAGCCGCGCGCGAGGCGCGCGAGTCAGAAACTGCGATTCCGGGACCCGCGGCGTTTCGGCATCCTACTTTCTCTGCCTACGGCGAAGCTCGAGACCGATCGGCACTTCGCCCACCTCGGGATCGAGCCCCTCGGTGACGGCTTCTCAGGACAGGCCCTCGCGCGCGCTGCCCGCGGGCGTCGGGCACCGGTCAAGTCGTTCCTGATGGATGCGCGCCAGGTCGTGGGGATCGGCAACATCTACGCCTCCGAGGCCCTCTACCGAGGTGGCATCCACCCTTTCCGCGCCGCCGGGCGAATCTCCCCCAAGCGCTGGGATGGGCTCGCGGCGGGCATCGTCGAAGTGCTCCAGGACGCGATTCGCGAGGGCGGTACCACGCTCAACGACTTCGCCGACGGCGACGGGAATCTGGGATATTTTCAGGTCGCGTTGGACGTCTACGGGCGTGAGGGTGAGCCCTGTCGCCGCTGCTCGCGAGCGATCCGGCGCAGGGTGCTGTCGAATCGAGCTACCTTCTATTGTCCGGGCTGTCAGCGATAAGGTCCGAGCCAAGGCGTCGGTCGAGAATGGAGCAATCCGAACCATGAAGGCCGTGCTGTTCGACATGGGCGGCGTGCTCCTGAACTTCCTGGGGGATCCGGGCATTCCCACCGGCCAGCGCGACTTCCGCGGGCGGGAAGTCCTGCTGCACTTCCTCAACGACCGGGGCGCGAACCTCTCCGAGGAGGATCTCGAACGGGAGCTCTTCGGTCCGTGGCGGCGCGAATCCGAGCGGCGCAACGAGCTCGGCCGGGAGGCGGACTGGGCTCCCCACTTTCGGCGTCTGAGAAAGCGCGCCGGGGGCCTGCGGACGCCTTCTCTCACCCTTCTCAAGCTCTGGTACCGGCCGCTCGCCGAGAAGGTGGAGCCGCTGCCCGGGGCGCGAGAGGTGCTCGAGGACCTGACTCGAGCCGGCAAGCGCCTGGCCCTGGTCTCGAACACGCCTCTGCCTGGGAAGTTCTACGTTCCGATCCTCGAGCGGCATGGTCTGGCGGGATTTCTGGAGCGGATGTACTTCAGCTACGACCAGGGGCATCGCAAGCCTTCGCCGGCCCTGATTCGCCGTGCTCTTGCCGATCTCGGTGTCGCGGCCGGCGATGCGGTGATGGTCGGGGACCGGAGATCCATCGACGTCGTCGCCGGCCGCAGTGCCGGTGTCGCGACGATCTGGCTGCGCAGCCACGACGGCGGCGGCCCGGCTGCCGACCACGTGGTCGACGACCTGCGCTCGATCCTGGCGCTGGTCTGACATACAGTCGGAGATCGGATGGCGGGTACGGTTGCACTCGGAGTCGCCGGCGGCACGGGGTCCGGGAAGACCACGGTGGCGAGAGCGCTCTTGCAGGCCGTCGGCGCCGACCGCATCGCGTTCCTGGCGCAGGACGCCTACTACAAGGACATCGACTGGGAGAGTCCCGAACAGCTGGCTGCTCGCAACTTTGATCATCCCGACGCCGTCGATAACAGCCTTTTGGTGAGCCACGTTCGACAGCTGAAGGAAGGCCAGGGCGTCGACGTGCCGGTCTACGATTTTGTGACTCACCGGCGAACTGCGGACACGGTTCGAGTCGAAGCCCGACCGGTGATTCTCCTCGAGGGAATCCTCCTGTTCGTCGAGCCGACGCTGCGCTCGCTCCTGGACTTCAAGATCTTTGTCGACACCCCGTCGGACGTGCGCTTCATTCGCCGCCTCGAGCGCGATCTCAGCGAGCGCGGCCGGACGCGCGAAAGCGTCATCGGCCAGTACCTGGAAAGCGTTCGGCCCATGCATCTCGAGTTCGTCGAGCCATCAAAGCGCTGGGCCGACGTGATCGTTCCGCACGGAGGCGAGAACAAGGTCGCGCTCGAGATGGTCGAAGCCCGGGTCGAGCAGCTTCTGGCGCCGTCTACGGGTTGAACGGGAAGACGATCGGGATCAGGAAGGTGGCCACGATCCAGAAGATCAGGGTCAACGGCCCGCCGAATTTCAGGAAGTCCTTGAACTGATAGGCGCCCGGTCCCGAGACCATGGCGTTGGTCTGGTAGCCGACCGGCGTCATGAAGCTCGTCGAAGCTCCGTACGCGATTGCCATCAGAAACGGCTTGGGGTCGACGTTCAGGTCGGCCGCCGCACCCACCGCGATCGGCACCATGAGGATGGCGGTTGCGTTGTTCGAGAACATGGACGTGAGGAGCGTCGTCGCCAGGTACAGCAGGGAGAGAAGCGCGACCGGTCCGTAGCGCATGCCGAAGGGCTCGATCCACGACGCGATAAGGGTCGCGAGGCCCGTGTTCTCCATTGCCAGGCCCAGCGGCAGAATCGCCGCCAGCAGGAAGATCACCGACCAATCGATGCCCCGGTATGCCTGCCGGATCGTCATGGTCCGGGTGGCGAGCAGGAAGACGGTCCCCAGGATAGCGGACTTGAGAATCGGCATGGTGCCGGTCGCCGCCAGGGCGACCACGACCGGGATGGTCACGGCACACAGCCACCACCTGGGCGCCAGTCGCAGGCGCACCTCTCGCTCGCCGAGCGGGACGAAGTCGTCGACGTCGTAGAGCGCTTCGACCCGCTCCTTCGGGCCGAATACCAGCAGCGTGTCCCACGCCCGCAGCGGAATCGACGCTAGCTTGTCGAGGATCAGATCGCCCGCGCGGCTGAGCGCCAGGACGAACGCGCCATAGCGCCTGCGGAAGTTGATCTCGCGAAGCGTTTCGCCGCTGAGACGTGAGCCCGGCAGCACCTGAAGCTCGGCCAAAATAGTGTGTTGGTCATTCAGATCGGCATCGTCGAGCTTGATCTCGGTGAGCAGCAGGAGGCCTTCCTTTTCCTTGAAGGCGACGATGTCTTCGACGGCGCCGCGCACCATCAACACGTCGTCGACCCGGAGCGGTGTGTTGCGGATCTCGGTCGAGATCTTTTGCTTGCCGCGGAGGATCTCGAGCACCGTCATCTCGTAGCGCTCGCTGATGTGCTCTTCGACCACCGTCCGATTGACCAGCTTCGAGTTTGGGCCGACTCGAAGCTCGGTCAGGAATCCGCCGAGGTGATACTTGCGGGTCAGGTTGGCGACCGAGCTCCGCTCCTTCAGGAGCCGCATCGGCACCAGAGCCACGTACGCGAAGCCGATGACGAACAGAACTGCCCCCACCGGCAGGAACTCGAACATTGTGAACGGCTCGAGGTCGTGCTCTGGGGCCAGCGAGCTCACCAGCAGGTTGGTCGAAGTGCCCACCAGCGTCGCGGTGCCGCCGAAGATGGCGACGAACGACAGTGGCATCAGGAGCCGCGAAGGGCTGAACTTGAGCTGCCTGCCGAGATGGATCGCCACCGGCATGAGCACCGCAACAGCCGCGGTGTTGTTGAGAAACGCCGAGACCACTCCCGCGAGCAGCAGAAGCAGCAATGCCGGCTTCCAGCGGCCGCCGCCGGTCCAGTCCGGGATCCGATACGCCAGGCGGGTCACGAGCCCGCTGTCCACCAGCCCGGCGCTCAAGACGAACATCATCAGCACGGTGATCACGGCCGGGTTGCTGAAACCCGAGATCGACTCTTCGGGTGTCACCAGGCCGAACAGGAGAAGCAGGCCCAGGCAGGTGAGAGACACCACGTCCATCGGCAACCACTCGCGCACGAAGGCGACCAATGCGAAGAGGATGATTCCTACGAGAGTGAAGATCTCCAGATTCACGGTGCCGGCTCGGAGGTACAGGTTTTCGGGGCCGAGCGAGTTTAGCAAGCGGGCTGTTCCGACGCCGTAGGCTGGTCTATGATTCCCGGGCGGTTTCGAGGAAGCGCCACGCGTGAGGGAGTACAACTGAAGGAGGCTTCATGAGACGTAGAGAACTTCGTCTGCAGGATCTATCAATCTTTGTCGTGACTATCGGCCTCATGGTCGGCGGGTGCGCCGACCAGCCCGAGCCGGTGGGCCGGCTGGGCACAAACGCAGGCGAGATTCTGCTCAGCTATCCAGGCGTGGCCGAAGTCGAGCTGAACTGGGAGATGAGGGGCGAGCTGGAAGGGCTCGAGGGTTCTCCGACCGTGTTTCTGCACTTGCTCGATTCCAACCAGGACATCCTACGGACGTTCGACCACGAGTTGCCCGGGCCTTGGGAGCCCGGCAAGGAAAAGAGCTACTCGGTGACTATTCACCAATCGGCACTAGCGCCGCCTCTGGACGACGGTACCTACAGCCTGACGGCAGGGCTCTACGACCGCAGCGGACATCGTTGGCCGCTGGAGAGTGCGGGTCCGGAGCTGGCGGACTTCGAGTACGAAGTGGTCAAGATCGTCGTCAGGGAAGCCGCGTCGCAGATACCGCAGTTCTTCTTCTCGTCGGCCTGGCTCGGCGTCGAAGGGGGAACCGATCTGCAGATCCTGGGCCGGCGGTGGCTCACCGGGGATGGGGTCATCCGGCTGGGAGGCCTGAGCGAAGCCGGCTCACTTCGGGTGACGCTCGGCATTCCGGAAGGCGGCGGCCCGCTCGAGGCGCCGGTCCTGGAAGAGGGCGCGGTGGAACAGACCGTGAGCGTGACCACGAGTTGTGGGGACGCGGCGGTCGAGGTGTCGGGTCCGGGAAGCCACACTCTGGTCCTGCCGGTCGCGCTTCCCGATGCCGACGCCGAGGCGGCCGACTGCGAGGTTAGGTTCAGCGCCAATTACTATCTCCAGTCGAGCGAAGGCGACGAGCGCCGCACGCTCGCTCTCGACGTCGCAGTCGTCGCCCTTCTCGCCCTTCTCGCCTGCACGCTCTTTCCGTA
>JBHHWO010000018.1:0-44299 GCA_046756565.1 Thermoanaerobaculia bacterium | reverse complement strand
TTGAGAAGCACGTACCGGCCCGGGCGGAAAATGTAGCGGGGTGCCGGCATGGAGAGAAGAGCAGTCCCGAGGCGAGCGTGACGGCGGTCACGACGCCGAGGATCAGCACCATCCTGAGAAACGGCTCTCCCTGATCGGCGCGAGCCATCGCGAGCTGGGTCGTGGTTCGCGCCCACTCGAGAGCTCCGAGGAGCAGCGTCGCCTGGACCAGTCGGCCGACCCATCTCTTGCGAAGCGGGAGCAGAGCCACGAGCGTGAGCAGGACCATCACGAAGAGCAGGTTTCCGCCGCGCAGGAAGTGGGCTGCCAGCACCAAAAGGCTCAGGACTATCGGGGTGAGAAGGAGAGCCTTCATGGACGGCTGAAAGTGTACAGCCCTCGAGGCGGCCACGCTCGACGCCGTTCTGTTCCACTTCGGTACACTCGCAATCAGGTCGATCTTCCCAATTCGAATGAAGCAGCGAATCGTCATCTACCTGGCCGGTCGTTTCGCGTCGGATGGGGAACTGCTGGACGAGATCGAGGCGGTCACGGGAGCAAATCGTGACTCCGTAGCGAAGCTCCTCAAAACGCGGCGCGCGGTGTTCCTGAACGAGCTCGACGAAACGGGCGCGAATCGGATCAGCAACCTTCTGGAAGCGCGGGGCGCCGACTTCGATCTCGAAGACTCGACTCCGGCGCCCGACAAGAGCGAGTGGCTGGCCGGAGAGATCCCTAAGTGGGTGAAGAGGGGGCTCGTGGGTCCGGCTCAGGCCGCCTCGCTGTATCGAAACTACGGGCTCGAGCCGCCGGTGACAACGGCGCCTGCAAAGCCGGCGGCCGATCCGCGAACCCTCGTGCGCGCCGTTCTCACGCTGGGCGCGGTGCTGATCGGACTGGGTGTCATTCTGTTCGTCGCTTCGAACTGGGAGAAGATCCCGGACGCCGCCAAGATCGCCGGCTCGCTGGTTTTGACTCTGGCGGCGCTGTTTCTTGCGGACCGCCTGGAATCGGCCGGCAAACCACGGTCGGCGGCCACCAGCTACTTGGTCGCTCTGTTCGGCATCGGCGGGGTGCTGCTGTTGATCGCGCAGACGTACCACATCGTCGCCGACAGCTACCTCTTGCCGCTCGTCTGGGGCGGTCTGTGCGTTCCCGTCGGGCTGCTGCAGCGATTCAAGCCGGCGCTGTACATCGCCAGTGGCCTGTGGCTCTGGTCGTACTGGCTCCATGTCGAGCCGAATGACCACCTGCTCTGGGCGTATCCGGTTCTGCTGCTGGGCTTCTTACTGCCCTACGGCATCGCCACGAAAGACAAGGTCTTCATCCACGTTCACCTCGGCGTCCTCATGCTGGCAATGGCTTCGACCGTGCCCACCGAGGACTTCTGGCTGTGCTCGGCGTGGCTGGCCGCCCTGGTGGTGCTGAAGATTCTGTGTCGCAAACCGCTCTACGACTGGCTTCTCCTCGGCGGCTCGGTGATCTGGCTGTTCGCGTTCCTGATCGCCTACGATGACATTCCCAACTACTTCTATGCCGTGGCGGCGGGCTATTTCGTATATCGGGCGTGGAGGGAGCGCTCGAACGCGCTCATGATCGGCGCGATCGCGAACGCCTGGCTGTGGTTCTTGGTCCTGCATGTCGCCGTGAGCGACCGTCTCCGGTTCGAGATCCTGCCGACCGGCGTGTTGCTCTGGATCCTGTCCACCGGGCTTCTGCTCTACGGCATCGGAGCCCGCTTCGGTTCGCGCCAAGGGTGGCTACCGACGGCGAGGACCGCGAGTTACGGTAGCGGACTCCTGGGCGCTCTCATGGTCTACATCCTGAGCTTTCGGTTCTACTCGGACGAGAGCGCCTTCTTCGCGTCGAAAGTGCTGCTCACGTCTGCCGTTGCTCTAGGAGCGGTGGGCGTCGTGCTCGCGGTCCCCAGAATACTCACGGCTCTGCGCAGTGGCCGCTGGGGTCCGCTCGCCGTGATCGGTCTCACGGCTCTCAGCTTGGCTTCGGCGCTCTTCGTCTCTCCGGGAACCGGCTTCCAGGTCGTGCTCTTCAACCTGATCCTGTTCGTGCTGGCGCTGGCTCTGATGCTCCACGGCCACCGCACCGGACACCCGCTCTGGTACAACGCCGGAATCGCCCTATTCGTGGTGCTGATCGTCTCGCGTTATTTCGACACTTTCGTGGATCTTCTGCCGCGCTCGGTCTTCTTTCTCCTGGGTGGCGTCTTCCTGATCGCCTGGGCGATCTTGGTCGACCGGCAGCGCAGGCGGCGGCTGGCGCAGGGCGCAACCCCAGGCGGGGAGGTCGGCGATGGCTAGGGGTGCGGGCAGGATCTGGGCTACCGTCGCGATCTGGGCCCTGGTGGCGTGCGGCCTCTGGGCCTGGTTCGACCACCAGCTCAAGAACGGCACCGAGATCAGCTTGAAGACGATGCCGGTCGACCCGCGCGACATTCTGCGGGGCGACTATGTCGTCCTTCGCTACCAGATCTCGACGCTGCCGGAGGAGTACGAGCCTCTGCGGCTGTTCGGAAGTCGGGGAAATCAGCGAGCCCGCCGGGTCTTCGTGGTCTTGGAAGAAGCCGGTGGTGAGTGGAGGATCCAGCACGTGGACTCGGAGCCACCCGAAGAAGGCCTCTTCCTCAGAGGCCGCCTTCGATCGGGCGGCTCGCGCGAGGTCCTTTACGGGATCGAGAGCTTCTTCGTGCCCGAGGGCGAGGGCAAGGAGTATGAGGACGCCCGCAACCGGGACCGCCTGTGGGCGGTGGTCAGCGTCAGCCCGCACGGGATGGCTCATCTCAAGCGCCTCGAGATCCGCGCGGATAAAGCTCTGAAGCCCTCTTGAGATCCGCTCGCGGATAAACCTCCGTAGCGGGGTTTCGTAAGGATAGGCATGCCTCCGGCGGTCGGGTGAGGCTGTGCCTCGATTGCAGACCCGGCAGCGGGGTGACCCGGGAAGAAACGCAGTCTGCCATTGAGGAAAGACCCATGAACCTGACCCTAGGCTCTCTCAAGAATCCCGCCGCCGTACTGGTCGCTGTGGCCGTCGTGGGCGTCTTCGGCGTCTTCAGCCTCGCCAAGCTGCCCGTGCAGCTCTTTCCGGACATCGAGCGGCCGCAGATCTCGATCTGGACCGGATGGCGCTCGGCCTCGCCGCAGGAGGTCGAGGCCGAGATCCTCGAGCCCCAGGAAGAGGTGCTTCAGGGACTGCCGGGCTTGAAGGAGCTCAACACCAACGCGAATGCCGGCGGCAGCTTCATCAGCCTCACCTTCGGGCTCGAGGCCGACATGGACCAGACGCTGATCGATGTGATCAGCCGCATGAATCGGCTACCTCCGCTGCCGCGGGATGCAACTCCGCCGGCGATCTCGATGGGTGGCGGTTTCGGCGGCGGCTCGAACCAGTCCCTGTCCTGGTTCTTCATCCAGCTCCTGCCCGGCAACGAGCGAACCATCGAGTCCTATCAGCCGCTGGTCGAGGACACCGTGGCGCGGAGGCTCGAGACGATTCCTGGAGTAGCCGGAGTCGAGGTGATGGCCTGGCAGGACAAGGAGCTGGTGATCGAGTTCGATCCCTACCGCGCCGCCGAGCTGGGAGTCCAGATCCCGGCCGTGGCGGCTCTGGCCGGAAGCGCCAACGACGTCTCCGGAGGCAACGTCGACGTCGGGCGGCGCCAGTACACGCTGCGCTTCGCGGGACGCTACAAGCCGGAGCAGTTGGCCGGCCTGGTGCTCGACTGGCGCGACGGCCGGCCGGTGACGCTCGGCGACATTGCCGAGGTCGGCGTCCAGCGCGCCGAGCGCAACGGCTTCGCGGTGCAAAACAACAACCCGGCGATGGCCATCCGGGTCGATCGCGAGAGTGGTGCCAACGTGCTCGAGGCGCTCAATGCGGTCAAGGCAGAGGTCGAGATCCTGCGCGACACGGTGCTGGCGGAGAACGACTTGACCATAGCTCAGAGCTTCGATGCTTCGGTGTTCATCTACCGCGCGATAAACCTGGTCAGCAGCAACCTGTTTCTGGGAGTCCTTCTAGCCACTGGCGTGCTGTGGTGGTTCCTGCGCCAGATGCGGGCGACGCTCCTGGTCGCAACGGCGATTCCCATCTCGGTGCTGACGACCTTCGTCGTTTTGAACGTCGGTGGGCGATCCCTGAACGTGATTTCGCTCGCCGGGCTCGCCTTTGCGGTCGGCATGGTGCTGGACGCCGCGATCATCGTGCTCGAGAACATCGTGCGACTGCGCGAGTCCGGCCGGTCGCCTCACGAAGGCTCGCTCGAGGGCACGAGGCAAGTCTGGGGCGCCCTGGTCGCCTCCACGGCGACAACGGTCGCGATCTTTCTGCCGGTCATCTATCTCAAGGACGTCGAGGGGCAACTGTTCGCGGACCTCGCGCTGACCATCGCTATCGCGGTGACGATCTCTCTGATCGTGGCGGTGACGATTCTCCCGACCGCGGCCAAGAAGTACCTGACCAGCGCTCGACTGACCGACGTCCATGCGGGATTCTGGGATCGGATCGCGGAGCGGATCACTCTGCTTACGGACACTCCACGCCGAAGACTCGGGCTGATCGCCGTTCTGATGGCGATTCCTCTCACTCTGACCTTGCTTCTGATGCCGAAGCTCGACTATCTGCCGCCGGTCAAGCGAGACGCGGTCGATGCCTTCTTCAACTTTCCGCCGGGCTCGAACATCTCGACAATCGAGGAGGAGATCATCAATCCGATGGTCGATCGGATGCGCCCGTACATGGATGGGGAGAAGGAGCCGGCCCTCAAGAACTACTACTTCATCGTCTGGCAGGGTGGCGGCACCATCGGCGCCCGCGTCAAGGAGCAGAAGCGCGTCGACGAGCTCGAGAAGATCATGCGTGAAGAGATCGTGTCGGGCTTTCCCGACACCCGCGCCTTCGTCTTTCGCGGCGGTCTCTTCGGCGGTTTTGCCAGCAGCCGGGAGATCATCATGCATCTCCAGGCCGCGGACGTCGAGGCGCTGATGGCCGCCGGCGCGACCGCGATGCAGGTGATCGGCGAGGCGATCCCGGGGTCCCAGACCCAGGTCTTTCCCGGAACAGAGCTCGCCGAGCCGGAGCTCCGATTGACTCCCGACGACCGGCGGATCGCCGAGGTCGGCTGGAATCGCGCTCAGGTCGGCCGTGTGGTGCGCTCTCTCGGCGACGGTCTCTGGCTGGGCGAGCACTTCGACGGCGAGAAGCGGATGAACATCATCCTGCGATCCGAGAAATGGAGCGACCCGGAAGAGCTTGCCGGGGTTCCATTGGCGACACCGTCGGGGCCGTTGGTTCCGCTCGGCGAGCTGGTAGATGTCGATCGTACGGTCGGCCCTTCGAGCATTCACCGCATCGATCGCAAGCGCACGGTGACCCTCAACGTGTCGCCGCCCGATGGCCTGTCGCTCGAAGAAGCCGTGGCCACGCTCAAGGCGGAGGTCGAGCCCAAGCTGCTGGCGATCATGCCCGAGGACGGCGCGGTTCAGTACGGCGGCAGCGCCGACAACCTGGCCAACGCCATTCGCAACATGTCGCAAAACTTCGTGATTGCCCTGATCGTGCTGTTTCTCTTGATGAGCGCGCTGTTCAGCTCGATGAAGGACAGCCTGCTGGTGGTCCTGGCGTTGCCGCTCGCAACGGTCGGCGGGGTAGTGGCCCTGCGGTTGCTGAACCTGGTGACCTTCCAGCCGCTCGATCTTTTGACCATGATCGGCTTCATCATCCTGCTCGGGTTGGTGGTCAACAACGCGATTCTGCTGGTCCATCAGACCCGGCAGGCGGAGAGGGACGGCGAGAACCGGCGCGACGCGGTGCAGCAGGCACTCCGGGTGCGGCTGCGCCCGATCTTCATGAGCACGCTCACCTCGATCTTCGGGATGCTGCCACTGTTGCTCAATCCGGGAACCGGTAGCGTGATCTACCGCGGGTTGGCCGCGGTGATCGTCGGAGGGATGTGCGTCAGCACATTGTTCACCTTGCTCTTGCTGCCGAGCCTCATGCGGCTCGGTGAGGGCAAAGCAAAACGGCCGGCGCTGCGCGCCGCGGACGAGCTGAGGGCCGCATCATGAGTTTGTCGAAGGCTTCCGTTTTTGCCTGTTTTGCGCTCGTGGCCGCCGCCGCGCTTCCGGCCCAGCAGGTTCCGCCGCCGGCTCCGGTGAGCGTGGTCGAGGCGGTGCAAACGGCGATGACCCCGCAAACCTGGGTACCCGGCGCGGTCGTCAGTCGAAACGACGCGCGGATCGCGGCCGAGGTTCCGGGTCAGCTGACCTGGGTCGCCGAGGTCGGAGACGTCGTGGCGAGAGGCGCCGCGGTCGCCCGCATCGACGACTCGGCCCTGCAGCTTCAGCTCAGGAACGACGATGCGCAGATCCGCCGCCTCGAGGCCGACCTCGAGTTCGTCAATCAGCAGCTCGAGCGGCGCCGGCAGCTGGCCGAGGAGCAGATCATCTCGACCAACGATCTCGAGGAGACCGAGTCCCAGCGGGAGACCGCCGAGCAGAACGTGATCGCCGCTCGGGTAGCGCGCGAGCAGACCATGTTCCGGCTCTCCCGGACCACTGTCCGAGCGCCCTTCGCCGACAAGATCGTCGAGCGGGTGCAGCAACCCGGCGGATACACCGCGACCGGGCAGGACGTGGTGCGGCTGGTTGACGTCAGGGAGGTCGAGATCCAGGCCCGCGCGCCGCTAGCGGTCGAACCGTTTCTTCGGGAGGGGATGACCGTTGCTGTCGAAGGCCGGGGCCGGGATGGCGCCGGCGCCGTACGCCGCGTGATCCGGGTCGGTGACGAGCGCTCTCGGATGTTCGAGGTGCGGATCGTTCCGGACGGCGATCCCTGGGTCGTGGGGAGCGCGGTCAAGGTAGCCCTGCCGTCAAACGCCCCCCGCGACGTCATCGCCGTGCCCCGCGATGCGCTGGTTCTGAGAAGCGACGCGATCTACGTCTTCCGGATCGCCGCCGACGACACCGCCGAGAGAATCTCGGTGACCACCGGTATCGGGGATAACTCGCTCATCGAGGTGGTCGGTGGGGTCACGGCGGGTGACAGGGTGGTCGTGCGGGGCGGCGAGCGTCTACGGCCGGGCCAGGCGGTGGCCGTCGGCGACGGTTAGAGGGTCTTCTCGCGGATAAGGGATCTCTGGCCCCGCTGTCTCCCCCGGCGGTGCGCGAGAACTCGGATCTCTATGCCGTCCGGGCGCCATAGTGGTCGGGAGTGCGCACCCTACCAGCTTCGCAGGTTGACGCTCGCCAAGAGAGTCACGTCCGATGCGGCGTTGGTGGTGTTCTGAAAATCCTCTGCCAGCGCTATCCAAAGCTCGGTCCGTTTGCCAAGTGTGTGGCTGAAGCCCAGCGTCCCGTCGATGATCGAGCCGCCGAAGTTCTCGAACGGCTCCGAGGGCAGGGGGCTCGGTTCTCGGCCGTCGATCTTCTCGAACGGCTCGCTGGTGCCGCCGAGCTGAAAATGAAACGCCCAGGTGGGCGCGATCCGCCGGGTGAAGCCGAGATGGCCGCTCACCATGGGTGGGGTGGTCAGACCCACGGCTTCGAACGGATCTCCGAAGGGCAGGGTTGCGTTCAGGGTGCCGTGGAAGTGCCAACGCCTCCAGTCCAGGGCTCCGGCGACGCCGAGCGCCAGGTCGACGTCTCCGCTTCCCATTGCGTGCTCGTCGTCCCCGGTCGGCAGCTTGACGGCGCCACGTAGGCTCAACGCTGGCCGCCACCCGGATTGCTTCTGGAGCGTCCGCTTCACGGTCAGCGCCAGGTCCCCGAGTCCTGAGCGTGGGCCCGGGCGCTCGAAGAACACCTCGCCGTCGCGCTTGAGCTGGAACCGAAACAGTCCCGCGCCAGGGAACTCCCGCTCGAACACCCGCTGGACCTTCTGGTCACCGATCAGGTCTTCGATGTTGCGGATGTAGCTGTCCAGAAACCCCGAGTGGAATCGGTAGACCGGTAGCTCGAGACCGACGTCGACGCGCTCGGAGACACCACGGCGGAACCTCACATTGACGCGAGAGATCTCCAGGTTGATCTCCGCGTCGAACTCCGAGGCCGGCGAGTTGCGAATGTGGAGTACGTTCGACTCCGAGATGTCGATGGAGATCATGGACTCGCCGGCGCCGAGCGTCTCGGGTCCCTCGGGAGTGAGCTGGAAGAACAGCAGCCGAAGAGGGGATATGGCGCGCAACGGGACCGGCCCGAGGTGAGTGTCCACGGAGCCCGTTTGCCCGAGCGCGGAAGCTTCGAGCGCGGCGAGCAGGCCGAGCACGGCGACCGTTGCCGCGACATGGCGCCGCGGTCGCTCGGTTGGAACCGATCGCATGCGGCGGAGGGTATCAATCGGGCATCAGGACCCGGCGGCCGATTCCCTCCGGCCGATCGGTCCGGATTCGAGCTTCCGATGTTCCGGCTATGCCGCCCTGGGCAGCCCGCCGGTCAGGCGCAGAAACCAACGCATGCACTGCGGCCTCGGACGGCGACACCGAACTCGCCTTCGGCTCGACCCTAAGTGTGGGTGCTCGCCGTAGAAGACACCTCGGTCGCTCCTCGTTCGGCCCGGCGGATACCTCGCCTCCGACCTCGAATCACTCCGCTCGCCGACGATTTCGGAACGCCGGTTGTGCGACACTTCGCAGATGCCCTCCACTTATAGCGGCCGACCTTCGTGTCGGCCGTGGTCCGCAGCATCGAAGACGACCGAGACGGAGCCCGGCCGCTACAAGGCCTCCATTACCTGCCGATCGCCGGCCGACGCACTGCAAAGCAGAACCACTGACTCTGTCGAGGCTACAGCGCCCTACTTCGATCCTCCAAGCACCACCTCGCCCGCGAGCGGCTCGGTCTGCTCGAGCTCACGCACGATGCGCTCGGCCCCGTAGACGACCCGTAGCGCCTCCATCATGATCGCCGGGTGCACGACGACCGTCCGGTTGACCGATTCGTCGAACCAGTACTGGCCGGCGATCGAGTGGATGTTGCCGTCGAACGCCAGGCCGACCAGATTGCCATCCTTGTCGACCAGCGGGCTGCCGGAGTTGCCTCCGGTGATGTCGGTGGTCGCGACTGCGTTGAAGGGAGTGCTCATGTCGAGCCGATCCTTGGCGGCGAGCCAGCTCTCGGGCAAGCGGAAGGGATCCTCGCCGGTCGTTCGCTCGTAGAGCCGGGACGTGCGAGTGAACGGATCCACCATCTCGTCTTTCTCCATCCAGCCCTTCATCGAGCCGTAGGTCACACGCAGCGTGAATGTCGCGTCGGGATAGATCGAGGTGCCGTAGATCGCGAACCGCGCAGCCGCGATCTTTTCGTAGGCGGCATCCCGGACCGCTTCGACTTCGTCCTCGAAGCGTGTGCGCAGAGCTCGTGAGGACTCGTCGACCGCGATCGCCAGGGCGATCATCGGGTCGTCCGAAGCCTCGATTGCCTCGCGACCGCCCTCCCAGAGCGACCTGCGCACCTCGACGTCGGCAAGCTGCGTCGTTTCGACGAGCTGTTTCGCCTTCGATCCTGGCGACTGGGAGCCGAGGATCAGCTTCACGTACTGACTGTCCGGGCCGAGCCATTCGCGCATCTTCTCGAGCGAGAAGGTGAGCCGCAGAGTCTCGATGTCGGAGTAGACCGGGCGGGGCGCCAGGATCGACTGCTCGATGCGGGGGAGAGCCGTTTGACGGAACTCCCGAAGGCGTTCCCCGTCCGGTTTTTCTCTCTCGTGGGCGGCGCGCACCAGATCGCGCGCAAAGTCGAACAGGCTACCGTTGAAAGCCGCCATGTTCTCGAGGAACAAATGGTCCTCGTAGAAAGAACGGTAGGCCTTGCTGGCTCCTTCGATCTCGTCCCAGGCCGAGCCGTAGGCCTCTGCCATCACGGGATCGGCCGCGACGGCCTCACGGAGGGCATGCTCTTCTGAGAGTTTGCGATCAAAGACATCGTCGTCCATGAGTGCCCGCAGTTGATTGCGGCGCACCTTGATCGCGTTTTCGATGCCGAGCAGCGGAGACTGTACGCGCCGATAGGCCTCGTCGCCGGTGGTGGCGTGCTGCGCGAGGCGGCCGCGCAGCTCGGAATAACGCAGCAACCAGAGCGGGATCTGGAGATCGCGCTGCCACTTGAGGTCCGAGACCGTCAGCTGCCGGTCGGTGCCCCCAGGATGACCGGAGATGAACACCGCCTCGCCGTCGGCCGCGCCTTCCTCGCGCCACTTCAAGTAGTGGGGCGTCTCGGCCGGCTTGTCGTCCTCGTAGACCCGCATCAGGGTCATGTCGAGGCACCAGCGCGGGAAGTTGAAGTTGTCGGGGTCGCCCCCGAAGGCGGCGATCGGGCTCTCGGGCGCAAACACGAGCCGCACGTCGTTGTAGCGCTTGTAGCTGTACAGGAAATACTGGCCGCCGTTGTAGAGCGGCACGGTCTCGCAGGTGAGCTTTCCGGTGGGTGAACCCTCCGATTCGGTCTCGCAGGCCTTTTCGATCCTCGTCAGTGTCTGCTTGCGGGCCTCATTGGCCTCTTTCTCGGTCTTGCCTTCGACGGCCGCCGCGACCTGGTCCGTGATGTCCTCGCTGGCGACCAGGACCGACATGTGATCGCCCGGGCAGGCCGTCTCCTCCTCGAGTGAGCCGGCCAAGAAACCGGTGGCTTCGAGGTCGTTCTCGGCGCTCGACAGGCGGCTGATGCAGCGGCGGGCGCAGTGATGGTTGGTGAGGATGAGCCCGTTCGGCGACGCGAAGGACCCGGTGCAGCCGCCCATGCGCGTGGTCGCGAGCCGGACCTTCTCGAGCCACTCGTCGTCGATGTCGACGCCGAACTTCTCCTTCACCGTTTGGCTCGGGAAATTGTCCAGCGTCCACATGCCTTCATCGGCGTGGAGGGCCAAGGTCGAAGCGGCGAGCAGAAGGGCGGCCAAAACCGCCAGGGGCGTACCGTGTCTAGCTGTCATGAGAATCTCCCGTGGGTCCAATCCGGGTCGAAATCTAGCACCAAGACGCGCTCGTGTCCTCGGGCCGAAAGCGGCCGGGACTCCGACGGCAAAGGCTCGAGTGACCGGTTAAGCGGTCGCGGCTTCCCTGGGGAACTGTTCGGCCAGCCTGCTGAGGCGATCGAAGCGCCGCCTGCAGAAGCCGCGAGCCGCATCCAGATCCACCTCCTCTGGAACGAATCGTTTCTGATGGTCGAAGTAGTCGGCCGGATCCGTCCAGTCGGGCTCGGCGTTGATTCGGTACTCGCTGCCGTTCCAGACCTCGTACAGGGGGAAGAGACCGGTGGCGACGGCCAGCCGCACCAGCTCGACCGACTCGCCCTGCTCGGACTTCCAGCCGGTCGGACAGGGCGAGTGGAGCAAGAGGAATCGCAGGCCCTTCGTCGAGAGGGCAGTCTCGAGCTTGCGCGCGAAGTCCTCCGGGTGAGCGATCGAAAGTGTGGCTGCATAGGGCACACGGTGCGCCGCCATGATCGCCATCATGTCCTTCTTGTCCTCGTCCTTGCCGGTAGGCGTCGTGGTGGTGCGAGCGCCGGCCGGTGTCGCCGAGGAGCGCTGCCCGCCGGTATTGCCGTAGATCTCGTTGTCGTAGCAGATGTAGATGATGTCTTCGTTGCGCTCGGCGGCCGCCGACAGGGTGGCAATGCCGATGTCGTATGTGCCACCGTCTCCCGCCCAGCAGATGACTTGTCCGGACTCGTCATTCAGGTCCCTGACACTCGCGATACCGGTGGCGAACGCCGGTGAGGAGGCAAAGGTCGTGGCCACCGTGGGAACGCCGTAGCTGGTGGTGGGATAGGCGCCGGCGGTGACGATGCCGCAACAGGCCGGGATGACCAGGCTGCACTGCTGCTCGGCCTGCGCCAGGGCTCGGCCGAGCATCGTCAAGCCGATGCTCATCCCGCATCCGCCACAGTTGGTGTTACCGGGCCTCAGCAGGCATTCCTCGCTGCACGGGATCGCCGGTTTCTCGAGCACCCTCGGCTGGCCGGCCGGCCGTGGGGTGGTGGTCATCAGTGCACCTCCTCTCGAGTCTCGACGCCCATCCAGATCGGGTCCTCCGGGGCTCCGCGGAGGGCGAGGTCTGCGATCACTTCGTCCAGCATGTGTGGGGTGACGTCGCCGCCTCCGACTCCGGTGAGATAGTCCTGGATCACGAGATCATCCCGGTGGCCCTGGAAGGCGGCTTTGAGGTCGTGCCAGAAGACCCCTCCCATCCCTGCGGCGTAGTTGCGGTCGAGGACTCCGATCCTCGAGGCCGAGTGGCACGCGTCTCGGATGACCGCCTCCGGGAACGGACGAAACATCTTGATCTTGAGCAGCCCGATGCGCTCGCCGTTCTCGCGGCGGCAACGAACCACCTCACGCGCCGTGGTCGCGATGGTGCCGGTCGCCACCAGAATCGTATCGGCGTCTTCGGTCTCAAAGCTCTGGACGGCGGCGCCCGGATCGTGCCCGAAGGTGTCGACGAAGGCCGCCCGGCATTCTTCCAACACCGCAGGCACGAGGCGCATCGCCTCGTCGACCTCGACCCGATGCGAGATTGTCTCTTGTGGCCAGGCCAGTCCGCCCATGGTGGTCGGACGTGCGTGGCTCATGCGATGGGGCAGGTCGAGCTCCGGTAGGTAGCTGTCGACCAGCCACTGCTCGGGGAGCCGGGTCTCCGCCATTGTGTGGGAGACGATGAACGCGTCCATGGCCACCATGATCGGCAGCAGGACGCGATGATCCTCGGCGAGCCGGAACGCCAGCAGCGTCGTGTCCAGCACCTCCTGATTGGTCTCACAGTAGAACTGGAGCCAAGGAAAGTCCCGCAGCATGAGTGTGTCGCCCTGGTCGACCCAGATGTTCCACGGCGGCCCAAGTGTCCGGTTGACGGCCACCATGACGATCGGGAGGCGGTAGAAGCCCGCCACCATGATGTTCTCGACCATGTAGGCGAGGCCGTTGGAAGAGCTCGCCGTGAACGAGCGGGCACCGGCCAGAGAAGCGCCGATCGAGACTCCCATCGCCGAGTGCTCGCTTTCGACCGGGACCACCCGGCCCTTCGAGAACGGAAACCTCGCGACGTATTCGACGATCTCGGTTTGTGGGGTGATCGGATAGATGCCGCAGGCGGCGCCACGGGCGTCGCGATTGGCCTCGCCTGACGCGCACAACGCGTAGCCGGCGGCGTGATTGCCTGTAATCAGTTCGGTGGGCATGGCGACGATCCCCTATAGATGGCTCATGAAGACGACATTGCGTGGACACTCGGTGGCGCACACTGCGCAGCCCTTGCAGAACGAGTAGTCGAAGACAAAGTCGCGGCCGACGCGCTTGAGGACTCCCTCGGGACAGTAGGTGACGCAGGCGTCGCACTCGTTACAGACACCGCACGAAAGGCAACGCTTGGCCTCGCTGGCGTCCTCCAGACCGAAGTGCACTTCGTCGAATGTCGAGCGCCTGCCGTCGGGGTCGAGGCTTTCGCCTGTGGAACCCTGCCGCCGCTCGAAGAAGTGGAGCTTCATGGCCTCGGCGAGGATCACCTCACCCCTCATGACGTCGACGTGGCGGCTTGCCTCGGATTCGCGGGTATCCGGCAAGACCGCGCCCGAGAGTGTCTCGTGGATGTTGAGTGCCGAGCGACGGCCGCTGCCGATGGCCGCTGCCACGGTTCCGTCTCCGCTCGCCAGATCTCCGATCGCGAACACCGGTGTTTCCAAAAGACCCAGGAGGCGCTCGCCCGCGCGCACCTCGGTGCCTTCGGGAAACACCGAATGATCCGGCGACTGCCCGAGCGCGAGGATGATCCGGTCGCAGTCGACCTGAAAGTCGGACCCCGGGACCGCGATCGGCGCTCCGCGCCCGGACTCGTCGGGCTCGCCGAGCCGCATGCGGCGACAGACCAGCCGAAGCCGCGAAGCTCCCGAGCCATTGCCACCGGGCCGGTGGCTTGCGGTCACCGGCTGGGTGAGGAACTCCATCGCCACGCCCTCCTCGAGGGCCTCGTCGATCTCCTCGCGGATTGCGGGCATCTCGTCGCGCGTGCGCCGGTAGACGAGCCGAACACCGGCGGCGCCCAGCCGGAGCGCGGAACGCGCCGCGTCGATCGCCGTGTTGCCGCCGCCAACCACCAGCACCTCCTCGCCGTCGAAGCGAGGCGCCTCGTGTTTGACGCGGTCCAGGAACTCGATCCCCTGCAGGATCGCGTCGTGGTCTTCCGGGATGCCCAGCCGCAGGCCGCGCAACTCCTGGAGGCCGGTCGCGACCAAGACCGCCTCGTAGGTGCGGGTGAGATCCAGGAGTTCGGCCCGATCGACCCGTTGGCCGGTTCGGATCTCGACCCCGAGGATGGTGATGCGCTCGATCTCTCGATCCAGGACTTCGCCCGGCAGGCGGAAGTCGGGGATTCCGGTTCGCAGCAGGCCTCCGACCTCGTCGGCGCCCTCGTATACGTTGACGTCGTAGCCGGAGAGAGCGAGATGGTAGGCGGCGGTCAGGCCGGCCGGTCCGGAGCCGACGACCGCGATCGTCTTCCCCAGCGGTTCGCCGGGCGCGACCGCTGCCGAGCCGTTGTCACCGGCGAAGCGCTCGAGCTGGCGCACGTTGACCGCACCGTCGAGGGCGATGCGGTTGCAGTTGTCCATGCACGGCGCCGGGCAGACCCGGCCGCAGACCGAAGGGAAAGGTGTCGTACGCAGCAGAATGCCGAGCGCCTCGTCGGTCTCGCTCCGGGCGAGGGCCTGGAGGAAGCCTTGAGCGTCGTTGCCGGCGGGGCAGATGTGGTTGCACGGAGGCACCATCTGCTGCCGCTTGGGGCGTTGACTGGCCCAGTTGCCGGTGCGGATGCCGGGCAGCTCGCCACCTGCACCTTCGAGGAAGCTGGGAGAGAGGCCGGGCGTTTCGATCGTTACCCTCTTGGAACCGCCGATGGGTCCATGCGGCTCCGGCGCCATCGAGACCGCCTCGAAGGCGGCACTCGCCGCCGTCAGGTTTCCACCGCCGAAACCGAGATGCTCGAGGGCAGCGTGTACCTGGGCGAGATCGAAGTCCAAGATGCGGGCGACGGCTCCCGCCAGAGCGGTATTCACGATCGGAACGCTGCGGGTGCCGAGTCGGTTGTCGCGCGCGATGCTGGTGGCGTCGACGGTCGCGATTCGGTGCGCCTCGAGCTCGGCCGCGAAGTGGGCCGGTTCTTTGGCGGCGTTGATCAGAATCCAACCGCGGCTCCTCAGCCCGCTGGTTACCGCGGGCCCAACCAGGGTCGAGTCCAGGACGACCACATGGTCCGGCTCGTAGATCAGATTCCGATTGGTGATAGGGGAGGCCGCAAATCGACAGAACGCCTGGATGGGTGCGCCGGCGCGTTCGGCCGCGTAGAGGCCGAACGCCTGCACTGAATCGCCTTCGAGGAACCGCGTCGTGGCGATGATCTTCGCCAGCGTCACTCCGCCTTGCCCGCCTCGTCCGTGGATGCGAATCTCGTTCACGAACGCCTCCGGTTGAAAGCCCTCGACCGGTCGGCCTCTAGCGGCCGACCGCCGGGCTTCCTGGTTGATGATCTAAGATCGAGGACCGTAGCGAAACACCCTGACAGATAGGCGCAGGGGCCTACCCCGGGGGGTGTCTCCGAAGGACTGCGCCGCGGCCCTCATCGGTGCCTACCCGTTCGGGTGTTTCGGGCTCCCCGCCGCAGTGCTATCAGGGGAGATGGATCGGAATCGGGACGGGGACGGGCGGTCTGATCCCGCACTCCAGTTTTTCCGGCCAGCCTGTACCGTTAGGCGAGAAGAGCCTGTCCCCGTCGCGTGTCTTCGAAAAAGGAGCGCCTGACATGCGAGGGGTCGCCTACCGCAACGTACTCGACCAGAAGCCGAAGCACGGCGAACCGGAAGGTGCTTATGTGCTGCAGCTGGGATCGATCGAGCTCCGGCCGATCGGCTACGCGACGCTCCTGGGACTTAGGGAGCGCGACGACATGGTGTGTGAAATCCTGGACTTGTGTTTCGTGGATCGGCCGGTCCTGTGGGCAGACCCGGTGACAGTTCATCTCGGCAGCTATCGCGCGAGGCTCGGAGAGATCGAGACTCTTCTCCGAGGCGTCGACTTTCGGCTCAAGGAGTCCGAGCAGCTCTGTGACCGGGTGATAGCTCGGGTCGTGGAGCTTTGGCACGGTCTGACCCATGAGGCGGTCGCCCGGCTCGAGACCGGAGACGACTCGGAGGCGACACTGTCGACCCGATCCGTGCTGGCCGACTACCGGTGCGCCGCCTACGCTTGCGTCGAGGCTCTCGTACAGCTTCTGCCGGAAGACCGGGAGTGCGCCGTCGACACCAGGGCAAAGCTGGAGATCGGGCGGGACGACCTGGTCCGCACCCTTGGCATCGAGCGCGAGCACATCGAGCACGCGGCATGGCGTGCGGAGGAGCAAGTGCCCGAGGAACCGGGCTTCGTGACCTGGGGGATTCCGTAGAAGAGCGGGGTTAGAAGAGCGGGGACACGATACGTAATACTCCAGGCGGAACGGCGGTGCTAGGACACTCAACACCGGCTATTCCGCTTCTTCTGTGGAGTATTAGTATTGTGTCCCCTAGCGCTGGAAGGCGTACGACAGCTTCACGAACACTTCTTCGCTCGCCGGTTCGAGCTTGTCGAACTGATCGAGCTCGCGCGTGTCGCCGTAGCCGACGAACAGCACCGACTGCCAGTTGAGCTTGTAGGCGAACACCAGGGACCCGCCGAAGCTCTCCGATAGCGGACTCACACTTTCTGGATCGTTGTAGAGCTCCGCCGTTCGCTCGGTCCTTTGCCACTGGCCGATCAGTCGCAGCCAGCTTTTGGAGTTGAACGTGTAGGTGCCACGCAGGCGGGCCACTCTGGCCTGGAAGAGCTCGCCCGAGAGTCCCTCGTCGGTAGTGACGTCGAGAGCGCGCTGTTCGGTGTCCAGACTCAGCTCGAGGTGGTCTGTCGGGCGCAGGTCGAGCTCGAAACCCAGCGACAGGCCGTCGGCCTGGCGGTCGTTGGCGAAGTCGACTTCGTCGCCCACGCGGGCCGTGAACTCGACCTGCGAGATTACGCCACCCGGCCGCAGAACCACGATCGGGCGGATCTGGTCTCGGGTCACGAGCTCGTCACCCGAGCGTTGCTCGCTGAGAAGAAACTCGACTCGGACGAACGAATTGAGCAGTCCGTCGAACCCGAAGCCGGGCATCAGGAACTGAGACAGCACGTTGCCGTTGCGATCTTCTCGGTAGGACGCCATGGTGAAAAAGCGGATTCTCGAGATGGGCTTGTCTTCGGGGTAGAGGCTGCGGCCCAGCTCGACGAAGCCTCGTCGGACGCCGACCTGGGGGATGAAGCCGTTGTCGGCGCGAAAGTTGTTCGAGAGATCCTGGTAGAGCGCGAAGTAGTCGCGGGTTTCGGTCTGGCGGTACCACCACAGCTCGGCGGCGTGTCCGGTGAGCTTGCTGCCGTTCCATTCCGAGGCGACGTCGGGAAGATCGGGGGTCAGGCTCTCGGAGAAGAGAATCTGGCCTGTAACGACGTCTTTGTCGGTCACCTGCCAGCGGAAATCGGGGCCCAGGACGCGGTTATACGAGTTGTCCCGTACTTCGCGTCCGGTGTATACGAAGCTCATGAACGAGTCGCCGAAGTTCCGGCGAAAGCGGCCCATCGTGACCATCGATTCCTGGTCCTGGTCGACCAGATCCGAGCCCTGCGAACCGGGGATGATCACCGAGCCGCCGCCGCGGTCCTCCCCGGCCAGAAGCATGTAGGTATTGCCCTTGAACTCGCCGGTGGCTCGCGCTCCCCATCGAGGTGACGCGAAGCTGCGGGTGTAGATCGCGGTCAGCGGGGTATCGAAGAGATCCGCGCCTTCGAGGAAGAACGGTCGCTTTTCGGGGAAGAACAGCGCAAAGCGCTCATTCGCCGAGATCAGCGGGACGTCGGCCTCGATCTGCGAAAAGTCTGGATTGAAGGTGACGTCCAGCACCGTGTTGGGGTTGGGTAGCCACTTGGCGTCGAGCCCCATCTCGGAGGTCGGGTCTGCGGTCACCAGCGGCGTGCCGACGTCGCCCTCCGGGGCCGCGCTCTGAACTCCGGTCGCGTAGGGCGCTACCACGAAATGGCTGCCGGATGGCAGATCGCCGAGTCCGACCAGCGGGGTCGAGTTGCAGATGAAGCAGGTGGAGTCGCGAGGGAGCTTGGAGGAGAAGTACTGGTAGCGGAACTCCCGGGGATGATTACGGTAGAGGAGGATGCGCCACTGTTCGGGGTCGCTCTGGGTGTAGCGCAGCGAAGAGAACGGGATTCTCAGCTCGAGCACCCAGCCTTGCGCGGTGATCTTGGCCGCGCTGTCCCAGAAGAAGTCCGGCGCGGAGTCCTCGCCCGAGGCATCGCTCGAGATGGCGTCGTACTGGATGCCCCGGGCGTTGGCCAGGAACATCTGCGCCGTGCGTCCGTCGTTGTTGGCGTCGATCAGGACGCCGCCGTAATCGGTGTAGCTCGGTACGTTGTCGCGGTTGGCCAGCGGCGCGCGGATCTTCTCGGGAGCGGGGTCCGAGAACTCGAACGCGGCGTAGAGAAACTGATCGTCGTACACCAGATGACCGGTGTTGCCGAGCTTGGCCGGTAGGTTGTCACCGGGACGGGTCTCGAACCAGGTCTGGATGGGCTTGGCGTCCTCCCAGCCCGGGTCGCCGAGCTCGCCGTCGATGCGAATTTCGAGTGTGGTCTTGCGGATCTCGAAGGGTGGATCGTCGGCCATCGCCAACACGGCTTCGGGAGCCGGGACACAGGGCACGGCCAGGACAACCGCGAAGGCGGCGAGTCGCTTGATGCGCATTCTCCTTAAACGTTGGCGCATCCAAAAAGTTTGGCCGAAATGCCAGGAATTTGCTGCGGAAATCGTCTCACGGAGGTGGGCTACAACAACCCCTCCGGGGGTTGGACCCCGGACCGGTCTCTTTGGTTCCCGAAGACCGTGACTCTCAGCAGGAAGGGTCGACGAACTCGAGCTTGTCCTCGAGATTCGGCACCATGCACAGGAACTCGAACGGCCCCTCGAGCACCGTGTAGGAGTGCGGCACTCCCGCTGGGATATAGAGGACGTCCTCGGGACCGACCTCGTGGTCGGCATCGTCGATCCGGATCCGGGCGCGTCCGGTGAGCACGTACTGCTCGTGCTCCACCGTATTGGTGTGCAGCGGCATGCCGCCGCCTTCGCCCATCGAGAACTTCCTCATCGCGAAGTTCGGCATCCCGTCGTCCGGACCCAGCAGAACCCGCGTCTTCGCGGCCGTTCCCGCCGCGATCGACCTCTCCTCAACCTCGCCGGCGTGCTTGATGATCGGTTTCATCGAAGCCTCCAATCATTTGAATCCAGGCGGCCACTGGGGTGACTCGCCACCCGAAGACCTCGTCGCCTCGAGGAGGTCGTCGAGAGCAACACTGGAGCAGGCTGCGAGCGCCGCCACGGTCACCGCCAGGACGGCAAGGCTCCGGTACGCCGGCGAGCGAGGTCGGGACATGGCGCGATCATACCGGGCATTCACATGTGTGCATTTCGCAAAGCGGAAGTGCTTCGAAGGAAGACGCCGCGTTTGTCATCTATGTCTACATGGACGGCAAGACATGAACGCGATCGCGCAAGCAGGGCTGGTGGACGCGGCCAGCTCGGAGCTGGGATCTGCGATGAGCGCCAAATCCTCGGAGCTGGCAGATCACTCGACCCGGATGACCGCCTTCTGCCGGATCCTCGGAGGAGCCCACGGCATGGACGAGCTCGAAGTGGGGCTGTTCTGCGAGACGGCGCCGCTTCATGACGTCGGCAAGCTCGCGATCCCGACCGAGATTCTCGATCAGGCCCGGGCGTTGACGGCCGACGAGTTTGAGGTGGTCAAGCTACACACCACCATCGGCGCCCACATGCTGCTGGGTTCGAGATCGAGGCTCTGCCGCACCGCCAGCCTGATCGCGCTGACTCATCACGAACGGTGGGACGGGACCGGCTATCCCTACGGTCTGGCAGGCGAAGCGATTCCGGATTTCTCGCGGCTGGTTGCGCTAGTGGATCAGTACGACGCGCTGCGAAGTCCTCGCCCCTACAAGCCGGCGTTCACTCACGAGGAAAGCTGCTCGATTCTTCTCGTCGGTGACGGTAGGACCCTTCCGGAGCACTTCGACCCCATGGTGCTCCGGACCTTCGAGTCGGTGGAACGCGATTTCGCGCGGGTCTTCGACGAGCTCGAAGACGCAGCTCTGGCGGACGCCTACCTGGGCGGGGTCTGACGGTACCGTCTCGGTGGTGGACTCCGCCTGGCGAACTCAGCGCTCCGCTTCTCTTCCGGGACTTCGATCGCAAGTTCCCCGCGGGCGACTACAATCCAGACTCCGATCTCAGGAAGGAGTCAGACAATGAGCGCACGTCGTTTTCTCGTAACCGGAGGCAGTCAGGGAATTGGCGCCGCGGTTGTCAAATCCGCCCGCGAATCCGGGCATCAGGTGGTGTTCACCGGCCGCAACCCCGAACTGATCGAGCAGGTGGCGTCGGACACCGGCGCCGTCGGGCTTGCCGCCGACGTGTCCAAGCCCGAGGACAACCAGCGCACGGTCGCGGAATGCGAGGCGCTCATGGGCGGCGTCGACGTACTGATCAACAACGCCGGCTTCGGCTACTTCGCGCCGATCGGAGACTTCGACGTCGACGCCATGCGGGCGAACTTCGACACCAATGTCTTCGGGCTCGTCGATATAACGAATCGTATCGTTCCACACATGAAGGCCCAGGAGGACGGAGACATCGTCAATATCGCTTCGACTTCCGGTCTCAAGGGACACGGTCACGGAACCGCGTACTCCGCGAGCAAGTGGGCGGTACGCGGAATCAGCCAATGCTGGCAGGACGAGCTCCGCCCGCACGGCATTCGAGTGGTTTGTATCTGCCCATCGGAGGTTCAGACGAACTGGGGCGGCAAGACGGGCAGAAACAATCCGAACAAGCTGTTCGCACCCGACATCGCGCACGCCATCATGAGCGTATTGTCGGCGGAGCGCCGGGCGCTCTGGCCCGAGTTCGCGGTATTCGCGACCAATCCCTGGAAGGAGTAGGCGCCGCGGGGTTCGCCGCGCAGCTCGGCGACTCAGTGCCGTCGAGCTCGAGGATCACGGTTGCGACCCGGTCGTCGACCTGGAGCGCGACGGCGTAAGGTCCCGCCCGGTAGGCGCCCGTGTTCGTCGAATGCGAACGGTAGGATCCAGCCATGCCGGACCGCAAGCGCAAGACCGGCCTCCTGACCTCGCCTTCGCGCCGTCTTTTGCGCCTGGGCGGACTGGTGGGCCGGGTGGGAGCTTCGGTCGCGAGCGACCGAGCGCTGGGCCTTTTGCGCTCAGGTCCCGCGCTCGAAGCCCAGCGTGTCGAGAATCTGGTCAAGAACGCGGTGCGGGTTGCTGAGACTCTCGGCGAGATGAAGGGCGCCGCCATGAAGGTCGGGCAGATGTTGAGCCTTCACGCGAACTGGCTGCCGGAGGAGGTCGCCGAGGTCCTGCGCAGCCTCCAGCGGGAAGCCCCGCGGGTGCCGCCCGAGGTCATGCGCTACGAGGTCGAAGGCTCGCTCGGCGCGCCCATCGGTGAGCTCTTCGAGCACTTCGACGAAGAGGCCTTTGCCGCGGCTTCGATCGGCCAGGTCCACGCCGCACGCCTGGCTGACGGTCGAGACGTCGCGGTCAAGATCCAGTACCCGGCCATTCGCGAGATCGTGACCGCTGATCTCAAGAACCTCAAGCGCCTGTTCAAGAGCCTGTTCGCGATGATCTTCGAAGCCGACTTCGAGCCACTCTGGGAAGAGATGCGTGATCGCCTGCTCGAGGAGCTCGACTACGAGCACGAGGCCGAGAACATGCGGACGATGCGCGAGCTTCACTCGGACGTTCCCGAGATCGTCATCCCGCGGGTCATCGAAGAGCGGTCGACCGATCGCGTCCTCACGATGGAGTTCGTGGACGGTATCGCGCCGCGTGACGCGAGCAGCGACGCGTTCCCGCAGGACTTGAGGGACCGGTGGGGACAGGTGCTCTTCGAGTTTCAGTTTCGCGGCCTCTTCGAACACCGCGTGATGCACGCCGATCCCAACCTGGCGAACTTCTCGTTTCTGGATGACGGCGGCGTGGTGGTCTACGACTTCGGTAGCGTCAAGCATGTCCCGGATGCACTTGCCAACGGGTACGCGCGGTTGATCGAGGCAGTTCTGGAGGATCGGCTCGAAGGTGTTCCCGAGATCCTTGTCGGTATTGGTGCCACGCGGGGCGACGGCTCGCCGGTCGAGCTCGAGCTTCTCGAGCCGTATCTGGAGATGCTGGCGGACATCTTCCGGCGCGAGCCCGCGTACCGATTCGGCGAGGATCCGGAGCTGCTCGAGAAGATCATGGATGCCGGGCTCCAGAGCTGGAGCGCGGTGACGGATTTCCGCTTTCCACAGGACGTCATCTTCGTCGACCGCTCGCTGGCGGGCCATTTCGGCAATCTCATGCGCTTCGAAGCGAGCGGCCCGTGGGCCGAGATCGCCGAGACCTACGCGCGGGCGGTGTAGCGAGGGGACTGCGCCGCTGCGGCGTCCGCGGATCTGGGACCGGACCCTCGGAATCGGATCGCCACCAGGCAGGTCGCGATGAACGCCGATAGCACGATGTGCGCCGCGTGCGCGTTGGCGAAGCCGGCTGGCGGTGGCCAGGTCTGGTCGAACGGCTCCGGCGAGACGACGAAGACCCAGGCGCCGACGCCGACCTGGAGCACGAGGGCCCCGAGCAGGAACCAGCCCCACCTGCCGAGCGCCCGGCCGCCGCTCTCTGCTGTGGCGTTTCGCACCACCGAGACTGCCAGGAGCGACAGCCAGAAGAGGAGAAGGACGCCCACCAGCAGATGGGCCATCAGCGTGGTGATGAAGACGAGCTCGCCTGCCGGTGGGTGTCGGGTGACCCCTCCGAGGCCGACCTGGACCAGCACCAGCGCGATGCCGATCCTCGCTCGCCCGTACGCCCTGGCGATCGCGGCGTTCTCTCGGGCCCCGCCTCCGGCGCGCTTCCCAGAAGCGCCCAGGAGCGCCAGCGCGGTCGCCGCGATCAAGACGACGGTCACGACCGCTATCAGGGTGTGCACGGCGGAGAGCCAGGGCGGGTTCAGCGTGAGGACGATCAAGCCTCCCATCACGACCTGTATTGCCAGCGCCACTCCGGCGCGCCAGCCCCAGCGCCGGGCGTCGACCAGATCCTTCCGGCGCGCCAGCCACACCAGCACCGCCGTGAACAGGATCATGGTCGTCGCGGCCGTTGCGCGATGGTGTTGCTCATAGAAGACGTTTCCCCGCCACTCCGGAGCCAGGATGTGTCCGTACGAGAGCGGCCAGTCCGGCACGGAGAGCGCGGCCTGGTAGGCGTTGACGTGCGCGCCGGCGACCAGAAGATAGAACGCGCTGAACGCGGCCAGAAAGGCCAGGGTGCGCAGTGCTCTCATCTCCGCCGCGATCATAGCCGGGTCCCTGCTCTACCCGTCATGTCCGCGCCGGCTACCCGAGCCCGGTGAGATTTTGGGGCCTAGCGCTTCGTGGCCGGGGTCTCGAAACCGTGCTGGCTCAAGACCAGCCCCGTGACCACTTCCATCGCGTCACGCCGGAACAGGACGGTCGCGCGTGCCAGCTTGATCTCGAACACATCGGCCTTCACCGGCTCGAGCGTCACCGCGTCTTGCATTCCGGCCTTCAGAAAGAGCTTGCCTTCCGAGGCCGTCACGACGAGATCGGTGCCGGGCGCGACCTCGTAGGTACCAACGTAGTCTGCGAGCGGATCGACTTCGCTTTCGGCCGGCTCTTTCTGCGTCGCCGCCGCGGCGGGCGGGGAAGCCGGAGTCGCCTCCGTTGCGTCTTCGCTGGCGTCCCGGGCCACGTCGCTGGCGGTGTCGTCCGTCCGCTTTGCAGCAGGTGCTGCGGGCTCGGCGTCTGCGACGGTTCCGGCTCGAGCCGGGAACATGAAGCTCATCGTGTCGAAATCGATCGTCCAGGAGCCGAGGTGACGCAGGAACTGGTGCGACAGCAGCGCGTCCCAGAAGAATCCCTGCATCCAATAGGGCTTGTCTTCCACCAGCACGTTGCCCAGAGCCTGAGCTGCGCCATGGGTGATCGCGCCCAGTCCATGGGATTCGAGTGGCGACCAGTAGTAGGGCGTTCCCTGGATGTCGACCTTGTCGACACCGAGGTAGTCGGCGGTCTCGTCCACTATGATGAGCGGCATGCTCGCGGCGAGCCCGGAGTCGATCAGGAAGTTCAGCCCAGCGTGCCCGTTCAAGCTGCCCTTGGCGAAAATGAGATGTGAGCCCGACAAGAAGAAGGGCATCCGAACCGGTACGTCTCCCACTGTCTCCAGCATTCGGCTGCGCCCTGCCGGGCTCCGCTCTCGAAACGTGATCCGCTTGCTGTCGTAGTCGACGGTGGTCAGGAACTGCTTGAGGATCTGGGTGGGAAGGACCCCGTCCCCCCGGTCCTCGCCGACGATCTGCTTCCACTGCGCGACGATCACCGGGACGTTGGTCAGGCTGACGTCGCCGAGAGTTACCGTCTCGGCGACGCCCAGAGGCTCGGTGACCGTCTCTCCCTTGGTGTAGGCGTACTTGGCGGTGCGTTCGGCGATCTCTCGGATCTCGGCGCGTGCGGCGGCGCCCTCGTCCAGGTACAGACGGTCCCCGCCCGTGTCGAGGATGAGCTTCATCGCTTCCCCGTTGACCTCGACCTCGACCATAGGCAGGGCCCCGGGCGGCTCGATGTCGTTCAAGATCTCGAGCTCGGCGACCTTCTCGGGCGCCGTCCACTCGACTCCGTACGGCTCGCCGTCGAAACGCTGCATGAAGGTCAAGAGGGATTGGAGCGTCTCGTTCTCGTCGTCCTCGGGAAGCGCGAGCCCGCCGGCGTCTGAGAACCGGTTGGTCTGGTAGGCGACCATCACGAGACCCCGGCTTGCCGCGTTGTGATCCTCGGAGCCGGGCTCGGCGACATCGCGGAGTCGCCGGAGAAGTCCTTTGGCACGCTCGTAGTCGCCGGTCAGCAGCGCCGTTCGGGCGCCCATGCGGAGGTCCTCGGTCTGCGAGGAGGCGTCCGTCGCGAGTGGCGCGATGACGTCGTTCGCCTCCCAGATGTTCCCGAGCTTGAAGAGCACGTCCGCGTAGGCGCGGCGTAGCTCGTCGTCACCCGGCGCCGCGTGATAGGCGGCGGCGATTTCCACGACCTCGGCCTCGAGGTCCGAGCGCAGGGTGCCCTCGAACTCCGAGACCGTGGCGCCCGGGGAGGCGGAAGCCATCAGCGCCACCAGAGCCAGCCCGGCGAAACGCTTGGCGGTATAAGAAAACATGATCCGGAATCGTATCCGTTCTGTCCTCCATAACGTTCGAGTGCGCCATTGGTTCCGGTTTCGGGATGGCGGTGGGGGTGGACTCCGGCCACGCCGGGGACCTCGGATGCGACGGGTCCGCTAGTCCTTCGTCGACGCGCCTGGCCAGCGACGCGGATGGCTCGCAAGCCTGGGCAACGAACTTCCCGCGCGGGACACTAGTGGCCTGTGACACCCAAATCGCTACTACCTGGCCGGCCCTCGTCGCCGATCTCTGCGTTGCGCCTCCTCGACATAGGCACCGCTATGCCTGCGTCAGCGCGCCTTGACCTCGACGACGAATGGCTCGACCATCTAGTATCGCTTCGAGTGTTACAGGCCACTAGCTACCAGGCGAGATCGTAAACGCACACCGGATCCCCGTCGCACTGGCACGAGATCTCTTCGGCGCGCACGGGACCCGGCACCTTCATCATTTCGAGCGCCCCCTCGTAGTAGCCGAGAGCGCTCCAGCAGTACACCTTCGAGAAGTCCTCGCAGCCTTCGATCCGCATCTGTCCCGAGCGATCGCCGGTCGCCTCGTATGCGGGCTCGCCGAAGCTCTGGAACCGGTGATGAAGGACCGTCATCTTGGTAAAGAACCGGTGCGGCTCGTCTTTGATGAAGAACTTGTAGATGCCCCCGAGATTGACGATCGCCGAATGGTGACCCATGGCCCGCAGATTCGCGTCCACCGATCCACCAACCAGCTCGGCGATTGCCCGGTCGATCCGCACGAAGGCCCCGAACGGAATCCACTCGGTGGCGAGAAGCGCCATGTCCAGATGTTTTCGGTCCGTCTCTCCGAGTAGGTCTCCCAGCCGGGAGAGCACGTCTTCGGTGTGCTCCTCGGCCCACGCGCGATGCGCCTTGAGCATGGTCGCCTTAAGCTTTCCATTACCATCCAGTTTCTCAACCATGGCCGGATTATCTCGCAGCGCGTGGCGCTGGGTGGCTGAGACCGACCTCCGTTGGGCGCTCGTCGATCGCATCTTGAGCTGACCCCGCTCGTTTTCGGTCTCCGCCGACAACACGGCCCGTCTAGGGTGCTTCGAGGGGCCTGACCACGTTGAACGCGGTCGAGGTCATCGGGGCGCCATCGAGATTCACGACAACCCATTGGCCGAACATATAGTCCACGCCCATCGGGTGCAGGTTCGGCGCCGACGCGGGGCTCCCGGCGTAGGGAGTCAGGTTCTGCGTAGCGAACACCAGCGACTCACGGTCGCGGTTGTCGAAACCCGCCAGTGGGGTCGCGCTGCCACCCGCCGCGGCCGCGATCGTCTCCATCCGTCGTGCGTATTCCGGCGTTTCGCCGGGCTGCCACATCGAACGGCGATAGGTCCCCGCGAGGCCGGCCGCAAAGACGTTGAAGGTGACCTGCAGCGGGAACGGCGTTCCGTCGAGGCTTACGATCGCCCATTGCCCACGACGGCCGTCGTAGCGCACCCCGATCGGATGAGGGAAGTGGCCGCTGGAGCAGTCCGGGCCATCGTCCGATGCTCTGCCGGGAAGATCCTCGATTCGTCCTCGGTCATCGGGAAGCGAGCACCAGCGAGCGACGACATGGGTTGTGAACACGACGCCGTTCGGATTCTTGTTCAGAAGCGGGTCGTCGAGCCAGATCTGGGTCTCTCCGGAGAGATCGTGCACCGCGTACCCCGGTCCGCTGCCGCCCATGTCGCCCATGACGTAGACGTTGAAGCGGCTGCCCGCCGGGATGATTGCGCCGTCCTGCTCGGCTACGATCCCCCAGGAGCGGTCTACCTGGCGGAATCGGACGCCGAAGTACTTCGTGCTCGCGGTCTGGGGGCCCTTGGGCGTCACGATGACCACGGCGCGTGGGTTGCCGTTCGCGATCCAGTGATCGACCTTGACGAAGTCGGTGGCGCTGTCGGCGACTACTTCGAACGCCGGTTGCTGATGCGGGCCGATGTAGACGTTGCCACGGCCGATCAGGTAGGCAGCGCCGTATCCCGGCCCCGCCGAGCGCCAACCCTCGGCGTTCGGGTCGTAGCTGTTGCACGAGGCGTCCGGCCGCTCGAAGAACTCGTGGTCCGGGTCCTGGGTGAGACAAGGTGGCAGCTCGCAGATGTCCCCGGTGCAGTCGAGGCCCAGCAGCATGACCGCGCCTCGCTTCTGCTGCTCGAGGGCGGAGTCGGCCAGCAGCCGGAGCGGCCACTGCTTGACCGTATTGTCGGCGATCGCGGGACCCACCGCGGTCGCCTCGGGATGCCACACGATATTGCCGCCAAACTACCAGACGTCGCTAGCAGGCTCTTTTTCTCAGCCGGCGCCCACCTGCCCGGGCCGAAGCCTCCGACGGCGGCCATTCAGATTGGCGAGTCCGCCTTGCCCAGCGATTCGCGCAGATCGCCGACCGGGGTGCGGAGGTAATCGGGTAGCTCACCGCGCAGGTCTGCGGCCTCGAGGGTCTCGAGCTCGTCCTCGAGCCGCTTCCGAGCTCGATCGAGCATCAGCTCGTAGTCGGGCCGCCGGCGCAGGCCCTCGGCGTAGCCCGCTTCGGTGAGCACCGTGTAGTCGATGGAATCCGCCCACTCGAGGCCGACCTCGGGGGCGCGGTCTGCGTACTCGGCTCGCGCCAGCGTGGGCGCGAGGGTATAGATCGTGCTCTCTCGAAGAGCCGCTGGAAGATCGGCGTCGGCCATTATCGTTCGAATGCGCGACCAGGTAGCTCGTTCTTGTGTGTGATCATCGCGCTTGACCTCGAGCGCCCAGCGCAGAGCTTCCAGCAGGGAAGCCGGCACCAGTCCGTCCTCGGCCAGTGCCTCCACTCGAGCGAAGCTCGCCGTTGCCTCGTCGAGCTGTTCGAGGTGGATCAGCGCGTAGGTCTTGATGAAGAGCGAGTACGGGTTATCGGGCTCGAGCATCAGCGCCTGGTCGCACAGGTCCAGGGCCTCCGCGGGCCGTTCCAGAATCGTGAGAGCCTCGGCGGCGTTGATCTTGGCCACCGGAAACATCGGAAAGCGCTCTGCGATTTCCAGACTGCCGGCTATGAACAGCGCGGCGGACCGAATCGAGAGCAGGGCAGCGTTTTGCGCGAAGCCGCTGTCGGGTGCGAGGGATGCGGCCCGCAGCGCCCATCTCTGCGCTTCGGCGGGATCGGCCTGGCGCTCCGGAGGCTTCGCTCGATTGGCGTTGAAGAGAGCCGCCCAGCCGGCGCCGTCGCGCTCATCGATCGCCAATGCCTGCCGGGCCCATCGCTCGATCTCGGTCCCGGCGCTCTGGTCGCCGAGTTCCATCTTCCAGACATAGAGCTTGGGCGTGCCGACGATGACCCCGTCCCGGGTCAGCGCGGTGGCGGCCGGCTCGGCACCGTCCAGGCCGCTGGGATCCGCCTGGAGCTTGGCCAGGCCGAAATCGAGCACTTTCACGCGGTCGTCCGCGTCGAACATGATGTTGGCCGGCTTGAGATCACGGTGAGTCACGCCCTGCTCGTGGGCGGCGGCCAGTGCACCGGACAAAGGGACCGCGATCTTGAGGAACTCCTGAAGCGAGAGTCCGGATGCCGGGATGACCTTTCCCAGAGTCCTGCCCTCGACGTACTCCATCGTCAGGAAGTGAACGCCGGCGTCTTTCTCCACCAAGTAGATCGTAACGATGTTGGGATGCTTGAGACGAGCGACGGTCTTGGCTTCGTTGCGGAACCGCTCGAGCCGGTCGGGATCTTCGGCTAGCTCTTCAGGCAGGATCTTGAGTGCGACCTTGCGCTCCAGGTCGGTGTCTTCGGCCAGATAGACGGCGCCCATGCCTCCGTGGGCTACGACTGCAACCGCTGTCGGATCGCGCGGAACCGCTCCAGCCGCTGCCTGAGCTCGGCCTCGAATCCCCTGTCCTTCGGCTCGTAGAACCGGCTTCCGGCAAGCGACTCCGGCAGGCATTCCATTCCGCCCATGCCTTCCTCGGTCGCGTGCGCATAGACGTGCCCGTCGCCGTAGCCGACTTCCCTCATGAGCTTCGTCGGCGCGTTACGGATCGACATCGGCACGGGGTCGGCCGGCCGTTCTTCGATCGTTCGTCGAGCGCTCTTGTATCCCGTGTACATCGCGTTGCTCTTCGGAGCCAGCGCGAGATAGACCGCCGCCTGCGCCAGGGCGAGCTCGCCCTCGGGCGAGCCGAGGCGGTGATAGGTGTCCCACGCCGCCAGGGCCTGCGGCAGAGCCTGGGGGTCGGCCAGGCCGACATCCTCGCTGGCGAAGCGCACCATGCGCCGGGCGAGGTAGAGGGGGTCCTCGCCGGAGGCCAGCATCCGGGCCAGCCAGTAGAGCGCCGCGTCCGCGTCGCTCTCGCGCAGGGATTTGTGGAGCGCCGAGATCAGGTTGAAATGCTCCTCGCCGGACTTGTCGTAAAGCAGCGTCTTTCGCTGGGAGACCTCGCGCACCGCCGCGGCTTCGACTCCCGGCTCGCCGCGCGCCGTGGCGTCCTCTACCGCGAGCTCGAGGAGATTCAGAGCCCTGCGAGCGTCTCCCGATGCCAGCTGGGCGATCACCTCCAAGGCTTCGTGCTCGACGTCGACTCCGTGCGCTCCCAGACCGTTGTCTCGATCGTTTGCGGCGCGCTCGAGGATCGTGACCACTTCCTCGGGAGTGAGCGGCTCGAGAACCACGACCCGGCAGCGGGATAGGAGCGCGCCGTTCAGCTCGAACGAAGGGTTCTCGGTCGTCGCGCCCACCAGGATGATGTCGCCGCGCTCGACGTAGGGCAGGAAGGCGTCCTGCTGGGCTCGATTGAAACGGTGGATCTCGTCGACGAACAGGAGAGTGCGTTGATCCTGGGCGCGCCGGAGCCGTTCGGCGTCGGCCATTACGGCTTTGACTTCCTTGATTCCCGAAGTCACCGCCGAGAACGGCACAAACCGGCTCGACGTCTCGCGAGCCATGATCTCGGCGAGAGTCGTCTTGCCGGAGCCCGGCGGTCCCCACAGGATGAGGGAGGGCACGCGGTCCTCCAGGATGGCCCGCCGCAGAAAGCCGTCCGGACCCACCAGCTTTGCCTGGCCCACGACCTCGTCGAGGCTCCTGGGCCGCATCCGATCGGCCAGAGGGCCTGGTGATGAAGCGGAATCGGAACGCTGGTCGTCGAACAAGGAGCCCGTCACTCGGGAATCATAGCGCCGGGCGTCATGGGTTCCGAGCCGGTTCGCACTGGGACACGGCTCGACAATTCGCCCGAGCTCCGTCCTTGCCACATAGAATGCTCTCTTCCATGACCGCGTACCAGACACCGCCACTTCCGCTGATTGTCCTCGCCGGAAGCGATCGCCGACCGGCTGCGCTGCCCGACGACGTGGAAGGCCTTCACTCGCTGTCGGGCTACAAGGCAGTCGACGTCAAGATCGGCGGCCGGCCGATCATCGACCTACTTCTCGAACGCCTCGAGCAGAGCGGTCTGTTCGATCCCATCTACGTCGCCGGCCCGCGGAGGGTCTACGGTGAATCTCGCGGGCGCGCCACCGTCATCGATACCGATGGAAGCTTCAGCGAGAACATCGAGGCCGCGATCACCCACGTGGGCCGGGAATGTCCGGGCCGCTCGGTCGGCTTCGCCACCTGCGACATCCTGCCCGAGGTCAACGAGCTTCACACTCTCCTCGACGACTATTACGCGAACGCGCCTCTGGATTTCTGGTTTCCGATGATCCTCGCTCCCGAGGGCGGGCGCGAGTTGGGAGCGTCGTCCTGGAAGCCCGAGTACCGGATCGCGCCCAGCGCGGGCGAAGAGCCGAAGACGCTCCTGCCCGGCCACCTTGTGGTCGCCGATCCGAGCGCCTTCCGACTTCCTCTAGTCTATCGCTCGTTCAACCTCGCCTACAGGAGTCGGAACCGTTCGGTGATCTACCGACTGCGGTTGATTCTCAGCCACGTCTTTGGCGGTCTGCTACTTCAGGACCTTCACCACCTGCTGGCCTTCCGCCTGCCGACGATCACGGTGACGGTGGCCCTTCACGGCATTCTGCTCGCCATCCGTCTGGCCCGGGGAGAGAGCAGCTCCGACGAGCTCGCGGACCGGCTGCATAAGATCTTCATCAGTTACCGGCACCGCCGGCGGTTCCCAGAGCTGACAGGACGCATGCCGCTCATGCCGGGTCTCTCGCTCGCCAAGGACATCGACACCGTCGAGGAGGCTCAGGAGCTGGCCCGGGAGTTGGAATAGCCGGTAGCACGAGCCGGGAGGCCACTCAGGACATGTCGGAGCCATAGGGCCAGGCTCCCTGGGCCGGTTTCTGAGCTACCATGAGTGTCTAACTCGTTCCCGAGGGACTCACAGGGTGTCTCAAGAGCATCCAGGCCTCACGGACCCGCTGGATCGACGCCAGTTTCTGGCTCGTCTTTCGGCGACGGCAGCTCTTCTGAGCGGCCACGCCGCGGTGCCGGGGGAGGCCGACTCCGAAACGGCTCCGCCGCTGCCCGCGGTCGGCGCCAAGCACGGTCCGCGGATCCTCGAGCTACGCCTCGACACTGCCGCGCCTCTCCGGGAGATGGTCGACTTCTATGGAGAGATCCTCGAGCTGCCGGTGCGTCACGAGAGCGGCGACCGCGTCGTAATCACCGCTGGCGCAACCGAGATCATCTTCTCGGCAGTCTCCGGGTCCGGTGCCCCGCCCTTCTACCACTTTGCCTTCAACATCCCCGAGAACAAGATTCTCGACGCGCGCTCTTGGCAGCTGAAGCGTTCATCTCTTTTCTTGACGCCTCACCATCTGCGCGATCCGGCGTTTCCCGACGACGTGCGGCACTTCCGCAATTGGAACGCTCATTCGGTCTTCTTCTGGGACCCGGCGGGCAACGTCGTCGAGTACATCGCGAGGCATGATCTCGCCAATTCTGCGCGCGGCCCGTTTTCGAGTCGCGACATCCTCTACGCCAGTGAGATCGCCTTTGTAGTTGACGACGTCCCGGCGACCGCATCGGACCTGGAGGCTACTTTCTCGCTGGCTCAGTACCGGAGCTCGAGTGAGGTGTTTCATGCTTCGGGAGACGAGCGCGGGCTGTTGCTGCTGTTCAAACGCGGCCGCGAGATCGGCGACCACCTGCGCGACCGGCCTGCACCGGCGGCGGTCTTCCCGACCCGTGCCCGGATTCAGGGAGCCGCATCTGCGCGCTACCAGATTCCCGACTATCCCTACGAGATCGCGATCTAGGCCCCCGCGACCAGAGACGTGCTGACGCTGCTGCGCCACCCCCTGACCATTGTCGTGCTGCCGGTCACGGTCACGATCCTGATTCCGATCTGGGTCAGCCGTGAAGGCGCGTGGTATAAGAAACCTGTTCGCTAACAAGGACGGTGCGGAGTGCCGATGGCGCCCGCGCACTCGAGACACCGGAGGCCCATATGTCGAAGTCTCTCTGGAAGCCCGCCTTGCTCGGCGGGGTGACGCTCTTCGTCTGGAGCACGATCTCCTGGACCGTGCTGCCCTGGCACAACACGACGTTCAACGTGTTCTTCGACGAAGACGAAGTCGCGCGAGTAATCGGAGCCAATACTCCGGGCGGCGGCGTCTACCTCTACCCCGGGGATCACCACAAGCCGGGCATGACGCCCGAGGAAGTGAAAGCCGCGACCGAAGCGGTGATGACCAAGATGGCAGCAGGGCCCTTCCTGTTCGTCTCCGTCAGCTCCGCGGGGATGAGCTCGATGGTGCCGGCCACGGTCAAGGGCTTCATATTCCAGATCCTCGCGGCGCTGGTGCTGGCGATGATCGTCGTCCGGTGTGGCGAGCCCGGCTACTGGGAGCGAGTCACGATCGTGGTCCTGGTGGTCATAGCCGCCGGCATTCTCTGCTATATCCCATCGTGGAACTGGTTCGGCTTCGCGACCGGCTATACCCTGGTGATGTTCGCGGATCTCTTGATCTCCGGCCTCCTGGCAGGTCTGGTGATCGCGAAGCTGGCGTGACTGCCGGCTAGAAACCACGGTCCGCCGTTTTTTTCTGGCAGGCCCGGAGGACGGCAGAAAATCGGCGGATTCGGGCGGCATTCGTACGCCGATTCCAGTCCGCCGGGCCATCACCTCAATGCGGAGGTGATCCCTGCTCGGGTGGTAAAAGCTCCGGCAAAACCTCAGTTTTTCATCCGGTTCTTCTGTACGGGACTCCTCCGACGGGCATGCACGAATTCGCATTCGTCGATGGAATGTCCGTTGCGCTACGTGCGCGTATGAGGAATACAGCCATAGCGTTGAGTCTCAGCCTCTGCGTGGCTTTGATGAGTGCGGTCCATGCCCGAGCCGAAACGAAGTGGGCCGCGGACGACGTCAGCGGACCGGCGCAGGCCCAATCTGCCAGGGCCAGAGTCATCGTCCAGGGCCCGAGCCTCACAGTTGTTCGCGAACTGATAAGAGAGGTCGGGGGCACGGTTACCCACGAGCTCGAGATCATCAAGGCCGTTGGCGCGGAGCTGACGCCCGAGCAGGTTGAAGAAGTCACCGAGGCCGAGAACATTCGTCTGTTTGAGGACCGCCGGCTCGAGACCGAGTCGAAGGATCATGTCCCGGACTCCGATTCGGACAGCGATTCCGACACGCGCGATCAGGACGGGAGCAAGAGCCACGGCAGAAACAAGACAGAGGAACATCTCGGAGCCAGCGACGAGGCTTCCGATCTCTTCGATCCCGCCAACCCGGATCCGGTGCTGGCGTCGTGGGAGCTGGATCAGCTCTACGACGACGACAGCGAGTCTCAGGACACGGTCTACCCGACTGTGGTCGGGGCCAGCCAGCTTCACCAGGGAGCCACTCTCGGAGCCGGGGTCACGGTCGCAGTCGTGGACACCGGCCTCTCGACCCGCGGTGGCGGAGGTAATTGGCTGAAGAGAAACACCCGCGGTCAGAGGCGGATTCTCGCCAAATACAACGCCATCTCCGATCGCCTCGGGGACACCCACGATGGCAATGGCCACGGCACGCATGTAACCAGTGTGATCTCGAGCAGCCGAAAGTCGACGCCGCGAGGCCAGGCCAGGAGCTACAACGGCATCGCCCCGGACGCCGACCTCGTGGTCATCAAGGCGTTCGACGATCTAGGACAGGGCAGCTATCTGGATGTCATTCGCGGGATCGACTGGGTGCTCGCGAATAAGGAGGCCTATGGAATCCGAGTCCTGAATCTCTCGTTCGGAGCACCGCCGCAGTCCCACTACTGGGACGATCCCCTCAACCAGGCAGTGATGGCGGCGTGGCAGGCCGGAATCGTCGTGGTCGCCTCCGCAGGAAACCGCGGCCCCGACCCGATGACGATCGGCGTTCCGGGTAACGTCCCCTACGTCATCACCGTCGGCGCCATCTCCGACGCGGTCACGTCGAGCGTCTTCGACGACTTTCTGACGTCCTTTTCGGGCGCCGGACCAACGGTCGAGGGCTTCGTCAAGCCCGAGCTGGTGGCGCCCGGTGGCCACATGATGGCGCTGATCGATCCCCGGGCCAATCTGGCCAAGCTGCACGCGGCATGGCAAGCCCGCGGCAACTACTTCTACATGTCCGGCACCTCGCAGTCCGCCGCGGTGGCTTCGGGTGCCGCGGCGCTACTGCTCGAAAGTGCGTCCTACCTGAGTCCCGACGAGGTCAAATGCCGGCTGATGTCGACCGCGAGACCGGCGGTCGATTCTCAGGGTAGGCTCGCCTACAGCGTTTTCCAGCAGGGAGCGGGCCTGATCGACGCGCCGGCCGCGATCGTGAGCACGGCGAGTGGCTGTGCCAACAACGGCCTCAATGTCCACCTGGATCTTGCCGGTGTCGAGCACTTCGGCGGTCGAGCCAATGTCGACGAGAACGGCAACTACTACCTCATGGGGCTCGACGGCTACCTGTGGAGTGACGGCTATCTCTGGAGTGACGGCTATCTCTGGAGCGACGGCTATCTCTGGAGCGACGGCTATCTCTGGAGCGACGGCTACCTCTGGAGTGATGGCTACCTCTGGAGCGACGGCTACCTCTGGAGCGATGGCTATCTCTGGAGCGATGGCTATCTCTGGAGCGATAATCTCACCAACCTGATGTCGATCGGCGAGTGGGTCGAGCAGGAGTAGCCGCCGCTCGGCGCGCTCAGTCACTCAGAGCCGGCACCCGCGTCCAGGTGTTCGTGAAGAAGACCTCGAGCTCGGCGCCCGGCGAGGCCAGCTCGAAGATCTCCCGGAACCGATAGCGGCTCTCGATCTCGATCGTGAGCCGTGCCGCTCGCCCGGTGCCATTCTCGATTCTCTCGGTGGTGCAGACGAATCGCATCGGCTCGACCTCGCAGGCGTAGATGAGGACGAAGCCTTCGATGATGTACTCGCGAAAGACGATCGTGTCGCGCTCGCGATCTAGGCAGAACACGCCGAGCTCACGGTGATAGTCGCCCTTTGGACTCTTTTCCCGGGGCAGCCGCACCGAGGCGTGGCGTTGTAGGAGATAGAGCCCTTCCAGGATGAACTCGTAGCGCCGGGCGCATTCGTTGAGACACCTGGGGCCCGGAGTCCGTCTATAGACAGGGTGCTAGCAGTCACGCAGAACTGACAATCTCAAGATCGAAGGGGCACAGCCGAGCCGAACCTCGGCCGCGCTGTCGCCTCAGCGGCCAGGAGGGCCCAGTCATGGCGGAGCAAATCGTAGGCAATCTCGAGATCCTCGACAACGCATCGAACGTGAGGATCGTCCTCAAAGGAGGCCAGGCGCAGATCATCGCCGGTTCGGAGGGCAAGCGAGGCCTCATCGACGTCGACGACGCTTCGGGCCAGCGCGTCATCCGGCTGACCGGAGCCGGAGCTGCGATCGACGTCGGGGCCCCCGACAACGCCGGCAACGTCCGCGTGCGGGACAGTTCGGATCGGACCACCATCGCCGCCAGCGGCGGCAACGCCGCAGTGAAGGTCGGGACGACAGATCATGCGGGTGAGCTTACCGTCGCCGACGACGCGGACCGCGCCGCGATCTTCGCCGAAGGCCTCAATGCCGATCTCATCGTCGGCGCCGCGGGCAATCCGGGAGACATCCAGGTCCGCGACGGCTCGGGCACGAACGCCATTCATCTCGATGGCAACAACGCCTGGCTCCAGATCGGCGCCAATGGCAACGAAGGCGACCTCGAGATCCTGGACAGCGCCGGTCGGCAGGTCTTGCACTTCAACGGCGATGCGGCTTGGCTGAGCGTGGGTGCCAACGGCAACGAGGGCGATCTCGAAGTAGTCGACGGCGGGGGTCGCCAGGTATTGCACTTCGACGGCGGTAGCGCCTGGCTCGAGATCGGCGCCTCCGGCAACGAAGGAGACCTCGCGATTCACGACGGCAGCGATCGCCGAGTCTTCCACTTCGATGGCGGCAACGCGTGGCTCCAGATCGGCGCTTCCGGCAATGAAGGAGACCTCGCGATTCACGACGGTTCGGGTCGCCGTGTCCTTCACTTCGATGGCGGCACCGCCTGGCTCCAGATCGGAGCCTCCGGCAACGAAGGCGACCTCGCGATTCACGACGGCAACGATCGCCGCGTCTTTCACTTCAACTCCGACACCGCCTGGCTGAAGATCGGAGCCTCCGGCAACGAGGGCGACCTCGCCATCCATGACGGCAGCGATCGAAAGGTCTTCCACTTCAACTCCGACAACGCCTGGCTCGAGATCGGAGCCGACGGCAACGAAGGCGACGTCGCGGTCCTCGATGGAGACGGCAACCGAACGATTCACCTCAATGGGTCCAACGGCGACATCATCCTGAGCAACGCCGACGCGGCCGAGGACTTCGCCGTCGCCACCGGGGCCAAGACCCTCGCCGGCACGGTTATGGTCCTGGGTGCCGACGGTGAGCTCGAGCCGTGCCGCGGAGGCTATGATCGGAAGGTCGTCGGAGTGGTCGCGGGAGCGGGCAAGTATCGTCCCGGAATCGTGCTCGATCGTCGGGACGAAGCCACGGACGAGGACCGGGTGCCCATTTCGATGGTCGGCAAGGTGGCGTGCCGTGCCGATGCCCGCTACGGTCCGATCGAGGTCGGCGACCTGCTGACGAGCTCGGACACCGAGGGGTGTGCGATGCGCGCCTCCGACAGTCAGAAGGCCTTTGGAGCCGTGATCGGCAAGGCTCTAACGCCCCTGGAAGAGGGAACCGGACTCGTCGAGATGATCATCGGCCTGCAATAGAAGACTTGAACCGGAGACCCATCCATGGCACAAAGCGTACGAACCATCGCTTCGAACTGTCTCGGTAAGTCGGGCACTCTGTCGGTCAAGGAGGACCTCCTGGGCGTCTATGCGAACGACAATCCCCAGAATCGATCCTTGAAGCAGCGTCTCGACCTGATCGAGAACAACCCCTTCGTCAGCATCGCCCTGGTGACCATTCAGGGGGCCAGCCCCCAGCTCCAGCGTGACCTCGACAACACGAACACCGTGCTCCAGGGAGAGTGCGGCGCCTGGCTCTATCCGGTCGATAGCATCACCGTCAAGCGGCCCAACCTTCAAGTCCTCAACCAGAACACCTGCCCGCTCGGCGTCCAGGCCGATCCCACCGACGAAGAAGACGAGCTCTTCGACCTCGGTCGAGGTTTCGGGACCGACCTGGTCGGCTACTACATCCAAAGTGGCCCCGGCGCCGGCTGCTCCGCATACCCGGCCGGCCGAAGAGGCTTCTGGGTCGACGACGGAGGCAGCCCCTGGACCTTCTGCCACGAGCTCGTCCATGTAGTGGGCCTCAACGCCCACGTCACCAACTCCGACAATCTAATGTCGACGCCGACGGCGTCGATCACCAATCCGCCACCGGACATGACCAACGGCCAGTGCTTTCGCTTCATTAGCGACCCGACGGTCGAAAGCTGCTGAGAGGAGTCTCCAGAATGGCCCGATTATCGAAGGAGCTGCGCGCCGCACTCGACTCGGACTGCGCGCATTCGCTGGAGGGCGTCGCGACCAGGCTGAGACCGGGAGACCTCGACGCCCTCGTCGAACAGGTCGAGACCGCGACCAAACCCCAGCGACGCCAGAACGCGATCTCCCTTCTGGGAAGATCTCGACATGCCGAGGCGGTACCGGCGATCGCCCGTGTGCTGCCGGGGATCGAGGAAGAAGGGCGATGTCGCGCGATCTCGGCGCTCGGAAATATCGGCGGCGTCGAGGCCGTCGAAGCCATCGTTCGCTGCCTCCGCGACGATTCTCCCCAGGTGAGAAAGTTCGTCGCCGTTGCCTTGCGGGGAAAGGACCACCCCGGGGCCGCGGCAGCTCGCGCCACGCTCGCACGCGACGACGTCGCCTGGGTGCGCAAGGCCCTGAGGCCAAGGCGCAAGCGGAAAGGGAGGGGGTAGGGAGGACGACGGCAGTAATCGCTCTCGCCTCGGCTATCTCGATCATGGCGACGACCTGCCGTACCACTCGCGCAGGACCGCTTCGGCCGGTTTTCCCCGCGGGCTGAAGTCGGGCCGGCGACCGGGCCCATCGGTGGCGATGCGGAGGAACCGTTTGTTGCCGGGCCGGATCGGTGGAGACCACTTCCAGAAGTAGGCTCCGGCGAACCAGGGCTCGTGCCAGAACGTCTCGAAGAACGCCCGGTAGGCGCGTGCTTGAACTTCCAGATCCTCGGGCGCGGTCCGTGCTTCCTCGCGGCTCAGCCACTTCCAGGGCTCGCGCGTGGCGCCCGGCGTGCTCTTGTAGCCGATCTCGGTGAAGAGAACCGGCTTGCGGCTTTGTCTCTGCAACGCGGCGATCGCTTCCTTGTGCGGCTCCCAGCCCTTCCGGAGGTCGGCGACAGAGGTCTTGGAATCGTCCGTCGAGAGCGGGAAGTAGGCCTGAATGCCAATGAAGTCGAGCTCGTCCCAGAACGACACGTCCCGGTACTCCTCGTACCAGTTCGCGGCATAGGTGAGTGCTCCCGGGTAGACCTCGCGAACCTCCCGGATGATCCGTCGCCAGTCCTCGGGCCTGGCTTTGACCGCCTCGTGCAGCTCGGTGCCGATCACCAGCCCTTCCATTCCCACTCGCCCGGCCAGCCGGGCGTAGTGGAGGATGAAGGTGCGATAGCTCGCGAACCACTTCTCCCAGTCGTCTTCGGTTCTCATGGCGATATCCGAGCGCCACTCGCCCCCGGCGCGGGTGAGCCAGATATGTGGCTTGAGGAGAGTGCGGATCCCGCGCGCGCGGGCCCACCGGGCGGTGGCTTCGAGCCCCTCGTCGAGCTCACCCCACAGGACGTTCTCGAGCGCCAGCGCGACATGGGGCGAGTCCGTTGTCGTTTGCCAGCCGAATGGGGTCTGGACAATCCAGTTCGCGTGGATCGTTTCGAGAGGCGCGAGCTCCTCGGACGTGATCTCGCCTCTCGCCTCCCAGCTCACGCCGCGGTGTTTGTCGACGTTACCCGCTGGCGGATCGGTCGCCTCGGAAGCAGCGCCGCCCAGGAGGAGTGCGCAGAGCGCGAGAGTGGTCAGGGCATGGAAGCTGCGTTGCCGGCTCACGGCCGCGATCCTACTCGAAGCGCACCCAAGAGGCAGTGTCGGCCGCTACACCCGGCCTCCCAGCCGTCATCCTGAGGCAAAGCCGAGGGATCCCGCGTCATTCCGACCGCGGTGAGGAATCCCCTCACTCGAAGTGCTTGAACTCCTCCCAGTACTCCCGAAAGTCCGCCTTCGGACCGCGCGCCACGTAAATCGGCGCGTTGTCTCTCCACGGCATGCAGATGCCACAGCGATACACGGAGACCTGCTCGACCTCCTCGAATAGCCCGCCCAAGGAACCCGGCCCGAAGTCGTACGCTCCGAGCTGAGTCGGCGCCAGAACCGGATAGCTGATCGGCGCGAGCGCCAAGCCGAAGGCGACCAAAAAGCGCCGGCAGAGCCCAGCGGGCCCATCCGAACTTCCTCTGCCCGACGACCGAGCGCCACCAGACCCCGCCGGCTGCGAACATCATAAGCGGTCTCGAGGCTCTCGGATGTCTCGTTCATCGAGGTGTCCGAGTCTGGATCGTCAGTACCAGCTTGCCTACGCTCTGCCCCGACTCGATCGCGCGATGCGCTTCTGCGACCCTCTCCAGGGGATACGGCGTCACGGGCGGCGGCTCGATCCGTCCCTCCTCCAACCATTCGAGCAGGTGCTCCATCATCTCTCGCAGCAGCTCCTTCTGGTCGAAGAAGTAGCTCAGGTTGAAAGCCAGCACACTCCGGCTCGAGTTGGTCATCCGGAGAGGGTCGAAGCGTGGCGTCCGCAGCCAGGCCAGCGCGAGACGCGGCCACGACGGCCGGCTCGTGCCCTTCGCCAGCATCGAGTGGAATCCGTAGACCACGAGCTTGCCGGGCCTTCGCAGATGACGGTAGCTCTGCTTCAGGGTCGCGACCCCGTTGGCGTCGCAGACGACCGCGTAGCCCTCCGGCTCGAGCCGTTCCGCCTCCGCCCACAGGCCCTGGCTCGAGCGATCGATCACCTCGTCGGCTCCCAGCTTCCTCGCCGTCTCCACCTTGTGCGCCGCGCCCACCACACCCACCACCCGGCAGCCGCGCACCCTGGCGAGCTGCACCAGCGCTCCGCCCACGCCCCCGGCGGCCGAGTGCACCAGCACCGCCTCGCCCGACCTCGGACGGGCGAGCTCGATCAAGCCGTAGTAGGCGGTCAGGAACGGGGAAGGGAAGGCCGCCGCCTCTTCGAGCGTTACCCGTTCCGGCACCGCGAATACCTGATCTCTCGGCACCACCACCTCCGTGGCGTAGCCGCCGAAGAGCGTGACCGCCAGGACCTCGTCGCCGACCGCGACATCGGCCACCCCGGCCCCCAGCTCCGCCACTCGCCCCGCGACTTCGAACCCCGGCGTCACCGGCCATCCGACCTGCTCGCGCGACGATTGGTAGAGACCCATCCGGATCAGGCTGTCGGCGAAGTTGACCCCCGCCGCCGCGACCTCGATGCGCACCTCACCCGGGCGCGGCTCGGGCCTCGGGTGCTCCTCGATCTCGAGCCGCTCGTGGCCTCCGGGGCGGTGCACTACGACCTTCCGCATCGGCTGCACGATACGCGACTCGGGCTCTGCTTTCAGAATCCCCACACTCGACCGAACTGATTCCGCCGCACGACGCGCCCGGTTCTCATGTGCCAGGCCAGGCCCGCTAGCGCCACGCGAAGATACCTGCGAAGCCAGGGCCTGACGAACAGGGCGTGCGGAAGCCAGCGGAGAGCGACAGGCCAGCCCCGGGGAATGTCGGGTCGAACGAGAATGCGCAGCCGGCTTGCCCCGGGCCCCTCGGGCGTGAGGCGCCACGACACGAGGGCACACTTGTGACCGCGATGGAAGAGCTCGAGATCGTAGCCCCCTCCGTCGATCCATTCTTTGAAGAGCCGATCGAGCACCACGCCGCTGTAGTAATGGATCGCATCGCGCGACCCGGTGCCCGGCCATTGGTCCACAGGGTTGCTCGCGCAGAACGGATGGAACCTCTCGAGGTTCCCCGGCGCGGAGATCACCGACCACACGTGCTCGGCCGATGCTTCGAGGTGCTGCTCCCGGGCGATCGACCAGCGAAAGCGCGAGCTCTCGTCGTCCACAGAAGCAGGCTACGCCAGTCCCGCCGGCCAGGCGCCACCTCGACAGGTGGGGCCGAGTCCTGACCACGGCGCCACGTTTCTTCTCTCTGGGATCCTTCGCTTCGCTCAGGATGACGGCGTTGTAGCGGCCGGTCGAGCGCCCGGTGAGCGAGGGTGCGGAACTCTTCCCAGGCTTGTGGAGACAGGGGGTCGAGGGATTCCTGAGAGTCAGGCCTGTACGGAATCGCTGCAGCCAGTCTTTCCATTCTCGGGCTCCATGTTGGACAATCGTTTCAATTGCTCGGTCTCATCGAGTCGGAATCCGCATGGAAACTTCGCTTCACAGGCAATTGAAGATCCGGTATGCGACTTCGGAAGAGCAGACCGAAGTCACGATCGACGGCTTTCGCATCGATGCAATTTCGGATTCCAATGAACTGATCGAGATCCAGCACGCCTCCTTGGGAGCCTTGCGAGACAAGACAAGGAAGTTGCTGGATAGCTCGGATCGCTCGCTGCGCATCGTCAAGCCCATCGTGGCGCGGAAGCGGTTGACGACGCTGACTCGAAAGGGTGGCAAGGTCAAACGCACGAGGATGAGTTCTAAGCGAGGCGAAGTCCTCGATCTTTTCGATGACCTGGTTCACTTCGCCACCCTGTTTCCACGTAATCGGCTGACGCTCGAGATCGTTTTGATCGAGCTGCACGAGTTTCGGGTGGACCGAGGAGTTTCGAATTGGCGAAAGAAGAGATACGAGTGCCTGGACCAAGAACTGCTGAGGGTGCGGGACTCGATCGAGCTGCGCACGAACGCGGATCTGCTCGCACTCCTGCCGATCGAGCGTTTGCCGAATCGGTTCGACACGGCCGAGCTCGGTGTAGCCCTGGGTAAGCCGCGCTGGCTCGCGCAGAAGGTGGCGTACTGCCTCCGGAAAACGGGCGCGGCCGCGGTGGCCGGGAAGCGCGGGAAGAGTCGGCTGTATCGCATCGCTGGAATAGAAGAAGAAGCTGCCTAGGAGGCTCGCGATCAGGTTTGTGTGACTCCCTCGGTGCAGACCGTGCCAGTGCTGAGATCGGCGGCGAGGCTGGCGACACGGCCAATTGACAATTGTAGAATAAGTGTATACTGTATACACTTCGTGTTCTCAGCGTGCAAACAAGACAGGGCCCCTTCCTACATATGCCCAATTTCGAAAACAGTGTCTTGCCCCTGATCCCTCGACTCAATATCAGTGGGGAATTAGCCAACACCCTGCGTAACATGATCTTTGATGGCGAGCTCGCAGACGGCACCCGCCTGAACGAAGTGCACCTGGCGGCGCAGCTGGGAGTCAGTCGGACACCGCTGCGCGAGGCGATGGGCATTCTGGCGGTGGAGGAAGCGTTGGTGAGGGTTCCGCGAAAAGGCTTCTTTGTTCGCGAACTGACCCGGAAGGAGTTCGAGGATCTCTACCCGATTCGCGGTCTCCTGGAACCGGAAGCGCTGCGCCTGTCGGGATTCCCGTCCGAAGATCACATGGCCCGGCTGGAGGCGGCCAACGAGGCGATGGCCGTGACGGACAACCCGAGGGACCGGCCCGCGCTGGACGAAGAATGGCATCAGTTGTTGATCTCGAATTGTCGGAATCAGGAACTGATCGACCTGATCACACTCATCATGATCCGCTTTCGTCGCTACGGGATGGCCTTTGTGAGGGAAAAGAAGGTCGTGGCTGCAGCGACCCGCGAGCATCTCGAGATCCTCGAGGCTCTCAAGCGTCGGGACATGGCGGCGGCAACGGAATGGCTTCGCCGCAACCTGACGAGCAACAAGGCGCCCGTTCTTGAGTGGCTGGAAGAGCGCCAACCCAGTGAGGACAGGCCCAGCGAGGACATGAAATGACCAGAAGCGCTCTCATCACGCGGGTCGTCATCCCGGCTTGGTTGGTCCTGGCCCTGATTGCGCTCCCCGCGTGCGCAGTCGAGGGCGCCCACGAGTTGGCCGGCCTCTGGCAGGCCCGGCGAGATTTCACTCCCGAAGTCCGAGGGGACTTGCGAGTCTTCGAAGAGGATGGAGCGTGGCGCGCTGAGATCGCGGGGTTCTCCGTTGCCGTAGAGACCCAAGGCACCAACATGCGCTTTGAGATCCCGGATTCCCGTGGCTATTTCAGGGGTGGGCGCGTCGGCAAGAACATCGAGGGGCATTGGGTTCAGCCCAGGACACAGTCCAATTTCGCTCCCTATGCTTCCCCGGTTCGCCTTGTTCCTACCGGGAGCGGGCGCTGGCGGGGCAAGGTCCGGCCACTCAACGACACGCTTCACTTCTACTTGATTCTCGAGCCGGCAGAGGACGGCTCGCTCAAGGGGTTCATCCGGAACCCCGAGGCGAATATCGGTCGCTTCTACCGGATTGACAACGTCGTCCGCGCCAGTGACGGTGCCAGTGACCGAGATGGTTACGGCGTCCAGATACTCGATCGCGATGGCCGGGTCCG
>JBHHWO010000017.1:0-44408 GCA_046756565.1 Thermoanaerobaculia bacterium | reverse complement strand
CACGGTCAACTGGAACCCGCGCCAGTGCGCCAAGGGCTACACGTTCCACCGCGTGCTTTACGGGCCCTACCGCCTGCGCCATCCGATCGTCCGCAAGGGCTGGAAGGCCTGGGCCGACGCGGGCTTTCCCGAGCTCACGCCCGAGCTCAGGACCAAGTACATGTTCGACAGCCGGGGCGACGACGAGTTCGTCCAGATCCCCTGGGATGAGGCGTTCAACAAGATCGCCCTGGCGCTCGAGGCGATCGCCAAGCGCTACAGCGGCGAGAAAGGCGCCGAGCGCCTGCTCGACCAGGGCTATCAGCCCGAGATGGTGGAAGCCATGGGCGGCGCCGGAACCCGCACGATCAAGATGCGCGGCGGCATGGGGCTCCTGGGTGTGATCGGCAAGTACGGCATGTATCGCCTGTGTAACACCCTGGCGTTGCTCGACGCCAAGGTGCGCGGCGTCGGGCCCGACCAGGCACGCGGCGGTAGGGCCTGGTCGAACTACACCTGGCACGGCGACCAGGCCCCCGGTCACCCCTGGGTGCACGGCCTCCAAGCTTCCGACTGTGACTTCAACGATCTCCGCTACTCCAAGCTCATCGTCATGGACGGCAAGAACCTGGTCGAAAACAAGCTCACCGACTCCCACTGGTTCATCGAGTGCATGGAGCGCGGCGGCAAGATCGTGGTGATCGCGCCCGAGTACGGACCGCCCTCGACCAAGGCCGACTACTGGATCCCGATCCGGCCGGCCACCGACGCCGCGCTCTGGCTGGGCATCACCCGCCTGATGATGGAGAAGAAGCAGTACGACGAGACCTTCGTCAAGAGCTTCACCGACTTTCCCCTCCTCGTGCGCCAAGACAACCTGAAGCGGCTGCGCGCCCACGAGGTTTTCGCGGACTACTCCTCCGAGCTCGACCCCGAGGGCCCGTCGATGAAGATCCAGGGGTTGACCGCCGAGCAGCACGAGCAACTTGGCGACTACGTCATCTGGGACGAGACCGCAGGTGCTCCACGGGCCCTCAATCGGGACGACATCGGGGAGACCATGAAGGCCAAAGGCTTCGCACCCGCGCTCGAGGGGAGCTACGACGTTCGATTGGCCGACGGCTCGACCGTACGGTGCTCGACGCTCTGGACTCTTTACCAGACCCATCTCGAGGACTACGACCTCGACACCGTCTGCGACATCACCCACTGCCCTCGCGAAATGGTCGAGCGGCTGGCCGAAGACCTCGCAACGATCAAGCCGGCCGCCATCCACCAGGGCGAGGGCATCAACCACTGGTTCCACGCCACCGAGATGAACCGGGCGGCCTATCTGCCACTCCTCCTGACCGGCAACATCGGCAAGCCCGGCGCCGGCTGTCACACCTGGGCGGGGAACTACAAGGCGGCTCTCTTTCAAGGCTCACCCTGGACCGGGCCGGGCTTCAAGGGCTGGGTCGCCGAAGACCCCTTTGATCTGGATCTCGACCCGGAGACACCCGGCAAGGACATCCGAGCACACGCCTACACCAAGGACGAAGAGCCTGCGTACTGGAACCATGGCGACAAGGCTCTGATCGTCGAGACGCCGAAGTACGGCCGCAAGAACTTTACCGGCGACAGCCACATGCCGACGCCGACCAAATCGATCATCTTCAACAACGTCAATTTGATCAACAACGCCAAGTGGGCGTACGGCATGATCAAGAACGTCAATCCCAACATCGAGCTGATCGTCTCTTTCGATATCCAGATGACCGCCTCGATCGAGTACTCCGACATCGCGCTGCCGGCAAACTCGTGGCTCGAGTTCGAGGACCTGGAGGTTACCGCCAGCTGCTCCAATCCCTTCCTGCAGGTGTGGAAGGGAGGAATCCAACCGCTCTTCGACAGCAGGGACGACCTGGCGATCCTGGCCGGCATCGCCCGCGCCCTCGGCAAGGTCACCGGCGACGAGCGCTTCGAGCAGGCTTTCAAGTTCGAGCACGAAGGCCGCCGCGAGGTCTACTTGCAGCGCCTGCTGGACAGCTCGACCACCACCTCGGGCTACACGGTCGAGGATCTCATGGCCGGCAGATACGGCCCGCCCGGTGGCGCACTGATGAACTTCCGCACCTATCCGCGGATTCCGTTCTACGAGCAGATCCACGACAGCGAACCCTTCCACACCGACACCGGCCGGCTGCACGCCTATTCCGACGTGCCCGAAGCCATCGAGTACGGAGAGAACTTCATCGTCCACCGTGAGGGCCCCGAAGCGACTCCCTACCTGCCCAACGTCATCGTCAGCACGAACCCGTTCGTCCGGCCGGATGACTACGGACTCCCGGGCGGCGCCGAACACTGGGACGATCGCACGGTGCGCAACATCAAGATGCCGTGGAAGCAGGTCAAGGGCACCAAGAACTTCCTCTGGGAGAAGGGATTCCAGTTCTTTTGCCTGACCCCCAAGACCCGACACCGCGTGCACAGCGGTTGGTCGAACGTCGATTGGCACATGCTCTACGACTCCAACTTCGGCGATCCCTACCGGATCGACAGGCGCTCACCCAGCGTCGGTGAGCATCAGCTCCACGTCAACCCGCAGGCCGCGCGCGATCTCGGCATCAACGACGGCGACTACGTCTACGTCGACGCAAACCCCGCCGACCGGCCGTACCTCGGCGCCAAGCCCGACGAGTTCTTCTACCGAGTCGCCCGCTGCATGCTGCGAGTCAAGTACAACCACGCCTACCCGTACAACATCGTGATGATGAAGCACGCGCCCTTCATCGCGACGGAGAAGAGCGTGCGGGCGCACGAGACGAGACCGGACGGCCGGGCGCTCTCGGCGAACACGGGATACCAGGCCAACCTCCGCTACGGCTCGCAGCAGTCGATCACCCGCAACTGGCACATGCCGATGCACCAGACCGACACGCTGTTTCACAAATCCAAGGTGTTCATGAAGTTCATCTTCGGCGGCGAGGCCGACAACCACGCCTTGAACACGGTGCCCAAGGAAACCCTGGTGCGGGTGACCAAGGCCGAGGACGGCGGCCTCGGCGGCAAGGGGATGTGGAAGCCGGCGACGACCGGATACACGCCGGACAACGAAAACGACTTCATGCAAACCTATCTGGCGGGCCAGGCCACTCGGGTGAGGAAGAGCTAATGCCTTATCGGGAGCCAGATCCGCAGGACCCGCACGAGCTCGTCGGAGTCACCGTCCCCGGCGACCGCGAGTCGATGCGGGAGATGGCCGCTACCTTCGCCGAAGAGTTCGCGGCACTGGGCTTCAACGAAGACCGGCTACTGGATCTCTTTCGCAAGCCGCAATACGCCGGCGCGCATCGCGCCTATCGCGAGCTGGGAGAGGTCGAAGTGCGGCGGATCGTCGCTGAGGCGCTCGAAGTCTGGGGACGCTTTCGCGTGGTGGTGCAAAACACCGACTCGCTTCGAACCGGCGGCCCCCAGCGATTGGTGCAAATCGGGCAAGAGGCGACCCGAAACGACAAAGAACAGATCATCGCTGAGGACGACTAGGAGGAAGGGCTATGCCGAAAGTCAACAACTGGCACCTCGGGCGTGAAATGGACTACCCGTACGGGGCGCGCTTCCCCGAGCAGCAGTTCGCCTTCGTCTTCAACATCAACCGCTGCATTGCCTGCCAGAGCTGCACGATGGCGTGCAAATCGACCTGGACCTTCAGCAAGGGCCAGGAGCACATGTGGTGGGCCAACGTCGAGACCAAGCCCTACGGAGGCTATCCGCAATCCTGGGACGTCAAGATCTTGCAGAAACTCAGCGAAGCCGATCCCGAGGGACAGTATTGGGACGGTGAGGCGTCCGACGAGCCCTCCGGCCCGTACGGCGAGTTCAAAGGCAAGACCATCTTCGAGGCCGCGGAGACGACCTTCGATCCCGAGAGCTCCCGTGTCCTCGGCTACCTGCCCAGTGACGAAGAGTGGAACTCGCCCAACATCTACGAAGACAACCCCGTCGGAAAGAAGGGCGTCCAAGGCGAGCTCGACAAGGTCGGCACCCAGCTGCCCGTGCACGACACCTGGTTTTTCTATCTGGCTCGAATCTGCAACCACTGCAGCTATCCGGCCTGCCTCGCTGCGTGCCCGCGCAAGGCGATCTACAAGCGGCCCGAGGACGGCATCGTGCTCCTCGATCAGGAGCAGTGCCGCGGCTATCGCAAGTGCGTCGAAGCCTGCCCGTACAAGAAGTCGATGTACCGCGGCAACACCCGGGTGAGCGAGAAATGCATCGCCTGCTATCCCCGGGTCGAGGGTACGGACCCGGAGTCGGGCGGCGTGCCCATGGAAACTCGTTGCATGGCGGCCTGCATCGGCCAGATCCGCCTGCAGGGGCTCGCGAAACTGGAGGAGGACGGCACCTGGGCCGAGGATCGCCAGAACCCGCTCTACTACCTGGTTCACGAAGCCAAAGTCGCTCTGCCGCTCTACCCCCAGCTCGGCACCCAGCCCAACGGCTACTACATTCCGCCCCGTTGGGTGCCAACGCCGTACCTGGAGCAGATGTTCGGACCCGGCGTCGAGCGCGCCGTCGAGCGCTACAAGTACCCCGATCGCGAGCTTCTGTGTGTCCTGAATCTGTTCCGTCGCGACAGCCGGATCATCTTCCGGTACGAAATCGAGGAGGGTCCGATGATCTACGAGGGTACCTACCGGGGCCGTCCGTTCACCCTGTACAACGACACCGTGATCGCCTTCGGTAAGGACGGTCGGGAGCTCTTTCGAACCACGGTCGAGGAGCCGCTTCACGTGCGTACCAATGCCCATGCAAACTCGATCTGAGGCGCAACGATGACTACCCTTGCCGAAGCGCCTCGCGCCACCGACCGAGCCCTGGCCCGCGCGGTTCTCGGCCGGGCCTTGAAGCTCGGGTTCGACCGTCCCGGCGATGCCCTCCTCGAGGCTTTCTTTTCGAGGCAGGGCCGCCAGGCTCTGCGAGTCGCGGCAAGGAACCTCGACGGTGAACAGAACGGACGGCTCGAGGCCGCACTCGAGAGCGTCTGCGCATCGCGCTCACCCGGACTCGACCCTCTCAACGAGGCCTACGAGCGGCTGTTCGGCCACACCTTGCGGGGTCGGGTCTGCCCCTATGAGTGCGAGTACGGGCGTCAGGCACTTCTCATGCGCAGCAACGAGCTCGCCGATCTGGGCGGTTTCTACGCCGCCTTCGGTCTGCGCTCGAGCGACACCCGCCACGAGCGCCACGATCACATTGCCTGTGAGTTCGAGTTCCTGGAGTTCCTGTCACGCAAGGAGTGCTGGGCGATCGAGCAAGGTGATACGGAGATGGCCGAGGTCACCCTGAGCGCTGTCGGCTCCTTCTTGACCCGGCACCTGGCGCGATTTGGGCGAGCCTTCGCCCGGAGCCTCCGAGACACCGAAACCCTTCCCTTCTACAACACCCTCGGCAGGCTCTGTGAGGTCTTCCTGCTGGTCGAGTGCGCTCGGCTGGGCGTTGCAGTCGGACCGAAGGTCCTCACGCTGCGCTCCACCGAGCCCGACAAAGTGCCAATGGCCTGCGGATCCGAGAGCGATGATCTCGTCCAGATCGGGCGAGGAGAGTGTCCAGAACCGGGCGAGGTGGCATGAGCACCTGGTCCGCGGCTGCGGCAATGGGCAACGTGACTCCTGAGCCGCCGGTTGCCTACTCGCTCGAGTTCGATCCGCGTCTGGTCGAAGACTCGGTCCTCGCGGCTGTCAGATCGGAGGCGCTCGACGAGAACCGTCGATTTCACCGCGAGCGCGAGGCCATCTACGAGATCGCGGATCCTGCGACGAGGGAGTCCGGCTTCCTCGATTTCTACGGGCGCTGGTTCCTCCGGCTAGGCCTGGGAAGGCCTGTGCGTCGCGCGATCGGCCAGTACCCGTCGATCGGCACCGACACCTCTCGAGCCCTCATGGTGCCTGTCCTCAAGGCGGGCGACGAGTTTGCCGATCTTCAAGGCTACCGCGCGGGCGACAGCCGACCGATTCTCTTGCTGCGAATTCGGGTGGCGACCTTGATTGCCAGCGATCGGATAACGCACTGGCTACACCGCGAGCTTCTCCACATCGCCGACATGCTCGATCCGGAATTCGGCTTCGAGCGCTCCCTGGGAGCCGACGAGGACGGTCCGGTGATGGAGAGTCTCTTGCGGGAACGCTACCGAGCACTGTGGGACACGACCGTGGACGGTCGTCTCGAGGCTCGTGGTCAGCTTGCGCCCGGTCAAAAACGCCTGCGGCGCGCCGATTTTCTCAACTGTTTTCGAATGCTGGGAGGCGAGGGACCGACCGTTTTCGAACGGTTCTTCAACACTCGGCGGCCGACTCACGCCGAGCTCGCGGACTTTGCGGCCGAGCCGACTCCGGCGACCGAGGCCGGAGTATCCGGCCGGTGCCCGGTGTGCAGGATGCCTTCCCCGCACCTCGAGCCGAACGGAGCGGAACTGGCGACGACTGTACGGCAGGCGATTCGCCGTGATTTTCCGGACTGGGACCCGGCACGGGGCCTGTGCCTCCAGTGCGCCGACCTCTACTCCTCCGGTCGGTAGTTCCAGTCCCGAGATAGTCACCTCTTCTCGGGTCACTGAGCTCGACAGCCTTGCTCTGGTCGGCGCCTTGGTCTTCATCGCGGTCCAGCCTCAGGCCGTGAGGGCCACAATCGAGCGCCTCCTCCGATTCATCGAGCTCAGTGGCGAGCCGGTCTTGGCGTCGTTTCTGGTGATTTCCGACCACGAGATCGAGGAGTCGGCGATGAAGCGCATCAACCGCCTCGTCGAGAGTGACGTACGAGATGCGGGGGTGATCGGCCAGGGCCGCTCGGCATCGTCGGCGCTGACGACGCCCTGGGAGGCGCCACCGCGGGCCCAGGCGATCTCGGTCGGGGCCAGGGCGAGTGCGCTCGCACAGGCCAACGCTGCCAGTAGCCTCAGGGCCGGCGGTCCGACCGCTCTCATCAGTGGCGTATTCGGTATTCTCATGGGTTTCTTCCTCACGTGAGTCTTCTGGAACCCCTTGGGAGGGCAAGGGCTATACCGGTCGCGTATTCGAATAGCTGCATTCCCAACTCGAGGACACACCTTCTCTAACTCACTCATTCCAAACCGGTTATCTTCTGCGACGCCGGGGCACACTCGAACGGCAACCAGGCCTCCGGCATCTCACCGGGGAATTCCTCCAGGGTGCCCGGCAGAGGTATGGAAAAACGGGATGAAACGCTAGGCTAGCCTCCCTATGACGTTTCGCCCTCCCGATCGCTTCAACATCGCCGGCTACTTTCTCGACCAGCGAATCGAGGAGGGACGGGGCGACCGGATCGCGCTCCGCACCGACACCGGCGAGCTGACCTACCGCCAGGTCCAAGCCCTCTCGAACCAGTTTGCGCAGGCGCTCGCCGGCCTCGGCGTTCGGAGCGAAGAGCGCGCGCTCATTGCCTTGCGCGACACTCCGGAGTTCGTCGGGGCATTCTTTGGCGTGCTCAAGCTCGGCGCCGTCGTGGTGATGGTCAACCCGGATCTCGAGTCTGACAATCTCGCCGCCCTCCTCGACTACAGCCGGGCGAGCTGCGTCGTCGTCGACTCCGGGGTGCTGTCGGCTTTCGAGACCGCGGCGCAGAAGTCCTCCCGGGAGCCTTGCTTCCTGGTCGTCGGGAGTGACGCCGGCGGAAGGCCCTCATTCGACGAGTCGGTTGGGAACCTCGGAACGGACTTCGAGACCCGGCTTTGCCATCCGGACGATCCAGCCATCTGGCTGTTCTCGGGCGGAACCACCGGCCGCCCCAAGGCGGTGGTCCAGACTCATCGCTCGTTCGCCAACACTACCGAGTGCTACGCGAAGAACGCACTCGGCTACGCAGAATCCGATGTCACCCTCTCGGTGCCCAAGCTCTTCTTCGGCTACGCCACCGGCTCCAACCTCCTCTTCCCTTTCTCAGTGGGAGCCTCGGCGGTCCTGTTTCCCGAACGGCCGACGGCGGAAGTGCTGTTCGAGAAGGCCGCTCGCCACGGCGCGACGATCCTGGTCAACGTTCCGACCATGATCAACCAGATGGTCGGCCACGCCGACGCGGGCGGTGGCCACCTGGCGACGCTCCGTTTCGCCACCTCGGCCGGCGAGGCACTGCCAGCTCCCCTCTACCATCGCTGGAAGCAGACCTTCGGGGTCGAGCTCCTGGATGGCCTGGGCACGGCCGAGATGTGGCACATCTTCCTCTCCAACACACCGGATGCGGTCAAGCCAGGCACTTTGGGCCGCGCGGTACCCGGATTCGAGGTCCGGGTCTGCGACGAAAGCGGCCACGAGGTGCCCGACGGCGAGGTCGGGCAGCTCTGGGTTCGCGGCGACTCCAGAGCGATCGGCTACTGGCAGAACATCGCCAAGACCTCCGCCGCATTTCGGGGCGAGTGGTTCGTAGGCGGCGATCTGGTACAGCGCGACGCCGAAGGCTACGTCTCCTACCGCGGCCGGGGCGACGACGTCCTCAAGGTGGGCGGCAAGTGGCTCGCGCCGCAAGAGGTCGAGAGCTGCCTGATGCGACACGAGGGGGTAGACGAGTGCGCCGTCGTCGGCGTGACCAATGCCGACGGCCTGACCAAGCCGATTGCGTTCGTGGTTCCCAAAGAGCAACGTGCCCCGGAATCGGACTTGGCCGAGGAGCTCAAGGCGTTTGTCCTCGAGCATCTGCAGCCCTACAAGCATCCGCGCCGAGTCCATCTCGTCGAGGCCTTCAAACGCACCCACCTCGGCAAGATCGACCGGACCGCGCTCAAGAAGCTAGCCACCGAGCTTGCCGGTGAAGGCGAATGAATCGATCCGGCCTCCCCCGTCCCGACCGCTTCGGGTTTCTGGACCGGCGACTCGAAGAGACCTTCCGGATCGGCGATCTCATGGAGCCCACCGGGGTTCCCGAGGACGACGTCGGCCTGCGTTTCTATATTGAAGTCCTGGGCCTGCGGCACCTCCACTACGGCCTGTGGGATTCCTCGGATCCGATGACGCTGGAGGGGCTGCGGGTCGCTCAGGAGCGCTATCTAGAGCGTCTGCTCTCGTTCATCCCCGACGGAGCCAGAAGCGTCCTGGACGTCGGCTGTGGTGCGGGCGGCAATGCCCTGGCTCTGAAGGAGAGGGGATACGACGTCGAGGGACTGTCCCCGGATGCCTCCCATGGGGAGCGCTTCAGCGCCGCGACCGGTTGCCCTTTCCACCTCGAGCGCTTCGAGGACTTCCGGCCGGAGCGGAGGTTCGATCTCGTCTTCATGAGCGAGTCGGCGCAGTACGTTCCCCTGGCGCAGCTGTTCCCATCGATTCAGTCCGCGCTCGCCCCGGGCGGCTCGGTCCTCTCGAGCGACTACTTTGTGCTCCAAAGAGACGATAGCTACATTTGCCGGAGCGGTCACGTCCTCGACGACTTCCTCGCCGCGGCAGAGGCGTCGGGCTTCAAGATCGAGATCGAGCAGGACATCACCGAGCAGGTGGCGCCGAGTCTCGATCTCGCGTGCGGGATTCTGGAGCAGTACTTCATCCCGTCGGTCCGCCTGGCCCTTCTACGCGGCGCTCAGAAGAAGCCCTTCTGGGCCCGGACGTTGGCTCGATTCTTCGGCAAGAAGCTGCGAAAGGTCGATCAGCGGCTCGAGAACCTCGACAGCGACCTCTTCCGAGAGAAGAAGCGCTACATGATCTACCGGCTCCGGGCCGGCGGTGCGGTAGGTTAGTTGTCGGGATACTAGGGCTCTTTGCCGTTGGTCACCAGCAGCACGCGCCGCCTGGCCAGCGTGGTCTCGTGAATCGTCACCAGGCTCCCTTGCAGACCCTCCGGAAGCTCGGCGAGCCGGTTGCCGTTGACGACCGCGAATGTCTTTTCGGGATTGTCGAGATGTTCGGCCAGGGTCTTCGGATCGTCGGTCTCTAGCGTGTAGACGCCGTCGGTGTAATAGGCGAAGTGTTCCGGCAGGTTCGCCAGGCCGAAGCACATCACCGGGCGTCCCGCCTCTCTGGCGCCTTGGGTCTCGTTCTTCATCACCAGCGAAAAGGGTCGCGCGGACTTGATCGTCTCGTAGAACGGCCACACCACCGAAGCAACGAACAGAAGGAGAACCGAGAAGCCGGCGGCGCTCGCGAGCATCGAGCGGAGCACCGATCCGCGATAGGCGAATGCGACCACGGCGAGACCGGTTGTGATCACTATCGCTCCGAAGACGTAGGCCACCCACACCGGTACGAAGGTCACCATCAGCCGGGCCGTAGGGGCGTACAGGCCAATGGCGACCAGAAGCCCGCCCAGGAGCATCTGGGCGATCGTGCCCCATCGCCTCGAAAGCGGGAGGTCCTGCGAACCTGCCGGCTCTTGCCAACCCGTCAGGGCTGCTCCGAAACTCGCCACCATGATCGCGAACGCCGGAAACGCGGGAAGAACGTACAGCTCCCGCTTTTCGGTCGAGATCGAGAAGAAGATCACCACGAAGCAGGCGAGAGTGAGAAAAAAACGATCCCAGTGCGTTCGGCGACGCCAGGCGAGGACCAGGGCGCCGGGTACCAGGAACGTCCAAGGCAGCAGTATCGCGGGCAGTACCTCCGCGTAGTACCAGGGTGGTTGTTTGTGGTGGTAGCCGTGAATCCCGCGATCGACGAAATGCTCCTTCAGTGCTCCCCAGACCGAGTACTCTCCCCCACCGCCGAAGGTGACAAAGAGAATCCAAGCGCCGGTGATCCCGAGAAACGCCAGCGGTCCCGTCCAGGGAGCGAACCGTCGCCAGCTTCCCAGACTGCGATCGCCGGCTAGAACCACGAGAGCAATACCCAACGGTAGGAGCAATCCGACCGGACCCTTGTTCAGAACCGCCAGAGCCATGGAGATCCAGAAGATCAAGCCCGCCCTCACGCCGGACAGGTCTCCGGCTCGAAACAGGGCAAAGCTCCCCAAGGCGCACCAGATCAGAAAGCAGAGCACCGCGTCGGTCTGGCTCCAACGCGCCTTTTCCCAGAACAGGTAGCTCGTCGCTAGCACGGCCCCAGCCAGGGCCGCGGTCCGCGGGCCGTAGAAACGATGACCTAGGTTCATCGTGATTGCGACCGTGCCCAGAGCCGCGAGCGCGGACGGGAGACGCGCGGTCCAGGTGGTCACAGTTCCGAAAGGCAGCGAGAAGAGCGCGATCAGCCAGAAAAACAATGGTGGTTTGTCGGTAGTCACCACGCCATTGACATGGGGCACCGCCCATTTTCCGTCGGCGACCATCTCGCGGGCTCCCTCCGCGAAATAAGGCTCATCGGGCGCCCAGAGATCATGCCCACCCAGCCAGAACAGGAACAGGAGCGCCGCTCCCAGGAGAATCGCGCGTGACAGCGTCACGAGGCCATTCTCGACGACGATCCAGCGATCCGTGCGGCGGTCGTGGGGAACGACAACGGAACCTCGGAGCCCTCGCCGAACACGCGATCACACCACAGATCGAGCGCCAGCAGATTGAACAGCGGCTTGCGATGATCGGCCTTCCGATCCAGATGCTCACGGAGCAATTGACCCACGCCTTCCGGTGAGAGCAGCCCGCGCCCAGTCACTCGCTCCGCCGTGAACCGCTCCTCGAGGTGCGCCCCCAGTCCGTGAAGGACCCATCGGGAGAAGGGGATGTTGAAGCCGCGCTTGCGCCGCCCGAGGACGTCTTTGGGCAATCGCTTCTCGACCGTTCGGCGCAAGATCGCCTTGGTCGTGAGGCCTGAGAGCTTCTCGCTCGAGGGAAGCCCGGCAACGAACTCCGCCAGCTCGTGGTCCAGAAACGGCGCTCGCGCCTCGAGTGATGCCAGCATCGTCGCTCGGTCCACCTTGGTCAGCAGATCGTCCTGAAGGTACATCGTGAAGTCCGTGTACAGAAGCCGGGACAGGTCGTCCCGGAACTCGCGGCCGGCGAGCCGGAGTCGCGCCGAGCCGAAGGCGTCGTCCGTCTCGAGACCGCCCAACAGGTCCGGGGCCAGGACTCGCTTCTGCAGCCGAGGATTCACGCTGCCGAACCACATGTGGTGACGTTCGACCAGGTCCCGCTCGGCGGCGATCGCGAATCGTTCGAGGAGATAGCCGGGACCCACGTTACCCATTTTCACCGGCATAACCCGCAGAGCTCCCCGCACCAATCCGCGCCGAAGGCTCCGCGGCAGCTTGCGGTAGGCGCCGACAACTTTGTGGCCCAGATACGTCGGGTAACCGGCGAACAGCTCGTCGGCGCCCTCGCCCGAAAGCACCACCTTCACCTTCCGGCGGGCGTGCCTGGCCAGCAGGTGCGTCGGGATGATCGAGGCGTCGCCCAGCGGCTCGTCGAAGCCCTCGCCCACGAGCTTCAGACCCTCGGCGAGGTCGTCCTCCGAGAGCACCAGCTGCTCGAACCTCGCGCCGAAGAACTCGGCGGTAGAGCGGGCGAACCGCGACTCGTCGAAGCTCTCGTCCAGGTGACCCAGCGAGAAGGCCGGCACACCCGGTCCGACCTGCTCGCTCATGTAGGCGAGCACGGTCGAGGAATCGATGCCGCCGGAGAGAAACACTCCGATTGGAACGTCGCTCCTGCGCCGGCGCTCGACTGCGCGGCCGAGAAGAGCGTCGAGCTCCTCGACCAGATCCGCCCTCTTCCTTCGCGCAAGCGCCGGATTGTCGAAGTGATCGGCCAAGTCCCAGTACGAGCGAACGGATACCTTGCCCCGCTCGACTGTCATCAAATGGCCGGCAGGCAGTTTGCGCACGCCCGCGAGCGGCGTCATCGGCGCCGGAAAGTAGTCGTGAAGGAGATACCGGCGAAGAGCCACCGCGTCGAGGCTGGAGGGAACCGATGGATGCAAGACCAGAGCCCGAAGCTCCGAGGCGAACACCAGATCGCGGCCGTCTTGCCAGTAGAAGAGCGGCTTTTCGCCGGCCCGGTCGCGCGCCAGAACCAGCCTGCCACGGCGGCTGTCCCACAGGGCAAGCGCGAACATCCCGTTCAGGCGCTCGACAAACTCGAGACCGAGCTCCTCGTACAGGTGCGGCAGAATCTCGGTGTCGACACCGGTGTTGAAGGTGTGCCCCTTGGATTCGAGGTCCCGCCTGAGATCTTCCGAGTTGTAGATCTCCGCGTTCGCGAGGCACCAGACGCTCTGATCCTCGTTGGCATACGGAGGGGATGGACCGTCCGGGTCCATGATCGCCAGCCGGCAGAACCCCAGCGCGCACTCCCCGCTGTCGACTTGACCGATCCCGTCCGGGCCCCGGTGGGTCAGGCTCTGCATCATCCGCCGGATGATCTCGGCTCGTTCGCCGCCCGCACGAGACCGGTCGAGGCTTCCTACGATTCCGCACATAGAGAGTTGAAGAGCGGCCCGAACTGGGCCCGCCTATTCTATCCGCACGCGGTGCCCGAATCAGCCGGCAGGCTTTGCCGCAGGATGCTCGGAGCCAAGGCGACGTCGGAGCCAGTCCGGAAACTGGCGTTTCTCGAAGCTGTCGAGATTGGTGCAAACCGTCACGTGCCGGCTCGCCGCGATGGCTTCGGATTCGCCGACCCGGAATATCCGGTAGCGCCACTCGACCGAGGTGTGGCCGATCTTCTTGATCTCCATCTCGATCTCCACCTTCTCGCCGTATTTCAGCGGCCGTAGAAAGTCGATCTCGATATGGACAGTGGGAAACGCGAGGCGGTGCTCGAGGAGAAGATCGTCGTAGTCGATGCCGAGGACCTTCGAGAAATAGTCCTCCATCCCGACGTGGCAATAGTGGAGGAACCGCGGGAAGTAGACGATTCCGGCCAGATCGACGTCGCCGAAGCGGACCTTGAGTCGGGTTCGATGCTTCATTAGTTTGCTTCGTTCATTTCAGGGTTTTCTCTACTTGCGCCGCCGCTCGGGCCGGGGTGGCCGAGGCCGGGCCGGCAGGTACTGCTCGGGCCATCGATGCTGCCAGAGACCGTAGGTCTCCGCGGCGTGAAGTGTCAGGTAGGGGTCGCGTAGGTGCGGGCGGGCCATCACCGCGAGATCGGCCCTGCCGGCGGCCAGAACCGTGTTGGCGTGGTCGGCGCCGAGCAGCGCGCCCACGGTCGCCACCGGCACACCGGCCTCGAATCGGATCTTCTCTGCAAACGGAACCTGATACATGCGGCCGTACTCGGGCTCGGATTCAGACACGTTTCCGGCCGAAGACACGTCGATGATGTCGCACCCGGCCTCGGCCAACATCGCGGCGGCCTCGACCGCCTCCTCGGCGGTGACCCCGGATCCATCCGGCATCCAGTCGGTGGCCGAGATCCGCGCCGACATCGGCCGTCGCTCCGGCCAACTGGCGCGCATCGCCTTGAAGATCTCCAGTGGATAGCGCATGCGATTCTCGAGAGATCCCCCGTATTCGTCGCTTCGCCGGTTTGTGAGCGGCGAGATGAAGCTCGACAGAAGATAGCCGTGAGCCATGTGCAGCTCGATCAGATCGAAGCCCGCCTCCTCGGCGTAGATCGTGGCCCGCACGAACGCTCCCAGCACCGCGTCCATGTCCGCGCGGTCCATGGCCTTTGGAACCGGCCATCCCTGGCGAAAGGCCAACGCGGACGGGGCGATCGTCGGCCAGGCTCCGTCTTCAGCGGTAAGCGGAACGTCGTCGCCCTCCCAAGGGTGTCGCACGGAACCCTTGCGCCCGGCGTGCGCCAATTGAAGCCCGATCTTGGCGGCCGAACTCGCGTGTACGAAATCGACGATCCGCTTCCAGGCCTCGACATGCTCCCGCTCGTACATGCCGGCGCACGATGGCGTGATCCGGCCTTCGGCGAGTACGTCGGTCATCTCGGTGATCACCAGCCCGGCGCCGCCCACGGCTCGGCTCCCCAGGTGAACGAGATGCCAGTCGTTGGGAGTCCCGTTCGTCGCCGAGTACTGACACATCGGACTCACGACGATCCGGTTCGCGAGCTCCAGGCCTCGCAGTCTGAAGGGCGTGAACATTGGTGGATCGGCCTTTTGGCCAGGCCGTAGCTGTGCGCGCACGTGACGCCGGTACCACTCGTTCACCCGGCCGATCAAAACCGGGTCCCGCTCTTTCAGATTGTCGTAGGTGATCCGCTTCGATCGGCTCATGAGGTTGAACGTGAACTGGAGAGGCTCCTGCCCGAGATAGCGCGACGAGTTCTCGAACCACTCGAGGCTGGTCTGAGCCGCCTTCTGGAGCTTGATGACGTCGACCCAGCGCTCGTCCTCGTACCGGCGCAAGGCTCCCCTCACGTCCCGGGTACGCGCCTGCTTGAAGCTCTCCGTGAGCGCGATGGCGTCTTCCATCGCAAGCTTGGTTCCCGAACCGATCGAGAAGTGCGCGGTGTGCGCAGCGTCGCCGAGAAGAACCAGGTTGCCCCGATACCAGGCCCGGCACCGGACCGTCGGAAACGAGCGCCAGAGTGACCGATTGGTCAGCAAACGATATCCCCCGAGCTCCTCCGCGAAGATCTCCTCGCAGAACGCCACGGTGTCCTCCTCGGAGGCCTGGTCGAGTCCGGCCCGCTCCCAGACCTCCTCCCGGCACTCCACGATCCAGGTTCCCAGACCGTCTTCGAACGGGTAGGCGTGCACCTGGAACAGGCCGTTCGGAGTATCCTTGAAGATGAATGTAAACGCCTCGAGCGGCTTGTCGGTTCCCAGCCAGCAGAACTTGCACTTGCGCCAATCGAGTTGGGCGCCGAAGTGCTCGGCGTAGGTGTCCCGAACCCGGCTGTTGACACCGTCGCAGGCGACGATCAGGTCGGCCCCGGCGATCTGATCGAGGTCTTCGACCTCGGTCTCGAACTCGAGCTCGACGCCGAGCTCCTGGCTGCGCCGCTGGAGGATGAGCAGAAGCCTCTTGCGCGACAGCGCGGCGAAACCGTGCCCGGTCGAGACCACGCACTCACCCCGGTGGTAGGTCTCGATATCGCGCCAGTACCTGAAGCTCGCGGTAATCTCGCTGTAGCTCTTGGCGTCCGCCTCCTCGAACGCTCCCAGCGTTTCGTCGGAGAACACGACTCCCCACCCGAATGTGTCGTCCGCGCGGTTGCGCTCGATGACCCGAACTCGGGACTCCGGAAACGCTCTGCGCATCAGGATGGAGAAATAGAGTCCGGCCGGCCCTCCTCCGATGCAAACGATATCCATGGTCCCCTGTGAATCGCGCCGGAAGCAGGCGCCATGGGATTCTATCGGTAGGCGGCCCGGCTGCCGGCCTCGTGCAATCGACCGAGCGCCACGGTATCCCTCGCTAGGATTCGGCCTCGCTTCGGGGCCGCCAGTCGGGCGCCACCAGCCGGCGCTTGCCGTCGTTCGAGAGTAGGACGCCGCGCTCTTCCAGAGCCTCGCGGTCCCAGAGCTGGCAGGTCACCTGCTTGTGCTTCTGATCCAGGCCCTCGCAGTAATTGGTGTACACGCAGCGCCGGATCTCGTCCCCCCTTCCCAGACGCATCTTGCGGAACCAGTCGGGATCGGCGAGGCTCTGACGCGCGGCGGCCACGGCATCGGCCTCGCCGCGCTGGAGGATCGACTCGGCCTGATCGAAACTCGAGATTCCTCCCGCTACGATGACCGGCGTTTCGAGACCGGCACTGCGGACCGCCTCTCGAATGCGTGCCACTGCAGGCACGTTTCGCCCGAACGGACCGCGCTCGTCGGAGAGAGCGGTCGGCATGCACTCGTAACCGCTCCGTCCGGTATAGGGATACACCGCCCAGCCCACTTTGGGCTGCTTCGCATCTTCGAACTTTCCTCCGCGGGAAACCGACAGAAAGTCCATTCCGGCCTGCGCCAGCGCCGCGCCGATTGCACAGGCGTCCTCGACCGTGTTGCCGCCCTCGATGCACTCGTCGGCGAGAAAACGACAGCCGACGGCGAACTCCGAGCCGACTTCGCCACGAGTCCTTTTGAAGACTTCGATCGGCAGGCGCAGGCGGTTCTCGAGCTTTCCTCCATAGCCGTCGTCACGGTCGTTTCGAGCCGAGAGGAACGAGGCCATGGTGTACGCATGAGCGTAGTGGAGCTCGACTCCGTCGAAGCCCGACGCGCGAGCCCGAGTTGCGGCCGCGGCGAAGAGATCCGGCAGGACATTCGGCAAATCCCGGATATGAGGCAGGTGCGTGTCGGTCACCCGCTCGCGGTAGCCGAAGCGGAGCGACTCGAGATCCCGCTCCCCAAGGACCTCATCGAGCTCCTCGTCGGACAGGCCCTTCAGGTACGCACGCACTTCCCGATCGGTCGCCGGATTCGCGGCGGCGCGACGATGGCTATCGTCGAGCTCGAGGTAGCGCTCGAAGAACTTCCCGGGCTCGGGTCGGCGGCGCACCGCCAGGAAGTCGATGATCTGGATCAAGAGGCCGGTTTCTCCACCGCTCGCTCGCTCCACGGTGCGAACCAGCTCCCGCAAGCCGGGGACGAACCGGTCGTGCCCGATCCTCAAGAGCGGACCGCTGGGAATGTCACGAATCCCGGTCGCCTCGACGACCAGAGCGCCCGGCCGGCCGCGAGCAAAGCGCTCGTACCAGGCGAGGATCTCGTCGGTAACGAAGCCGTCGTCGGTGGCTCGCCACGGCACCATGGCGGGCACCCAGGTTCGTTGGGTCAGTTCGATCGGACCGAGTCGTAGCGGACGGAACAGCTTCGAGCTCGCGGCCTCGTCCGCGCTCGGCCATCGCGTCCGGAGCAACTGGTGTTTGATCCGCTCCGGCGGCTTCCACATCCGGCGACTCCCCCTACGACCGAAGAAGCTCGCGCGCGATTACCAGCTGCTGAATCTCGCTCGTGCCCTCGTAGATGCGCAGCGCCCTAACGGAGCGATAGAGCTGATCCACGGGGTGGTTCTTGAGGACCCCCGCGCCGCCCAGAATCTGAACCGCCTGGTCGACCACTCCCTGAGCGGTCTCGGTCGCCTGGAGCTTGGCCATGGCGGAGCGGAACATGACGTCGTCGTCCCCGTCCAGAGCCGCTCGTGCCGCCCGGTAGGTCAGGAGGCGTGAAGCCGCGAGACCGGTCGCCATGGTCGCGAGCTTCTGCTGAATCAGCTGGAACCGGGCCAGCGGCCGGCCGAACTGCTCGCGCTGCTGGGCATGAGCACGGGCCTCGGCCAGCGCACGGGACGCCATCCCACACGCCGCCGCCGCCACGGTGGCTCGCAGGCGAGACAGTGTTTCCATCGCGATGTCGAAGCCGTCGCCTTCTTCTCCCAGGCGCGCGGACTCCGGAAGCCGGCATCCCTCGAAAGCGATCTCGCCGAGCGGATGGGGCGCGCTCAGGACCTGCGCGGCCGTGAATCGACAGCCCGGAGCATCCGCGGCGACCACTACACAGGAGAGGTCTTCCCGGCCGTCGTTGCGCGCGAATGTCGAGTAGAAATCCGCGAGGCCCGCGTTGGTGATAAAGATCTTGTGACCGGTCAGCTCGTAGCCGTCCGCGGTTCTGCGGGCGACGGTCGTCATCGCCTTCGCGTCGGAGCCCGCGCCCGGCTCGGTCATCGCGAAACCCGCCATCGCCGAGCCGGCCGCCACTTTCGGCAGCCAGTGGCCCCTGAGCTCCTCCGAGCCATGTAGGGCGATCGGCAGCGATCCGAGGCACTGGAGGGCGAAGACGGAGTCCGCGAGCGGAGAGGCTGCTGCCAGGGCATCCCGGATCAGGCAGCACGCGATCGAGTCGACTTTGTTCAGTGTTCCACCGTAGGCCGCCGGCACGGCGTAGCGACACCAGCCCGCTTCGCCGAGCAGGCCCAGGATCTCGCGCGCCTGGGCGCGAGCTTCCTGGTCGTCGTCGGTCGTGGCTAGTGGAGCGATAGTGGCTTCTGCAAAATCGGCGATCTCACCGGCGATCTCGAGATGGCGCGGCTCGAGGAAGGCTGCGATCGTCCGCGTATCGAGCGTCCTACTCAAAGCGGGGTTTCCGCTTCTCGACAAAGGCTTCGTGGGCCTCGCGGAAGTTCGGATCTTCCATACACGCCGCCTGAATCTCCGTTTCGGCGGCCATCGCCGTCTCGACGTCCATCGCAGCTTCGCGCAGCACCAGCTTCTTTGTGACCTCGAGCCCGAAGGAGGGGCCACGAGCCAGCCGCTCCGCCCAGGTCCAGGCCGCCTCCGCCAGTTTGTCGTCGTCGACAACCCGGTTGTAGAGGCCGATCCGGTGCGCCTCGGTCGCGTCGATGAAGTCTCCCGACATGAGCAGCTCCATCGCCCGCCCTTGACCGACGATTCGCGGCAGGAGCCAGGAAGCGCCCATGTCGGCGCCAGAGAGCCCGACCTTGGTGAACAGATACGCGATCTTGGCTCGCTCGGAGGCGATTCGGATGTCGCAGGCCGCGGCAATCACTGCACCGGCCCCGGCCACGGTGCCGTTCAGGGCTCCGACGACCGGCCGCCGGCATCGGAGGATCGACAGGATCAGATCTCCGGTCGAGCGGGTGAACTCGAGCAGCCCGCGGTAGTCCTTGGCGAACAGCTCACCGATGATGTCCTCGACGTCGCCCCCGGAGCAGAATGCGCGACCCGCTCCGGTCAGAAGAACCGCGCCCACGCCGGGCTCCCGATCGAGTGCTTCGAAGGTCTCGCGCAGCTCGCGATAGACCTCGAACGTGAGAGCGTTGAGACGATCCGGGCGGTTCAGCGTGACGGTCACTACGCCGGTCTCCCGGTCATGACTGTAGAGAAAGCTCTTCGGGTCAATCGCCATCCGACTTGCCTTCGCCTATGCGCTCCGAGGCCTCCGCGATAACCGCCGTGCCCTCGATCTCGACCTTGGCCCCGGGCTCGAGCAGCGATCGAACCACGACCAGAGCCATCGCGGGGAAATGTCGCCCCATGATCTCCAGATAGGCCTCCCCGACGGACCCGAGCTCGTCTAGATACTCGGAGCGATCGCTGACGTAGATCGTGAGCCGGCCGAGATCCGACGAATGCCCTCCGGCGGTCTCGACCACCGTCACCACGTTCGACAGGGCCTGGCGAAACTGCTCCGCGAAGCCACCCTCGACCAGACGCTGCTGGCTGTCCCAGCCTATCTGGCCGGCGACGAACAGGAGCCGCCCGCCGGCGGGAGCCAACATGCCGTTCGAGTAGCCCCGTGGGCGTGCCCATCCGACCGGCTCCACCGGCAGCAGGCTGGCTGCATCAGTTCTGGCGGGGCTCACGACTGGACCATGCCTCCGTCCAGCACGACGGCCTGCCCGGTGACTCCCTTCGCCCGCGGATCGCACAAGGTGAGGACCTGGAAGGCGACTTCCCCTGGCTCGAGCAGACGATTCTGGGGGCTCATCTTCTCCAGCCGCCCACGCGCCGAGTCGGCCTCGGCTCCGGTCTTCTCGACGATTCTCGCCACCGACTGATCGGTCATCGGCGTGTCCACGAAACCGGGACACACCGCGTTCACGGTTACCCCCGAGGTTGCGGTCTCCGCGGCCACCGAGCGTGTGAAGCCCAGGACCGCATGCTTGGAGGCCGCATACGCCGCCATGTAGGCGCCGCCCACCTTGCCGGCCACCGACGCCACGTTGACTACTCGCCCCCAGCCTCGCTCAGCCATCCCGGGCAGGAACGCCTGGGTGCAGAGAAAGGTGCCGGTGGCGTTGACCGCCATCAATCGGTTCCAGCCTTCGAGAGTGGTCCGGCCGAGGGGCGCCGAGTCGGCGATTCCGGCGTTGTTGACCAGGATGTCCACCTGCCCCAGGCAGGTGACCGAGCGATCTCGGAGGTCCGCCACTTGGCCGGGATCGGTGACGTCACACGGAATCGCCCAGGCTCCCGCGGACTCTCCCCCGAGTTCACTTGCGACCGCCTCGATCTCGTTCGTCGAGCGGGCGCTCACGACCACCGAGGCGCCCTCGCCGATCAACGCCTTCGCCACGGCGGCACCGATGCCCCGGCCCCCACCGGTTACAACGGCGCTCTTTCCGTCCAGAATCACGTCGCCACGTTAGAGATGTCTCGAGGGCACGTCAAGGCGATATCGAGCCGTGGCTGGAGGCGTCTCGCGCATCCACCACCGCGTCGCGAAGAATCTCGCCCAGCGCGTCGATCGTCCTCCGGCCTTCTTCTTCGCTCGCCGCCGCTGGGTCGCCGAAGTACGCGCGTTCTCCACCGGCTTCTTCGAAGGTGGCAATGCCTTTGCCGATCGCAGTCGAAAGGGACGTTGGGTTCGGGGGCAGCTGGCGCTGGATCTCGGTTCGGACCAGATCGGCTCGCGCGGCCATCACGATCGAGCCTTCGTACCGGCCGGCGTGACAGGCGCCCGATTTGAACTCGTCGGTCAGCCGCGATCCCCACGGCTTGCGGGTCAGATCCGGGAAAGCCACGGACAGGCCCTCGCCGCGCAGTCTCTCGGCTGCGCTATGCAGCGAAGCCAGATGAGCCGGTTCCAGGTGCGCGTTTGCGATCGCCAGGCGAAACACCCTGGCTTTCGCGAGTGCGCTCCCCACATCGACGATCAGCTCGGTCACCGTCTCGGGCCGGACCGAGAGCGTGCCGGCGAAACCGGCCGCGAATGATGCCGACGTGTAGACGAGCGGAGGAAGCAGAAGAACCGTGTGACCGTCGTCCGAGAGCCGGCGCGCTCCGTTCTCGGCCATGGCCACGGCGATGATCTCGTCGGTCCCGAGCGGAAGGTGGGGCCCGTGTGCCTCGATCGCGCCGGTCGGCAGAACCGCGAGCAGGTCGCCCTCTAGCGCCGCGACTTCCTCCCAGGTCATCTCGGCGAAGCTATGCACCGGCATCGGGTCAAACTAGCACGCGGCTACTCCACCTCGGCGAGGATCAATCGCCGGTGGAACCGGGGGCGTTCTCTGCCACCAAGAACTCCAGCTCGACGACCGGTGGCTCGGCTGTCTCGTCCGATTCGGCGCCGGCGGCTTCATCGAACAACCGGCCGATCCGATTCCCGGCGAGGTCTTCGAGCGCGGGATCGATCCGTACCCGGTGGGCACCGTCCGCCCAGGGCGCGTCCGGAGCGAAACTCCAGTGGGTCTCGCCCTCGGAGAGGTCCACGCGACCGGGAACCAGCGTACCGTCGGAAGCCACCACCGAGACCAGCCTGAGGAGCAACGCCTTGTCCAGGGGCTCTGGAAGCTCGATACGCAGGGGATCGGAGGGAGTCGCAGGCGGCCAAAGGGTCCAGTTCGAGGGCTCAGGTGAAAGCCGGTCCGGTGGACCCACTCGAAGAGATTTCTGGTGGGCCGCCAGAAGCGGTATGCCGCGGGCGTCGCGCAGCTGCTTGCCTATGACCAGCCGGTACGTCTCGCCCGACCGGAGCGGTGGACCCATCCGCTGATTCGGCCCGACGCCTCTCTTGATCCGCCCAGGGTGAAGAAAGAGCGTCAGCCGGGTCCGGCCGGGGTCCCAGAGCCCTTCCTTGATCTCCACGAAGGCGGTGTTCACTCTCCGTCCGGCCGAATCGACAAGCTCGACGTGGCGGCTCACATCCTGGGGCAGCATGGGCGCCGAAAACTCCACGTAGAGCCTCAACAGGTTCTCAGGCACGGTTGGCGTCGAAGGATAGACGGTCGAGACCGTGGTCTCCGGCAGTCCTGCCGGCGATCCCAGCCACACCTCCGTGCGCAAGCTCCGCGTACGGCGTCGTGAGCGCGCGAGCTCGTCGAAGGCGTCCCCGTCGAAGTAGATCCGATACATCAGCCCGGCATCAAGAGGGAACCGGGGACGGAACCGCAGCTCTCCCTCGGCGACCTCGTACTTGCCGAGCACCTTCGGCCCTTCGGGGCCCGCGTCCTCGGTCAGGACGCTAAGGACGGCCTGCCACTCCGTCACCTCCGGCTCGAGCTCCCGGAGAGTCTCGAGGGCCGACGCGGGCAGGCCCGCAACCGCCACCAGGCCGGCGTACCCGCTCTGCGGCTCCGGCCGGATCACCAACTCCGGCTCTCTCGTACAGGCCGCCGCGGCGGTCCACGCCAGGAGAGCCCAGACCGCGGCCCGGGAGTTCAGCGGCAGCTCCTCAGAACCGCCTGACGTCGAGCGAGACCAGATCGAGGGTCCCTCCCGGCAGGCGCTGGAGCGCGACAAAGTACGCCGGGCTGAGCAGGTCGAGCTGTTGGACGCCGGTACCCGAGCGCGCTTCGTAGGAGAGACCGGCCGTGTAGCTGTCGGGCTCCTCGAGGAGCTCTCCTTCGAATGCCTCGATCGCGTCCGTGTCGACAATCATCAACGGCAGGTTGCTGTTGGCGATCAACAACCGGTCTTTGCCGTTCTTCTGGTACAGAACCATGTCCAGGGGATAGTTCCCGGAGCCGAACTCGGCAATCGTGCGGCCCTTGAGATGCTTGCCCGGCTGAAGCTCGTCGACCGGAAAGGTCACGAATGGAGTGCACAGATAGGAGGCCAGCAGGTGGGCCTTTCCGCCCAGCTCGTAGGGCACGAAGGTCCGGATCGGTGCATGCGTCTCGAACGCGCCGTGCGCGCCGTGAAAGATCTCGAGGGTGGTCGCGGTCGCCCGATCGCCAAACGGGTAGCTCATCTTCCACATCGTCGAGGCGAACTCCTCGTTCGAGAGCCCGGCAACGAATACCGTACCGTCCACGTAGGCCAGATCGGTAATGGTGTCCGCCCGCAGGCTGATGCCCTCCTTCCAGCGATGCGTCTTGGTCGGATCGACCGGATTCGGAAGCTCGGCTCGAGAGAACTCGATGCCGTCGAGCGAGACCTCTCGGATCGCTCCGTCCGCTTGAATGCGCAGCAAGATGTCGGCGTCGGCGATGTCGTTCGGGAGCAGCCAGCGGGTGATCCACTTGCCACGCCCTCTCGAGACCGCCAGGTACACCTCGTGTGTCTTCGGGTGTGCCGCCATGTCGTGGATCATGATTCGATCGGCGGTGGTCCCGAGCGCAGCGGCGATTTTCCCTTCGATGTCCTGAACAGAGATCCTCGCCGTTGGGTCTCCCGATTCGTCACTCTCGACAGCCAAGGCAAACAACGCGCCCCCTTTGCCGTCGCCCACGAACAGGGTCCCGTCCGGAGCGAATGCCAGCGCACTCATCGAGGCGATGGCCGGAGCCTCGGCCGTTACCGGTGCCACCGAGATCGAAGCCAGCATGACGGCGGCGGCCGCCATCGATAGAAACCTGCGATTCATCTTGATTCTCCTCCTCTCGTGGAGGGGCGAGTTTACCGGACGCGGGCCTTCCGCATCGGATCGATCGTCGTCGAGGCGCCTGGGCATGTCTTCAGCCGAAGAGCCGGTTCACCTCGCCATAGCTCGGCGCACCCTCGGCGAAGCCGTAGGTCCCTGGACCGCGCAACTCGGAGAGTGCCGCCCGAACCCGGGCCGCCGACATCAGTGAAAGGAGGTCCCCGATACTCACGCGTGCGACACCAAGCTCTGCGAGACGCGGAATCGGTGCGGTACCACCGTGCGCCAGGATGTTGATCGGACCGTCGATCTCGGCTGCCAGCGCTGCGATGGTCTCCTCGTCGTCCACGCCGGGCACGAAAATGCAGTCGGCTCCCACAGCCAGGTACGCTCCGGCACGCCGAATCGTGTCCTCGAGGACGTCGGTGCTCTTGCCCAGCCTCAGAAAGCCATCGATCCTTGCGTTGAGCACAAGATCACCCCCTGCTTGCCGGGCTCCCTCCCGCGCCGCCACCACCCGTTCGGCGCCGAGCTCGAGATCGAGCATCTTGCCCCGGCGCGAGTCCTCGAGGTTCATCCCGGCAGCGCCGGCGCGAACGGCGAGACCCGCGGTCTCGGCCACTGTCGCCGGCTGGAGGCCGTACCCGGCCTCCAGGTCCGCGGTGACCGGCAACTCGACGGCCGAGGCGATCTTCTCCACCATCGCCAGCATCTCTTCGCGCGGGATCCGCTCCCCATCGGCGTAACCCAGGGTCCAGCAGACGCCCGCGCTCGAGGTGGCCACTGCCGCAAAGCCCGCCTCCTCGACCAGTTTCGAGCTGGCCACGTCACCGGTATTCGGCAGAACCAGAATTCGAGTGCCGTGGTGAAGCCGTCGGAACTCCTCCGCCTTCTCGCGCTGGCGATTCAGGTCGATCACTTCGGCGGCAGCCTATCCGACACGACGGCTCCCTCCGACGCAGCTGCCAGGCGTATCCCGTAGAGCCGCGTCGGCGGCGCGATAAAGACGCGCAGCAGGTACTTCTCGTCACGCGGCAGCTCGACGGTCAGGGCTTGACGCAGGTCCCAGCTGCCCACCTCGACCTTCCTACGGTCGATGACGTGCAGGTAGCCCTCCCGGATCGGCGGATTCACGCCCAGCTCGACTCTGTACTTGCCTCCCGCGAAGAAGTCCTTGAAGACCGCGAACTGCCAGCGTCGTGTGTACTGCAGAGGAGCCCTCGGACCGTCCCTGCGCAGATCGGGATGGGAGATGAAGGTCGCCTCGGGCGGCAAGAACGTGCGGTCTGTCTGCAAGACCGGCGCCTCGGGCTCGAGTTCGAAGATCGTGAGCAGTGGCCCCGCCCGCAGGCGGGTGGGAGCGAACTCCGCCGCCTTGTCAAATCCGAGCATGATTTCGTAACGACGTCGGTATTCCCGTTCGTGCTCCCTGGTCAGGTTACCGGCTTCAAGGAATCTGGAGTACGCGGGCCAAGCCAGAATCAGATAATCCCACTCGCCGCTCCGCATCTCCTCCGGGTCCTGCCACGCCGCGAAACGGTGGGAAACGAACGCGAATCGCTCGGGATCCAGGGTGGGCGTGTACCTTTCGCGGACGATCGACGCACCCTCGGGCACGTTCTCTTCGAGCCAGGCCCGCGCCAGATGGCGGGTTCCCGGTCGCATCCGGCTGATGTCCCACGCCACGGTCCACCACACCGGCATGAAGAGAACTCCCAGGGCTACCGTTACCGCCATGGTTCGCGATCGAGCGGCGACTGCGGAAACAGATGCCGCCAGACCCGCACCCAGCAGGATCGCCAGAGCCGGCAACACGACCTCGAGGTTGCGCTGCACCACCATGCTCATCGAGAAGATCAGCGTCAGATACCCGATTGGGAAGACCGCCAGCCAAAGCCAGTGGCGCTGCTGGCGCCGGCTCAACCTGAAGAACCCGGCCAACCCGAGGATCAGAACCGGCCAGCTGAAGCTTCGGGAGAGCTCGCGCACGTACCAGACCAGATTGCTCTCCGGCTGAACGCCGAGCCAGCCGCCGAAGGCGTACTGCCGAAAGCCGAAGAAGATGTCGAGCCCTTCGCCGCCGAGGGCGGTCTCCGGGTAGACGAACAGCGCCGGCATCGTGGCGATGAGCGTGACGAACGACACCAGCGCCGCCCACAGGAGATCCCAGGACCAGGACCGTGTCTTCAGGCGCCAGCGCAGCCAGATGGCGAAGATCGCGAGTGCAACGAGCCCTCCCGGGTATTTGCCCGCGGCAGCCAAGCCCGCCATCACACCCGCGAGGAGGTAGTCGCGCAGCGACTCCTTGTGCACGAGCCGGGCAACGAAATAGAGGCAGAACGCTGCAAACGCTCCCGCCGGAACATCGGCTATCAACTGATGGGCCACGTCGTTGTAGATCGGCGAGAAGGTGATCAAGGCGCCGCCCAAGACGCCTCCAAGGAGCGCCGTCCGCTCGCCGGAGTCGTCGCCCGGCTTCGCCAGCGCGCTATACGACGCCCCGAAAACAGCTCCCGCGGCAACGGCGGCCAGACTCGCGTTCACACCCTTGAGCAGGAGCCGCTGCACGCCATAGCCTTCGAGGGTGGTGTAGAAGAGCTCCCAGAATCCGGTCATCGCGGTCGGAAAGAGATCGTAGAACCAGATCGCAAAGGCGCCCAGGTAGTACAGCAGGTGGCCGTAGTTGAACGTCTGTGGAAACGGCTTGCCGGAGTTGATGTCCGTCGCGACCTTGTGAAATACGCCCTCGTCGCCGATCGGCGCGTCCATGAGCTCGAAATCCAGCCCGGCGAACCGAACCAGAAAGGCGAGGGCCAGAATCCCGAGGAGCGCTATCTGCCGGGTCCGCGCCGGGCTCCCGGGAGAAGCGAGGAGCCGCCACAGCCCGACTCCAACCGCTACGGCCGTCGCAGCGAGCGCGACCACGGTCAGGGCTCGGGCGGCAAACGCCAGCGTGACGCCACCGAATACCTGGAGCAGCCAGAGCATCGCCAGGGCGACCCAGGAACCCACCACGGCCCGGCGAATGAGAGCGTCGGCCATCACGCCGTCCAAGTCTAGCGGAGGCGAGCTACTCGTAACGGAGCGCGTCGATCGGATCCAGGGCAGCCGCCTTGCCGGCCGGGTAGATCCCGAAGAACACTCCGACCAGGGTCGAGAAGCCGAACGAGACCGCCACCGCCCACAGCGGCACGTGCGCCGGCGGCCAGTCTCCGGGAAGGACTCCGGCCACCAGCGCTCCGATGCCATAGCCGAGAGCGAGGCCGATGCCGCCTCCGACCAGCGACAGGCTGACCGCTTCGATCAGGAACTGGATCAGGATGTCCTGCCTGCGGGCGCCGACCGATTTTCGAATTCCGATCTCCCGGGTCCGCTCGGTAACCGAGACCAGCATGATGTTCATGATGCCGATGCCACCGACCAGTAGCGCGACGCCGACCACGGCGCCCACCACTGCCGTGACGCTTCCGAGGATGCTGCTTACCGTCTCCAGGAATTCGTCCTGGAGGATGACCTGAAAGTCGTTCGGCTCGCCTTCCTCCAGCTTGTGGCGGGTGCGCAGCACCTGCGTGATGCCTTCCTTGACCTGCTCGACTACCTGCGGGCTCTCGGCCTGCAAACGAAGCAGGGTCTTGTCGGCGGCAGTGCGCCCGAACAGCATCAAAGAGGTGTCGACCGGGATGAACACCAGATCGTCGTTGTCGAAGCCGAGCGACTGGCCTCGCTCCTCCATGATGCCCACGACCGTGACCGGGATGTTGCCGACGTAGATCTCGGTTCCCATGGGATCCTCTCCCAGGCGCAGCTCATCGATGATCTTGGCCCCGATGACCGCGACCTTGCGCCGCTGCTCGAGATCGATCCGCGATAGGAACCGGCCCCGATCGACCGTGTGGTTGACGACGTCGGGCCAATCGTTGTTGACCCCGAAAACCGTGGTCGAGTGCTGCCGGTCGCGGTACTTGACCTGATTGCTCCCGAGGATCAGCGGCGTGATCATGTCGATTCCGGGGACCTGCTCCGCCAGGGCCAGGCCGTCTTCCCAGGTGAGCTTGACCTGTTTGCCCACGAAGATTCCGCCGCCGCGATTGTCGAGCAACGGGTTGACGGCGATGAAGGTCGCGCCCACGCCCTGCAGCTGAGAGGTGATCTGAAACTGAAGTCCCTGCACGATCGAAACCACCGCGATCACCGCCGCCACGCCGATCACGATGCCGAGGGTGGTCAGAAGCGAGCGCATCTTGTTGGCCCAAAGGGCCCGGAACGCGATTCGAAAGTTCTCGGAAAAGATCATGGCTCAGGCGGTCATCCGCGTCGGCCGGTCCTCGACCACCTTGCCGTCGCGCAGCACGACCTGCCGCTCGGAGTGCGCGGCAATATCCGCTTCGTGGGTCACCAGGATGACGGTGTTTCCGGCTGCATGCAGTTCATCGAAGAGCACCATGATCTCCTCCGAAGTCGAGCTGTCGAGGTTGCCGGTGGGTTCGTCGGCGAGCAGGATCGACGGCCGGTTGACCAGGGCCCGGGCGACGGCCACGCGCTGGCGCTGGCCGCCCGAGAGCTCACTCGGATCGTGCGCCATACGGTCCGCGAGGCCGACGTGGGTGAGGGCCTCGATCGCCCGCTCCCGCCTCTCTTTGCGCGTGACGCCCGCGTAGACCAGCGGCAACTCCACGTTGTGGAGCGCGTCGGTTCTCGCCAACAGATTGAAGGTTTGGAAGACGAAGCCGATCTCGCGGTTGCGAATCTCGGCAAGCTCGTCGTCGTTCAGCTCTTCGACCGCGGTCTCGTTCAGATGGTACGAGCCCGAGCTCGGCCGATCGAGGCAGCCGACCACATTCATCAGGGTCGACTTCCCGCTACCGGACGCTCCCATGATCGCGACGTACTCGCCTCGCTCGATCGCCAGATGCAATCCGTCCAGGGCCCGGATCTCCTCGGCGCCCATCTCGTAGACCTTGCTGACGTCGTCGAGCTGGATCAGAGACATCAGGAGTCCGTGTCGTCTTCTTCGTCTTCGCTCTGGTCCTGCAAACGCACCGCGTCCTCGTGTTCGAGGTCTTTGAGGGTCCGGTAGGGGCCGGTCACCACGGTCTGGCCTTCTTCGAGACCCGACGTCACCTGGGTGTGGGTGGGATCCGTCAGCCCGGTCTCGACCGCAATCTGGCTCACCGAGTCCCGATCGTCTCCGTCGATCACGAACACGACGCCGATCTCGTCCTCGTCTTCGATCGGCTCGCCTTCCTCGTCGAGTGGAAACCGGTCGACGACCGACTGGATCGGAATCGCCAGCACGCCCTTTTCCTCGGCGGTGCGAATCTCCGCTCGAACCGACATACCCGGTCGCAGGGCCTCGTCGGGCGAATCGAACAGCACCTTGACCTTGAAGAAGGTGACGTCCCGCTGGGTCGGCTTCTCGTAGCCGGAGCTGCCGATCTCGACGACCCGTCCCGAGTAGGAGTTGTCGGGTAGGGCATCCACCTTGAGCTCCGCTTCCTGGTCGACCACCAGATAGGCGACCTCGGTTTCGTCGACTTCGACCTCAGCGAGAATCTCCGACAGATCGGCGATTGTTCCGATCACCGAGGCCGGGTTGTTCATGGTCCCCGACACCACGACTTCGCCTTCCTCGGCGTTGAGCTCGATGACGCGACCCGTGAGCGGCGCGAAGATGGTCACCTTCGACAAGTCGTCCTGTGCCTTGTCGAGCGACGCCCGCGCCTGGAGAACGGACTCTCGCGCCTGCTCGACGCCCAGCTCGCTCGAGTTGTACTGAAGCTCCGCCTGCTCGAGCTGCTCGGCCGAAGCGATCTGCTCTTCCGCCAGCCGCTTCATGCGAACCAGCTTGAGCTCGGCGTCGCGCAGGTTGATTTCCGCCTGGCGTCCCCGGGACCGCGCGATCGCCAGCTGAGCGGCGGCCGAGTCTCGGGCCGCGACGAAGGCTTCCTTCTCGAGCTCGAGAAACGGCTCGCCGGCAGCTATCTCCTGGCCCTCTTCGACGTACAACTCTTCGATCTTGCCGATCACGTGGGCGGAGATATTCACCTTGACCCTCGGATCGATGACGCCGCTGGCCTTGACTAGCCGCACGATGTCGCGCCGCTCGACGTCAGCGCCATAGACACGCGCCCCCTTCTTCTTGCCACCGGCCTTGAGGCTCGCGAAAACGATCCCGCCCAAAGCGAGGATCACCACCGCGCCGATCACGATCCGCTTCATCAACCGTCTCCTATCTGCCCGTTGATCCGGACCCCGACGGGCGCTACGCGCCCAGAGCCGCGAGGCCGACCTTGCCGAGAATGTAGACCGCCCACAGGCCGATAACGCCACCGACGGCGGCACCTCTCGACACCCGCGCGACCATCGAATACCCGATCGCCAGCAAGATCACGACCCAGATCGAGAAGAGGTCGACGCTGGACAGTAGCGCGACCAGGGCGGGCCCCGCCTCCTCGGGAGCAAAGGCCCCCAGGTTCGACAAGATCACGCTACCGTCCTGCAACTCCTCGAAGCCGAGCTCGTCCCGGCCGAGGATCACCGGCAGCGAGAGCAGGGCCAGGACCGCCCGCGGGATCATCCCGTGGACGACCACCGAGAGGCTGCGCACGAAGTCCAGCTCCCCGCCGAGCATCTTGAACAACACCATGAAGACGAGCGCGAGAAGCAAGTAGACCACCGGCGCGCCGACGGCTCCCCCGCCGATCATCATGATCGGACCGAATTTCTCCTGGAAGTCGATGATCTGCTCTATCTGGTCCTCGGAGACCTCCTGCCCTCGCTGCTCCATCGAGTCGCGAGTGATCTCCGCCCAGTCCATCTTGCCGCTCATCATCATGGTCACGCCCACGCCCACCACGATCAGAACGACCATCGCCACCACCCAGCTGGGTTTCTGAGAGATCGACTGGAAGGTCTGGGCCGGCGAAACCAGCACTCCGACCAGGCGGCCGAAACTCGACTGCTCCATGGAATCCTCCTTTCGAGGCCGGCCTACGACTCAGGCCCGACGATCTCGACGCCGCTTACTTCGGTCAACCGGCCGATCGCCCGATAATACTGCACCAGAGCCTTCCGATACCCGGTGACCGCCGCGACCTCGCGACTGCGAGCCTCGGTCAGATCTTCCTGAATCTGGAGGACCTGAAAACTGGTCGACATTCCGTTCTGGTAGCGCTTCTGTTCGGCTTCGAGATTCTTCTCCTCCAGCCGGCGCGAAACCCGCGCGGACTCGCGAGTCTGGTGTCTCGTGTCCACGAAACGAGCGATCCGCCGCACCTCCGTCGTCACCGCCAGCTCGAGGTCGGCCAGCTCCACCTGGCCGCGCTCGAAGCCCGCCTCGGCCAGCGCCACGGCGGCCTTGCCCGTGCGGTTGAAGATCGGATAGACGACGTTCACCGAGGCACTCCAGCCTTCGAAGTCTGCGCCGGTGATCTGATCCAGGGCGTCCGAGTAGCCGCCGGCGCTCTGCTGGAGAATCTCTCCGGTGACGAAGTCACGCAAGGTCAAATCACCGCCGAGACCATTGAGGCCGTAGACGACGCTGAGATCGACCCTGGGGAGCTTCTGATTGCGGAAGTACTCGATGTCCGCGTCCAGGTCGCCCTGGGCGAGTCTCTTGGTCCTCAGCTCGGGCCGTTCGGCGAGCGCGGTCGCGATCGCTTCGTCCACGTCGATCGCCACCTCGTCGCGCTCCGCATCGGTCTCCAGAATCAGGTCGAGGTCCCACAAGGACGGCTCTTCGAGGTTCATCAGCTGGCGCAGCACATCCTCGGAGTCCCCCACCAGCGCGCGGGCGCGGATGATCTGCTCTTCGCGAGTCGCGATACCCGCCTCGCTCTGCACCAACTCGAGCGGTGCGAGAGTCCCGACGTCGACCCGGATCCGGTTCTGCTCGTGGAGCTGCTTCGCCAGACTCAGGCTCTCCTCGGCGACGCCGAGCTGGGCCTGCGCCTCGACCAGATTCCAGTAGGCGTCGGCCACCGACTGCAAGATCGCCACGACTTGAGACTCGAAGTTCTCTCTGCTGATGTCAAGGTTGGTGCGAGCGATCCGGATGAACCGGTTGGTCGCGTCCTCGCCACGGTCACGCAACAGCGGCTGCTGGAAGCTCAGGTCGAAGTCGGACCGGAAGCTGGGGTTCAAGGCAGCGAAACGCGAGTTGGTCTCCTGCCGCCGGCTGTTGAAGTCCACCCGCCCGGTGCCGCCACTTGAAAACAAACGGCTCAGGCCAAAGTTCCAGTTCTGCCCCTCGGTGGTCTGAATGTCGGCGCCATCGAGGTTCGAGGCAGAGGGCGAGGTCTCGTCGAAACCGCCCACATTGGCGCTCAGGCTCGGGTCATAAATGCCTTCGCTCTGCCAAAGAGAAAGCTCCGACTCCTCCTGGCGGTAGCGCTCGACTACCAACGCGAGATTGCGCTGCAAAGCGAAGTCCCGCGCCTCCACCAAGGTCAGCAGGAGTTTGCCGCCTTCGATGCGCAGATCTCGCATTGCGCCGCCCTGCGAGATCTCGGTGCCGACCGAGATCGGCTCGACCTCCTGGGCGGCGGCCGGAGCCGCGATCAGACCCAGCATCAGGAGTGCCGACAGCCCCACGTGTGCAGGGATCAGGCGTTTGAAGTGATACATCCCGTCGCTCCTCTTTTCCTATTTGGAAGTCGCGATTTATGCAGATAGCGAACGGCCGTCCGCTCCTCAATTTGTCCTACGTAGTATGCGTCAAAAAGTTCCAGTGCTACTAGCTCGCGGACTCCAGTTCTCCGGGAAAGTGGCACGCTGCCAGATGACCCGCGGGCGTCGCCGCCAGGGTCGGCTCCTCTTCCCGGCAGCGCTCCACCGCGATCGGGCAGCGCGTGTGAAACGGGCATCCCGGGGGTGGGGCCGTCGGGCTCGGCGGTTCGCCCGGGAGGATGATCCGCGCGCGACCGGTTTCGGGTTCCGGTATCGGCACCGCCGACAGGAGGCTGACCGTGTAGGGATGCTGAGGCGCGCCGAAGACCTGTGCCGTTGCGCCCTCCTCGACCAGCCGGCCGAGGTACATGACGCCGACGCGATCGGATGTCTCCGCGACCACCGCCAGATCATGGGCGATGAACAGCAGGGCCAGCTCGAAGCGCTCCTGGAGGTCCTTCAGGAGATTGACGATCTGAGCCTGCACGGAAACGTCCAGAGCCGAGACCGGCTCGTCAGCGACCACGAATTCCGGCCGGGTCGCCAGAGCCCTCGCGATCCCGATCCGCTGGCGCTGACCGCCCGAGAACTCGTGCGGAAACCGGTCCTTTGCCCGTGACGGCAGACCCACCACGTCGAGCAGCCTGGCGACCTCCCGCTCCCGGCCGCTCTTGGGCACCACGTCGTGGATCGCCAGTGGCTCGCCCAGGATCTTCCGGACCCGCATTCGCGGATTGAGCGACCCGTACGGGTCCTGAAACACCATCTGGAAGTGTCTTCGTCTCGCGCGCAAATCCCGGCCCGACAAGCCGGTCAACTCCTCGCCCTGGAACCGGATCGAACCTGCCGTGGGCTCGATCAGCCGGATCAGGCATCTCCCCAGTGTGGTCTTGCCGCTCCCGGACTCGCCGACCAGCGCGTAGGTCTCGGCCGGCTCGATCGAAAGGTCGACTCCTCGCACCGCCTGGACCCGCGCCACGGTGCGCTGAAGGAGACCGCGCTTCACCGGAAAGGACTTCTCGAGGCCTCGTGTCTCGACCAGGGACGTGCCGCTCATCGGGACGGCTCGTCGTAGAGAAAGCACCGCACGCGGCGACCGTCCGGCCCGGCGAACTCCGCCGGTATCTCGACCCGGCAGCGATCCATGACCTCGTCGCAGCGCGGATGGAACGCGCATCCCGGCGGCCGATCCGAGACTTCGGGCACCTGCCCGGGGATTGCGGTGAGCCGGCCCTCGGCCGACCTCTCCCGATCGATCCTCGGCAGCGCCGAGAGCAATCCCTGTGTGTAGGGATGCTCGGGCGACGAGAACAGTCGATCGACAGGGGCCTCCTCGACCACGTCTCCCGCATACATCACGACCACCCGATCGCAGGTTTCGGCGACCACCGCGAGATCGTGGGTGATCAGCAGGACGGCCAGGCCTAGCTCCCGGCGCAGGCTCTCCATCAGCTCCAGGATCTGAGCCTGCACGGTGACGTCGAGCGCAGTCGTCGGTTCGTCGGCGAGCAAGAGGTCGGGCTTGGACGCCAGCGCGATGGCGATCATCACGCGCTGCCGTTGGCCCCCGGAGAGTTGGTGCGGATAGTCCTTGAGCCGCCGCTTCGGCTCGGGCATCGCGACCATCTCGAGCAGTTCTTCGGCCCGGCCTCGGGCCTGGCTGCGCGAGGCGTCGCCGTGCGCGCGAATCGCTTCCGCGATCTGAAAGCCAACGGTGAACACCGGATTGAGCGCGGTCATCGGTTCTTGAAACACCATACCGATGCGAGCGCCCCGGACCGAGCACATCTCCTTCTCGGACAGCTCGCGCAGATCCCGGCCATCCAGGAGTACTCGGCCAGATGTGATCCGACCCGGCGGCGGCACCAGGCGCAAGAGCGCGAGCGAAGTCAGGGTCTTGCCGGAACCCGACTCCCCGACCAGGCCGACGAACTCGCCGGCCGAGACCTCGAACGAGACCCCGCGTACCACTTCCTCGAGTGCGTCGCCGACCGGAAAGGCCACGGACAATCCCTCGACGGCGAGGAGCTGGGAGCTCTCGGCGCCATCGAGCGGTTCGTGAGCGGTGTCAGCCAGCACGATTGAGGAGCCAGGCGATCGACAACGCGACGCCGTATCCAGTGGCGCCGAACTTCGCCTTGCTGCTTCGACCGACGTAGGCGGGCCCGGCGATGTCCAGATGCGCCCAGCGAGAGCCCTTGACGAATTGCGACAGGAACGCCGCCGCCGTCGAGGCGCCGCCCCAGCGAGTGCCCGTGTTCCGGAGGTCTGCGTGGTCGCCCTTCATCTGCTCGGTGAACTCCGGCCAGAGAGGCAGTCTCCAGAGCCGCTCGCCGGCGCCCGAGGCCGCATGGAGCAGCTCCTCGGCCAATCCGTCGTCGGGACTGAACAAACCCGCCCCGGACGACCCGAGCGCTACAACGCACGCTCCGGTGAGGGTCGCGTAGTCGAGGACCGTGTCAGCGCCGTGCTCACTCGCCAGTGCCAACGCGTCGGCCAGCAGCATTCGGCCCTCCGCGTCGGTATTCAGAATCTCGACCGTCTTGCCGTTGTAGCAGCGGACGATATCCCCAGGGCGGTAGGCCGCGCCGTCCGGCATGTTCTCGGCGAGCGGCAGGTACGCCCGGAACCTGAATGGCAGATCGAGCGAGGCCGCCGCCGCGGCGGCCCCCAGCACCGTGCAGGCTCCCGATTTGTCGAACTTCATCTCGTCCATTCCCGTCGACGGCTTTATGGAAATGCCGCCGGTATCGAAGGTGACTCCCTTGCCCACCAGCGAGATGCGCTCCTCGCCGTCACCCCATTCCAGCTCGACCAGCCGTGGCCCGCGCCGCGAGCCTTTTCCGACCGCGAGGATGCCGCCCATCCCTCGCTTTTCGAGTAGCCTGGGGCCGAGGACCCGAGCCTTGATTCCGTGTGCCTTGGCGATCTCCTGGGCTCGCTCGGCCAACGCCTGCGGGAAGGCCTCGTTGGGTGGCGTGTTCGCGAGATCCCGGGTGATCGCGACGCCTTCGGCGGTCTTGACGGCGCGGTCGAGGACGGCCCTGTGCTCCGCCAGCCGATCGGCCCCCGGAACCACCCGAATCTGCCGAAACGCCCCTTTCGGGCGGCGGCGGGAGTGGAACGCGTCGAACCGGTAGCCGGTCAAGGCCAGGTGCCGTAACGCCCTTTCGGCGGACTCGATTCCCGAAGCCGCGCGGTGCTCGGGCACCCGGATCACCGGGTTCTTGAACCCGCCCCGTCGGGCCTCGGCGACCGCTCGTCCCAGGTACTTCCGGAGGGATCGGACCCTGAAAGCACCGACCTTTCCCAAGCCGACGAGTACCGTGGCGGGCGCGTTCTCACGGGTGCCTCTCGTATGCGCGACCTGGCCCGCCCGTCCCGAGAATCCCCGCCTCGCGGCTGCAGATTTCGCCGCCCGCGCCACGTGCGCAGGCAGGTCTCCGGTATCCGGCGCCTTGCGCTCGAGGCACGGGACCACATAGATGTCCCCCTTCGCCTCACGACTGCCGACCACTCGGATTCTGGTTGTCTTTCCCATTCGCCGCGTTCCCTCCTGCTGGCTTGGCGGAAGTCTAACAGCGGCCCAGACGCGCACCGTGCCCACGCCGTTATAGAGTCCGTGGGGCCGCCAGATGAGTATCAAGAGACTCGATCGCCTGCTGCTCGCGAACCGAACCTTCCTTTCGCCCGGCGCCTCTGACTTCCGCATGCTCGTCGGGGAGAACGTCGAGGAGCTGCCGTTTCCACAGCGAATCTTCCTGGAGGACGAGGACGCGACACCGGTGTTGGGTTTCCCGGTGCTCCACAACCGTGGGACCGCCGATCTGCGCAAGGAGCTCGAGAACACGGTCCGCGCGGAGATCGAGATCGAGGCGGCGCGGGCCAAGGGCAGCGAGTTCAGCTTGCGCGAGAGCAAGAAGGCCTCGGAAAGATACCGGTCGCTGATTCGGCAGGCTCTCTCGAACGCTATCCGCTCGAGCTTCGGCCGCGGGTACCAGAGCATCTTCTGGCTCTATCATTCGATCGCCATCTCACGAGTTCTCAAGGAGATCCCGCGCCGGCTGGTCGAGATCGACTCCACGCTGGCGCGGAAGTACGGGGCGAAGATCAAGTACCACGTCTTCAGTCGCTTTCTGGATCGGATTCTCGAGGACACCTACGACATCTCGCAGAGGGTCGCCCTCGAGCTCGACGAGTCAGAGAAGGACCTGTTCCCGCGGGTCCTCGAGCGCATGCGCGACAACGTTCTGGTGTTCACCGAGGATCACATCAGCCCGGACCTTCGCGAGCTGACCGACTACTTGCAGGGCTATGTCGGCATCGATGCCGCCGATTTCCGAACACGCTTCGCGGCGCTCTCGGAATGGAGCACAGAACAACTGACCCAGGATCGCGAGCTCAGAAGCCTGTTGCGTAGCTTTCTCGGCATCGACGAGCTCTCGAACCCCTGGAATCTGATGATCCGGCCCGGCTACGTCCGGTTCCTGTCCGGGCGCCCTCGCTACAACCCGAAGAAGGCGTTCGACGCCAAGCAGGTCGAGCTCTGGGAGCGGCTCCTGCCCCGCTTGAAGGAGTTCGAGCTGCTTGCGGGTCTCAGGCGATACGTCGTCCCGATGACCGAAAAGGACGGCGACCTCCATTGTCCGGCCGCCACCCTCCGCGGCCGACGGCTGGCGACCAAGGACGTGATCCTGTCGTACACGACCCGGCCGATGGACTTTCTCTCCGCCTGGGTGGTCGACCCCTTGGTTCGCCGCTTTGGTCTCATTTACGACATCACCGACTTCTCCGCCATCGTTTCTCTGATCCGGCGCTCGGGAGACGCCGAGCAGGACGCGTCGTTCCGCCAGATCTTCGGTTTTCAGAGTCGCGTAGACAGGCTCGCCAGGCAGCACAAGCTGCAGCTCGAGAAATACCTCGGCGACGGTGCACTCTACTCCGGCCGTCACCCCACGCTTCTGCTCGCCGCTTCCGTCCGTCTACAGCGCTTCTATCGCCGTGCGCTCCGAGAGGACTTTCCGTTCGATCGCGGCCTGCGGATCGCGCTCAACTACGGGCCGTACAGGCTTCTACCGATTCAGGGCACCGGCAAGCGCAGGCACTACGAGTTCTTCGGCCACGGTATCGTCGAGCTGACCCGGCTGGTCAGTGGAAAGTCCACTCACGATCTGGACGACACCAAGGCGCTGCTGCTGAGCTCCGGCTACTCGAGCTCGGAGGTCGACAAGTTCTTCGCACCGGTCACCACTCTGCGCTCGTACCGGGAAGAGGTGCCCCGTCAACGCGGTCCTTTTCAGGCCTCGATCAACTCCTCGGGCGTCCTGATCAACGAGGGCATCGTGGCCACCAGCCCATTCATCTCCGAGGTCTCGGAGAGCGCGGATCTCGTGCGCCTCAAGGGGACCTACCGGGACGAGCGCGTCGACTACGTCGTCTGCGAGATCGACGACGAGGAAGGGACCGTGGAAGTCGGACTGCGCCAGCTGGGACCCGCTCGATTGAAGGGTCTGGGCGACGTTCAGGTCTACGAGCTCGTCGATGCCTCCGGCTGGGCCGAGAGCACGCTCCAGCCGGTGCCGGGCGCCGATCTCCTGGATTCGCTCTCGGTCGTATACCGCCGAGCGCCCCAGCCCGCGATGCCCGAGCCGCAACCGTACGAGGTTTGAAGTACATGCAAGCAACCCAAGCCGTTCTCGAAACCCAGCTCGCCGGAATGCCACCACCCCACCGCGGAAAGGTGCGCGACATCTACGATCTGGGCGAGACGCTTCTGCTGGTCGCCTGTGACCGGATCTCCGCCTACGATCACGTTCTCCGTCCGGCGATCCCAGGCAAGGGCAAGATCCTCAACCAGCTCACCAACTTCTGGTTCGAGCGCTTGAGCGACTCGGTGCCCAATCACCTCCTGGCCACCGAAGCCGCCGACTTCCCATCGGAGTTGGCCGCTCACCGCGAAGCGCTTCAGGGCCGCGCCGTGCTCGTGAGAAAGGCCTCGGTGGTGCCGTTCGAATGCGTCGCGCGCGGCTATCTCGCCGGAAGCGGCTTTCGGGAGTACACCGCCTCGGGCGCGGTCTGCGGCGTCGAGCTGCCCGCCGGGCTGCGCCGCGCGGATCGGGTGCCCGAGCCCATCTTCACGCCGGCAACCAAGGCGGAGACCGGCCACGACGAGAACGTGTCCTTCGAGGTCATGGCAGCCGGAGTCGGCGAGCCGCTGGCGTCGAAGCTCCGCGATCTGACTCTGCAGATCTTTTCGGCCGGCACCGAAGTGTTGGAACGCGCCGGCCTTCTACTCGCCGACACCAAATTCGAGTTCGGGTCCCTCGACGGCGAGATCTTCCTCATCGACGAGGTTCTGACCCCGGACTCGTCCCGCTTCTGGGAGGCGGAGGCCTGGACGCCCGGGACCGAGCCGCTTTCGTTCGACAAGCAGTACGTACGCAACTGGCTGGACGACAGCGGCTGGGATCACGAATCCTCGCCGCCCGAGCTCCCCACCGAGGTCGTCGAGGGGACCCTCGACCGCTACCTTGAGGCCTTCCGGCGCGTCACCGGAAGAGATCCGGAGCTCTAGGGTCTGCGTCGGCGCGACTCCCGATCGACCTAGCGAATGACCGTAATCCATCGGTATCTCGAGAACAACAAGAAGTATGCCCGCAGATATGGGCCTGGAAGCCAATCGTGCCTTCCCACTGACAGGATCGAGACCACCACCCAAATGGACGCGCGTCTCGAGACCGACGCGCTTCTGGGCCTGGTCGTAGCCCGAGTGATGTGATTGTGGCGCAGGGGGTCACGCGATGGCCTTGTGGACCGCGACAATGATTCCATCGGGCTGGAAGTCCGGATGCTCATCCTCGTGAAGGATGTCGTAGTGGGGGGAAAGAAAGTCTAGGCAGAGCTGGTGTAAATCGGGCGCGTGGGTGCCGACGATCCACGAGCGAATCCTGCCGTCTCCCAGTACTTGATTGGCACTGCCTAGCACCGCTGCCTCACTGCCCTGGATGTCCATTTTTGCCAGGTCGATGCGGCCGTCGACCATTGCAGCAAAGGAATCAAGCCCGAAGGCCGGTACGGGAAACGTTTCGCCATCAAAGCGATCGCCGTGGCGCACCAGGGGAATCATGCTGCCGAACGATCGGTCGAGAAACGCCACTTCTCGCCGTCGATCGGCGATCGCAACGTTGTGGATTGTCACACCGTTCAGATCGAGACCGTTCAGCGCGAAGGTCTCGATGAATTCGCGGCAACGCCACTCCAGGGCTTCGATGGCGTGAATCCTGGCATTGGGAAACCTACGCCGGACCAGAATCGAGTAATATCCCAGCGCCGCGCCGATATCCATGAAGGTGCCGATGCCGCCCGGCAACTCCTCGAAAAGCCGCTCGAACCACGTCTCCTCGACAGGCTCATGCAGGTTGGGGTTGCCCGGGGCCCGGTAGCGATTAAGCTGTACTTCGAGGAGATGCTTGCGAGCGAGCTTGATGCCGTTGGCGAACTCGTAGATTGGCGAGTACTCGACCATGTCAACGTCAACGGCTTTCCGACGGCGCGGTACCGTGGTCATCCCCGGTAGGGAAACGCTAGCACGGAGCGGGCCGTCGGAAACGCACGTCGTCACCGCTCATGCCAGTGGCCCCAAGGACCAACCCAAAGTGGTTCATGGCCGTCCGCTCGGGATCGACCCCAGGAGAAACTTCAAGTCGTCGTCGGTCCAGCGGATTCCCGCTCCTTAGAAAGAGCGAGTCGCGGTCGCCCTCGAGGAAGTCGTCGAGACCACCCACCGGATACGCCTTGCGGTGGAACCTCCATCGGGTGGTGTGGCCTCAGGCGCGGATCGACATCGTCCTCTCGGCCGAAAAGAAGCCCTCGAAAGGAGCTGCTGGCATCGCGGATCGCCCGAAAAGGGCCCGAAGCGCTAGAACGGAGGCGGCGCCTCGCGATCGGCGTGTCTAGCCAGGTTCCGGAACCGGGTGTTCTCGCCGAAGAAGACCAGCCGGATCGTGCCGGTCTCGCCGTTGCGATGCTTGGCGATGATGAGCTCGGCGATCCCCCGGTCCTCGGTCTCCTCGTTGTAGACCTCGTCGCGATAGATGAAGGTGACCAGATCGGCATCCTGCTCGATCGAGCCGGATTCGCGCAGATCCGCCAGCTGTGGCCTGCGGTCGCCCCCCCGTCGCTCGGGGTTGCGAGAGAGCTGCGACAGAGCGACCACCGGAACGTTGAGCTCCTTGGCCAGCTGTTTGAGACCACGGGTAATCGCCGAGATCTCGAGATTCCGGTTCTCGTAGCGCCCGCCCGCCTGCATCAGCTGAAGGTAGTCGACGACGATCATCCCCAGATCCTGCTCCGCCTTGAGGCGGCGGGCCTTTGAGGAGATCTCGAGCAGCGTGGGGCTGGCCGAATCGTCGATGAAGAGCGGCGCGCCGGAGGTGGACTTGACGGTCTCTACCACCTTGTTCCACTGGCGTTGAGAAAGATGGCCCGACCGCAAAGGCCCGAACGGAACGTCGGACTCGGCTGAGATCACGCGCAGAGCCAGCTCATGCTGGCTCATCTCCAGCGAGAAGACTCCTACCGCCTTGTTCTCGCGGATCGCCACGTGCTGTGCGATGTTGAGAGCCAGGCTCGTCTTCCCCATTCCCGGACGGCCGGCCACGATGATCAGATTGCCGGCGGCGAGGCCCTTGCTCATGTCATCGAGATCCGAAAAGCCGGTCGAGACACCGACCAGCCCGGAGGTCGGACGCTCCTCGAGATCCGAGATGGTCTGGTTGTAGATCCGGGAGATCGGAACGAAACCCTTCTGGATCGCCTCCTCGCCCAGGCCGAGAATCGCCTGTTCGGCGCGTCCGAGAGCTTCCTGCGCGATCAGTCCGCCGTCCAGACAGTTGCGGGTGATCTCTCCGCAAGCCGCGATCAAGCGCCGGCGGACCGAGCGCTCCTTGACGATCTCGACATAGCTGTCAAGGCGGCCGAGGTCCGGAAGCTCGAGATCCAGGCTGGCCAGGTAGGCCAGACCGCCGACCTTGTCGAGCTGCTTGCGCTGCTCCAGCTGCGCCTGCAGGGTCCGCATGTCGATCGCGGCCTCGGCCGCCTGCACCTCGAGCATCGCCTCGTAGATGATGCGATTTCGCTCTGCGAAGAAGTCGGTCGGTGTGAGTCGCCCGGAGAGCGATGGGAAGACGCCGGGGTCGACCAGGACGCCGCCCAGGACCGCCCGCTCCGACTCCTCGCTGTGCGGAAGAGAAGCGGTCTTTTCGAGCGGCTCGATCATCTAGCTGGCCAGGGCGAACTGGACCGGCGCCGGGCGCCGGCGGGACCTCGATTCTACGCCAAGACCGCTGCCCGGGCGTCTACTTTCTTCTCGCTTTCAGCTTGGTCTTGACTGTCCCGAGACCATCGGTCGCCGTCTTGAAATACTTCTCCCACTCCTTGGCGAAACGCTTGACCTTGGCGATCGATTCCCGCCGGGCCGGCTCGCCCTCCCTAGCCAGGAGAATAAACGCCATATTGAACTTGTTTGGCGCGTCTCCCGCCGCCGGCACCCGAGCACCTTCGGCGTCGATGAAGTTCTGAACCGTAATGTCCACCCGATCGCCAACGAACTGCCGACCGATCGACGGCGCCTGTTCGTGCTGAAAATTGCTGCCGTTCTTGACGAAGAATATCGGTGGCACGTCCTCGGGCGGCCTCAGCCCCATGAAGTACTGGTCGAGGGCGCTGAAGCGTTCGGTGGCGCCGACCGTCTGGAACATCCCGCCACCCATGTCCATGATGTCGTTGCCCTCCATGTCCGAGGCGTCGGAGTCGAAAAAGAAGCTCCAGTGGGACAGATCTCTGCCAAGCACCTTGATCGAAGACGTGTCCGTGTCGCTGAGCTCGCCGTCGACGACGACCCTGGCGAATGCCAGCCACCGGTGCCCGGCCTCCTGTCCCAGGATGTCCATGGCGTTGTTGGTGCCCAGGAATTCCTGAAAGGGGTCGTTCGGGTACTGATTCAGCGAGCCCATCATCAGGAAGCTCTCCAGCGCTCCGTCGCTGCCGGCCAACCTGGCAATGTCGAACCTTCCGCGACCGATACCGTCGACCTGGTTCTTGACGCCGGCGTGATAGGCGAAGGCCCCTCCACCCAGGCTGGTCGTGAAGTCCAGAAAGACCACGACGTGAGTGTAGATGTCCTTGAAGTGGTCCAGGAACGCTTTGGAGACTCCGAAATCGTCGACTGTCGGCCGCAGGCTGTACAGCTCCAACAATGCCTGAGTAGTGGTGTCGGTCACGGGCAGGACTTCGGAAAGATCCACCAGCTCGACGGCGCTGCCGCCCCCCGGAGAGACACCGACCGAGGCGGTCGGGTCGTTGATCTCTTCGGGAGCTTCGACCAGCCCATAGGCCATCACGACCTTGCCTTTCTTGAAAATGGTCACCTGGGCCGTGTTGTGGTTGGCGGTCGCCCACTCCGGTACGTCGTTCCAGGTCACCCGCAAGAAGTTGTTCGTCAGCTTCACGTAGACGCCGCTCTCCCCTCCCCGGAAGCTGGGGTCGAGATCGGTGAACAGCGCGGCGATGCGCGGCGGCCCGTTGAGGACGCGCGCGAGAGTCCGCCCAGTGGAAGCGCAATCCGCCTCGTCGAAGGTCAGGTTGCCGTCCGAATTCAGGAAGATCGTCTTGTACTTCTTACCGAAGTACTTGACCTTGAAGGGTAGGTTGATCTCGAAGCTGTCGTCATCCTCGGGAGCCGTTGTGCAGAACCGGCCCCAGTCCGCGGCGTCGATTCGATCGCCGAGGTCCGGATTGATCCCGCCGGCGGAAGCCTTCGCCCGGAAACCCTTCTTCTTTCGGGTAAAGGTAACGCCCTGATTCGAGTAGTCGAACAGGTTCCGCGAAGCCACCAGGGTGCTGTTGACGTCCTGGATCACCGCGGCCTTGCCCTCCTTGCGAATCTCGGGCATGGCTTCACGACCCATGAGCCGCGCCTTGGAGCCCCGTCCGGTCTCCGCCCGCTTGGCGTTGCGCTGTTGGAAGTAGAGGTGCTTGGCCTGGGCTTCGACGAGACGGGTGTGGATACCGTCGGTGCCGCACCAATGAGGCGCGTCGTCGTCGGACCGCACCGATCGAGCGGCCGCCGGGGCAACCGCGATGCCGAGAACAATGACCAGGACGAGAGTGAATGTGGTGCTACTACGCATGATCTTCTACTCCGAAAGTTCTTACGAGTGGATGGACCGATCGGATCACCTGCCGCTGCAGGGCTCCTCGGGAAGCTCGCGGAGTAAATCTAGCACGGTTGCCCGACGGCACGGCCTTCCAAGCCCGCCTGCGGAACGCCAATCTGGCGCCAGGGAAACCCTCTGTCTGACGTCTGCGTCCTGAACACGGGCGGCGGGCAGCGGGCAGGGTCGACGCACCAAACCATTTTCTTGCCCAGTTTCCTAATTATTGACCAGAAAACGACTTTTCAGCTCGGTCCGGCAGCGCTCTTGAATGCCTCACGCCAGCAAACACAGCCGACCGAGCAGGTCGAAGCCTCGTCGAAGTAAAGGAGGAACCATGTCCGAAGCTCCGCGTCCCCGCCACTCCTCAAGCAACCGACCTCAAAGGAACGGGATTGCGCAGTTTTTTCTCTGGTGCGCAGGCTCGGACTTGAAGGTCCTAGCAGCCCGTGGCAGAAGTCGAGACGGTCGCGTTGCGAGCGCCATGGGG
>JBHHWO010000016.1:0-45950 GCA_046756565.1 Thermoanaerobaculia bacterium | reverse complement strand
CTAGCGTCGGGTCTCCGTACCCGACGTTCCAAGCGGTCTTCGACCGCCCGGGAGACCTCACCTCGAGCGTTCTTTATTGGACCAGCGGCGCGGGAGGTGGCTCGAGGTTCCGGTCTCGCTCACAGCGGATCACACTTCAGCTACCGTAGGCCCAGCTTGCCAGTGCTTTGTGCCACGACGGTCCGAAGCGGCAACGAGCGCGTCAGGCAACGGCGAGGCGGCAGGCAATCCGCACAGGGGGCTCTCTGCAAGCGCCCGCGAGAACTTGCGAAGACGACTGGTGGTTTGCGCGTAGCGGAGCGCAGGCGAGGGCCCGTGCCCTTGCAGGCCTCTTAGCCCGAGCCGTCCCCTGCCTGCCCTGAGCGAAGTCGAACGGGAAGGATTCGCCTGCCGATCGCCGCCGACGCGCGGATCCGGTTGGATCCACTCGGCCGAGTGCGGAGCGAGACGACAGACCGAGGGACGCGACCGTCATCCCTCGGAGGAGACTCGGCGAAGCTCGGGCAGCCGGTTGGGCTGCACGGTCGGAGAGCTAGGGGAGCTTCGCGATGAGGTCGATCTCGACCAGAGCGCCCTTGGGAAGACCCGCGACCTGGACCGTCGACCGTGCCGGCCGATGCTCTCCCATCGCCTCGCCGTAGAGCTCGTTCAGGCGCGGGAAGTCGGCGAGGTCGGCGACGAAGACCGTCGCCTTGACGACGTCTGAGAAGGTGCAGCCAGCGGAGGCCAGAACCGCCTCGAGATTGCTCAGGACCTTGCGGGCCTGGCTCTCGAAGTCGTCGCCGACCAGCTCTCCGGTCTCGACGTCCAGGGCGACCTGCCCCGAGGTGAAGAGAAAGCCGGCGATCGAGACGGCCTGAGAATACGGCCCGATCGCAGCCGGGGCGTGATCGCTGTGATGGAAGTTCATGACGGTCTCCGGGGGTTCAGTTCTCTTCGGCCGCGTCGTCGTAGACGCCGATGTAGGGTAGCTCCCGGTAGCGCTCGTCCAGATCGAGTCCGTAGCCGACGACGAAGACGTTGTCGATTTTGAAGCCCGAGTAGTCCACCGAAACGGGCACCTCTCGGGCCTCGTGCTTGTCGAGCAGCGCGCAGAGCTTGACGCTCTTTGCCCCACGGAACCGAAACAGCCCGAGTACGGTGCTGAGGGTGTGACCCGTGTCGACGATGTCCTCGATGATCAGAACGTGACGGCCGCGGATCGCGACGTCTACGTCCTTGCGGATACGGACCTCTCCCGGCGTCGTTCCCGAGCGATAACTCGAGGTCTGAAGAAAGTCGATGACCACGGGCACGGTGACCTTCTTCAACAAGTCGACCATGAAGAACACCGAGCCCTTGAGCACGCCGATGCACAAGAGCGGTCCCTGGTCGGCGTAGTCACGGTCGATCTCGGCGGCCAACTCGGTGATTCGAGTCTGGAGCTCCGATTCGGAGATCAGTGTCCGCGGCAGTTTCTTGTCCATCTCGGCCTTTCGTCCTCTAGTACAATGCGCTCGATCTCACGGGATTCAACATGGTTCTGGCTAGCGAAGTCAACCCCGTCAATCAGCTCTATCGGCAGCTGTCCAGCCGCTACAAGTCGGCTTGGACTTTTCATCGCTTCATTCAGGGACTGCGGAAGTTCTTCGGCAGCCAGGATCTCGACGACCGGACGTCCGATTTCCAGAAGCTCTACCAGCGCCTCCGCGGGCTTTCGACACGGCTCGACGACATCGACATCGCGCCGGTGGTCGAGGGCCTCGAAGACACTCGGCGCGTTCTCGACGAGTTGGTCGTTTCCCTGGACGAGCAGGACCGAAAGATCTCACCCTCTCTGGTCAGGCTCTTCTTTCAGAGAGTCAAGAGCCAGGACGAGAGGATCCTGATCGATCTGATTCGGTTTTACGTCGAAGCCCAGCGCGGTCGGAGCTGGGAAGAGGAAAGATTCGACAAGACCGATTTCCTTCTGAGCCGTCTCGGAGAGCAGATTCTGAATTCCGAGGCGGGGGGCGACCCCGAGCGGTTGAAGAGGGTCCTGCGAGGTATTTCGGAGCATGTCGAGGTCGCACCCGTGGATCCCCAGAAGATCGCCAACCGAATGAAACTGATCCAGGCGGTGAGTAGGGAGATCCAGCAGGTCGAGAGCTTCGAGGATCTCACTGAGCGCGATCTGGTCGCCCATTACCGGAACGTCAAGCACGGTCTTGGCGCTCTGGCCTTCGAGAAGTCGATCTTGCCGATGCTCGTAGAAACTAATCTCACGGTCTCGGAACGAGTCACCGAACTGACCGAGATAGCCCAGGCTCGGATCTTCGCCGACTACGAGAAGGTCCAGGAGCTGGAGGAGCGCGGGCTACTGGCCCGGGACCTGGCCGAGTCGGTTTCGAAGCTGCACCATCAGGTCGGCACGTTCCGGCGGGAGGTGCAAAAGGGAACCCTGCGACTCGATGCCATGGCCGAGATACAGGAGGCGGTCAGGGACATCTTCCGCCGTATCGAGCTGGACGAGACAGCGGACTTGGAGGACGAGTTGGGACGGGAGGAGACCCTGGCGATCGAGAACCTGCTGCCGACCCGGGCCGAGAGGGATCTGCTTGGACAGCTCTTTGAGGATCTGATCGCGGCGCTGCGCGAGACCCGCCGCTCGGTGGACAAGCCCAGCGAGCTCGATCCGCGGCTACTCAAGTTTCGTCTCGGCGCGCGGGAGATCGAGGCGTTCGCGCGACTGGCGAGCGGCGCGGACTGCGATGCCGCGCTCGAGCAGTTTCTGCTTACCGCCGCGGTTCTCCGGCGCCAGATCAAGCTGTTCGTCGACGACCTGCACAACGTCGGCAAGGAGGCAACGCCGGGCAGCCGCAGCGCCGCTCTGGAAGGCTCCGCCGTCGCTCTCAGACTCGGGGACCAGTACCTCAGGCGCTTCGGCCACTTTCTCGAGATGCGGCTCGTGGACCAGGAAGCGCCGCGGGTGCGGCAGCTGCAGATCGCGAAGATGCACCTGATGCGGGAGTATTCGGGTCTCTGGCTGCTGGTGAACGAGTCGATTCGCGACCATCAGTCGTAGAGCTCCGTTCGGGTCAGAAGCTCGCTCAACACCCGCCGCACCTGATCTGCGGCCGCTTGGCTGGCGTCGAGCACCTCGACGTGATCCACCGGCTCGCCGGTGACTCCGGAGGCCGGGTTGCTGATCAGTGACAGGCAAAGGCATCGGACTCCCATGTGGCGGGCCGCGATGACCTCGAGGACAGTCGACATTCCCACCAGGTCGGCCCCCATGACCTCGGCCATTCGCACCTCGGCCGGCGTCTCATAGCAGGGTCCGGCGAATCCCGCGTAAACGCCCTGCGAACACGCGACGCCGAGTTCGCCGGCGATGTCGAGCGCGATTCTGCCAAGGGCCGGGTCGTGGGCGGCGACCATGTCCGGGAACTGCGGCCCCCACTCGGCCGGTAACTCGCCCCGCAGCGGGTTCAAGCCGGTCAGGTTGATCTGGTCGCTGATGACCGCGACTTCGCCAGCGGATTGGGACCGGTGGACACCACCGGCGGCGTTGGTCATGACCAGAGTGCGGGTGCCCAGGAGAGCTGCCAGGCGAACCATGAAGACGATCTGATTGGCGTCATAGCCCTGGTAGGAGTGGAGCCGGCCTCGCTGGTAGGCGACCACCCGGCCGGGAACCGGTTCGAGCAGGACGACTTCCAGGGGGTGGCCGATGACGCCCCGAATTGGAAACGGGATGACCTGGTCGAGGGGAGCGCGATGTGCGGTGGCGCCGGGAAGATCGACCGCCAGGCCCGAGCCCGAGACCACGAGTACTTCCGGCGACGGCCATTCGCGCTCGTGCCAAGCGCCCAGCGCGACCTGAAGCTGCTCGAGATGATGTTGCATACCGGGCGAATGCTAGCAGCGGACAAAGGTCGGCGAGCGCTCGGACGCGGGAGCCAGCGCGGCTCGGAGTCGCCTTTTGGGGTGCGAATTCGATATCGTGCCGGGCGGCGGAGATCACCATGTCCGAGCTCGACCAGCAGATCGAAAACCGCCGCGCCAAGCGAGACAGTCTGCGGGCTTCGGGCGTCGAGCCGTACCCCAGCCGGGTCGAGTACGACCTGGAGCCGGCCGAGGTACACAACAGATACGACGAGCGCAGTGCCGAGGAGCTGGAGCATGCCGGGCTCGTGGTACGCGTCCCGGGACGCATCCGAGCGCTGCGAAAGCACGGCAAGACGTCGTTTCTGGATCTCCACGACGGCGCCGCCAAGCTGCAGGTGATGGCCAGAAGTGCGGTTCTGGACGAAGGCGCGCTGGCCATCCTGGCGGAGCTGGATCTGGGCGACTACGCGTTGGCCGCCGGAGAGCTGATCCGCACGCGCACCGGGGAGCTGACCATCGCGGCCACCCAGATCACTCTACTCGCCAAAGCGCTCCGGCCGTTACCGGAGAAGTGGCACGGCCTGGCCGACGTCGAGGCGCGATACAGAAGGCGCTACCTTGACCTGGCGATCAATCCGGACTCTCGCAAGGTGTTCGAGACCAGGGCCCGAGCGATCACCTTCCTACGCAACGCCTTCGACCGCCTGGGCTTTCTCGAAGTCGAGACGCCGATGATGCAGTCGCTGGCGGGCGGCGCGGCGGCGCGACCGTTTGTCACTCGTCACAATGCGCTCGATCTCGAGCTCTACCTGCGAATCGCACCTGAGTTGTATCTGAAGCGATTGCTGGTGGGCGGCCTGCATCGCGTCTACGAGATCAATCGGAACTTTCGCAACGAGGGTATCTCGAAACAACACAACCCCGAGTTCACGATGCTCGAGTTCTACTGGGCCTACTCGGACTACACCAAGCTCATGGACTTCACGGAGACGCTGCTGTCCGACCTGACCGTGGAGCTCCGCGGCGAGCCCACCCTGACCTGGAAGGAGCATCGCATCGAGATGCTTCCGCCATGGCCGCGTTATACGGTCCGCGAAGCGATCGTCGAGTTCGCAGGCATCGACGACTCGCGGCTGGATCACGCTGCGGACGTGGCCGCGGAACTCGCGAGGAGGGAAATTCCCTGGCCTGCCCAGGTGGCCGATCCGAACCACCCGGTTCTGACCAGCGGTTCGCGGGAGGCCTTCGAACGCGACCATTCGGAGGTCGAGATCCGGGACGGCCTTTACGGCTTTCTGCTCATCCGGCTGTTCGAGGCCACCGTGGAGGAGCACCTGGTGAGGCCGACATTCATAACCGACTACCCGGTGGCGGTCTCGCCGTTCGCCAAGACGATTCCGGGTGACCCCCGGTTCGTCGAGCGGTTCGAGCTGTTCATCGGCGGAATGGAGATCGCCAACGCGTTCACCGAGCTCAACGACCCGCAAGTGCAAGCCGACAGGTTTAGGGCGCAGCTCAAGGCCCGCGAGCTCGGTGACGACGAGGCACATCGCTTCGACGAGGATTACGTGCTCGCGCTAGAGCACGGCATGCCGCCGGCCGGGGGACAGGGCATAGGAATCGATCGTCTGGCCATGCTGGTCGCCGACTGCCAATCGATTCGCGACGTGATCCTGTTCCCGCTGCTCAGACCGGAAGCTTCAGGCGAGGCTGGAGCGGAGGACGCTCCGGCGAAGCAGCCCCGAGGTGCTCCCGAGGAGACGAGTTGAAACGCGCACGGGTAGGCGAGATCACCAGATCGTCGCTGCCCGTGGTCCTGGCCGGCCGCTATCTCAACAGCGGTCGTAAAGATTCCTTTGTGAGGTTTCTGTCTCTGGTCGCGTCCGGCGGCATCGCGGTCGGCGTCGCTGCGCTGATCCTGGCCCTGAGCGCGCTTGCCGGGTTCCAGAACGCGCTACGCACCGAGATTCTCCTGCGCACACCGGAGATCGAAGTCAGGGTCGAGGATCGACAGACCGCCGAGATGATGAAACGGCAGCTAGCGGCGGAACCTGAAGTGCAGTCCGCCCAGATAACCGCCAGCGGTGCCGGATGGATCTCCCATCAAGGCAGCGTCCGCCCGGTCGCGATCCTCGGCTACGAAGGCACGGTGCCGGTGGTCTTCCCAGGTGCCGTCGGCCGTCCCAACGGACTCTACATCCCACGGTCGTTGGCGGAGACCTGGATGCTGGCGCCCGCTGCGGTCGTGGAGGTGGCCTCGAGCCGGCCGACTCTCACTCCTCTGGGCCCGCAGCCGAGGGTCGTTCGGCTGCGCGTCAGTGACCTGTTCGAAAGCGGCGTCACCGAGCAGAGGGATCGCATCGCGGTGCCCCTGGTGGCGGTCGAGGGGCTCTTCGGCCGGTCGGAGTACCGTGTGCTGGTCGAGACCGGCGACCTGGACGCCGCCGTGCGGCTGGCCCGGCGACTCCGCGAAGACGCTCCCGAGGGCGTCGGAATCAGCTCTTGGCAGGATCTCAACCAGGCCCTTTTCTTCGCACTGAAACTCGAAAAGACCTTGATGTTCCTGGCGGTCTTGCTGATCGTGCTAGTGGCGGCACTGGCGCTGATCTCCGACATCCACCTGATCATCGCGAGTAAGCGCGGCGAGATCGGGATCCTGGGAGCGATGGGGGCGACGCCACGCACGATTACTCGGGCCTTCGTGATTCTCGGCGGCGGGCTGGGTCTATCCGGCGTGGCGCTGGGCGGAGCGGCCGGCGTGACCGCGGCGTGGCTTCTCGGCCGGTACCAGGTGATCAGGCTCCCAGCGGCCGTCTACTTTCTTGACTATGTCCCGTTCAAGCTGAATCCGGCGGATGTCGCTCTGGTGATGGCCACCGCTCTTACCGTCGCCGTCGTCTCGGCGGCGCTCGCGGCCCGGGCCGCGGCAGCGCTGCGTCCGGTGGAGGTTCTGCACCGTTGACGATTTCGGTGATCGCCGCGGACGTTCACAAGGCCTATCGGGACGGCGAGCGCCGGATCGATGTGCTGCGGGGAGTCGATCTACGGGTCGAGCCCGGGGAGTCGGTCGCCGTCGTCGGCCAGTCGGGAACCGGGAAGTCCACCCTCCTACACCTGCTCGGCGCTCTCGACAACCCGGATCGGGGCACGATCGAGATCGGCGGCGAGCGACTGGATTCGATGGATCCTGAGGCACTCGCCGGCTTTCGCAATCGGACTATCGGCTTCGTGTTTCAGTTCCAGGAGCTCCTGGCGGATTTCACCGCACTCGAGAACGTGCTGGTGCCGGGCCGCATAGCCGGGCAGAGAGGGCAGACTCTGAGAGCCAAGGGAGAGGACCTGCTGGACGAGGTCGGCCTTTCCGATCGCGCCGATCACTTCCCGTCCCAGCTCTCTGGAGGCGAGCAACAGCGGGTGGCCCTGTGCCGAGCGCTGCTTCTCGAGCCCCCGTTGCTCCTGGCCGACGAGCCTACGGGCAACCTGGACCCCAAGATCGGCGGGCAGGTCTTCGAGCTCTTGGTGGCGCTGCAAAAACGTCGCGGAACCACGGCTCTGGTGGTCACTCACAACCATGAGATCGCCAGTCGCTGTGGTAGACTTTTGACCTTGAAACAAGGCGTTCTGCGGGATTAGTCGACCATTCGCAGGCGCCGAGCTGCCCCTCGGGAGTTCTGCGGAGTGCGACTGGATGTTCGAGAAATACAACGAGAAAGCCCGTCGCGCACTCTTCTTCGCCCGCTACGAAGCCAGCAAGCTCGGTAGCCGCGTCATCGAGTCAGAACACATTCTCCTGGGCATCCTGCGGGAGGGCGAGGAGTCGGTCGGCGAGCTTTTTCAGCGTTTCCAGGTCCTGGGTGACGACCTGCGCCGCGAGATCGAGGGTGAGCGCGTGTTCGTCGAGCGCATTTCGTCGACCGCGGAGCTGCCGTTGTCCGAGGAGTCGAAAAAGATCCTGGCGTACGCCTCGCACGAAGCCGAGAGCATGCTGCATTCGACCGTCGGCTCCGAGCACCTGCTCATCGGGATCCTGCGTGTCGAGCGCTGCGTGGCGATGAAGCTTTTGTCGCGTCATGGTCTCGAGCTCGAGAAGGTCCGCGCCGAGGTCGTGGCGATCGCCAAGGAGCGAGAAGCCAGTCTGCAGAAGAAAGAGCTGCCGGTCCTGTCCGAGTTCGGACGCGATCTGACACTGCTCGCGGCTCAGGGCGTTTTCGATCCGCTGATCGGGCGTGAGGCGGAGGTCGAGCGCATCATCCAGATCTTGTCGCGGCGAACCAAGAACAATCCGATCCTGCTGGGCGAGCCCGGCGTCGGCAAGACCGCGATCGTCGAGGGTCTGGCACAGCGAATCGTCGAAGGCCGGGTGCCGATCTTCCTGGCTCAGAAGAAGGTGTTCGCGATCGACCTGTCCTTGATCGTGGCCGGCACCAAGTATCGCGGACAGTTCGAGGAGCGCCTCAAGGCGATTCTCAAAGAGCTCCAGGAGAACAACGACGTAGTCGTCTTCGTCGACGAGATTCACTCGCTGATCGGGGCGGGGTCGGCCGAAGGTTCTCTGGACGCCGCCAATATCTTGAAGCCGGCGCTTTCTCGGGGCGAGATCTCCTGTATCGGCGCCACTACACTCACCGAGTATCGCCGCTACATCGAGAAGGACCGCTCGCTGCTGCGGCGCTTTCAGTCGATCCAGGTCGAACCACCCAGCGAGGCGGAGACGCTCGCGATCCTGGAGGGCATCAAGGCGCGCTACGAGGCCTTCCACAAGGTCCGCTACAACGATGCGGCACTGCGCGCCGCGATCTACCAGTCCGGCCGCTACATCAGCGACCGGCAGCAGCCCGACAAGGCGATCGATGTGATCGACGAGGCCGGGGCCAAGGTCAAGCTGCGTCGGGTCCGTGACACACAGAATGTACGTCGGCTCGAGAACGAGATCCAGGGAGTGGTTGCCGAGATGAAGACCGCGATCTCGGACAAGGAGTTCGAGCGCGCGGTTTATCTGCGCGAACGGGAGATCGAGCTGCGCGAAGACCTCGAGAACCTCAGCGGGCACGCCGAAGAAGCCGGCCTGCTGGTGGTGACGCCACAGGACATCGAGGACGTGATCTCGTCCTGGACCGGAATCCCGATATCGAGTTTGCGCTCCGACGAAGCCGAGCGGTTGATGAACATGGAGGACTCGCTGCGGGAGTGGGTGGTCGGCCAGGACCACGCAATCGACTCGATCTGCCGGGCGATCCGTCGCGCACGCCTCGGAGTCAGCAACCCGCAGCGTCCGGCGGGCTCGTTCATCCTGCTGGGTCCGTCCGGCGTGGGCAAGACCGAGACCGCCCGGCGGCTGGCCGAGTTCCTGTTCGGGAGCCAGCAGGCGCTGGTCCGATTCGACATGAGCGAGTACATGGAAAAGCACGCCGTATCGAAGATGATCGGATCTCCTCCCGGCTATGTTGGCCACGACGAGGGCGGCCAGTTGACCGAGCGCATCAGGCGGCAGCCGTATTCGGTCGTGCTCTTCGACGAGATCGAGAAGGCGCATCCCGACGTCGCGAATCTGCTGCTTCAGATCCTCGAAGACGGGATGCTCACGGACGCCTACGGCAACAAGGTCGACTTCAAGCACACTCTCGTCATCATGACCTCGAACGTCGGCAGCAAGCTGGTGTTGCCCGGGGGCCGGATGGGCTTTGGCGAGGTCGACGAGCAGCAGAGCTTCGAGAAACTCGAACAGGAGATTCTGTCCGAGCTGCGCAGGACGTTCAGTCCCGAGTTCATCAACCGCGTCGACGAGCTGATCGTCTATCGGCCACTCGGGTCGAAGTCGCTGCGGGCGATCGTCGATATCCTGTTGACCGAGATCAACAATACGCTCGGCGAAAGAGGTCTGGCGGTTACGCTCTCGGAAGAGGCAAAGGACTGGCTTCTGGAGAAGGCCGGCCTGGATCCTTCGACCGGAGCGCGCCCGCTGAGGCGGGCGATTCAGCGCCACGTTCAGGATGCAGTCTCCGAGCTCCTGATTGCCTGTTCCGACGGCTCGATCGAGGAGATCGAAGTGTCCGTCGCGGATGACGACCTCCGCTTCCAGGAGCGGATGCGCGAGCCGGTCGGAGAAGAAACCTAGCAGCCGTCGGCTGGCTCGGGTTTTGCTTCGTTATGGGCCCCATCATGCAACGCCGCATCTCGGATTCCTCAGGAGAAACAGGTTTGCAACCGATGACCGACGAGCGGGGACGGTGGAGAGCCAGATCGGCACCCGGCAAGCCGTCCCGGCTGCTGCCCAGGCTGGCGGTGGCGGCGGCCGCCCTGGCGCTCGCCTTGCTCGTGACGCAGCCGGCCGCGGGTCAGGGGTTGGCGGGCCAGCCGATCCAGGAGATCGACTACCGTGGCCTGGAGAGGCTCGCCTCGGAGACCTTGGACTTCTACCTCGGGATCGCGGTGGGGCAGCCCTACGCCCCGGCGACGCTCAACGAGAAGATCCACGACCTCTGGAGCAAGCGCCTGATCGACGACATCGCGACCGAGGCGTCGGCGATCGAAGGTGGCGTCCGTCTGGTGATTTCGATCAAGGAGCGATCGATTCTGCGGTCGGTCGAATACGTCGGGTTGAAGCGCATCAGCCGTACCGACATCAGCGATCGCATCGCCAAGGACAACCTGAGGGTGCGCGAAGGCGATCCGCTGAATCTGGGTGAGTTGAATAGGCTGAAAGCCGTCATTCAGGAGCTCTACCGCGAGAAGGGCTACCGGCTCGCGGAGGCTCGTTACGACCTCGAAGTCGTGTCCGGTGGCGAGCGCCGCGTGACCTACACCATCGACGAAGGCGACAAGGTTCGAATCTCGGAGATCGATTTCGAGGGCAACACCGTCTTCAGCGATCGGCGCCTGAAGATGTCGATGCGCAAGACCAAGGAAAGCGGCCCGATCGCCAAGGTTTTCAAGAAGGATGTCTACAAGCCGGCGACGCTGGCAGAGGATCTGGACAAGGTCCGGACACTCTACAAGAAGGCGGGCTACAAGAACGTCGTGATCGGCGACACCAAGGTCGAGATCCGGGCGACCCGGCCGCAGGCGGCCGATCCCGACCAGCGCCGGCGGCTGGTGCTGACCGTGCCGCTGGAAGAGGGGAATCGGTGGCGCCTCGGTGACATTCGCGTCGAGGGCGCCGAGAAGTTCGATGCCGAGCTGCTCAAGGCTCAATTCCCCAAGCCTCGGGGCGGCTGGCTTCGCTCGACGGTCATCGACGAGGGCGTCGAGACGATCGAGGAGATCTACCAGAACTCCGGCCACATCTACGCCAAGGTCAAGCCCGAGATCGAAGAGGTTAGCGACGACACGGCCGACGTCATCGTCAACGTCGCCGAGGGCGATCGGTTCACCGTCGGCCGCATCGAGTTCGAAGGCAATCGCAAGACCAAGGACAAGGTCTTGCGCCGATCCATGGGCCTGCAGGAGAGCATGGTCATGAGCTCGGGCGCTCTGAAGAACAGCCTGCTGCGGATTCGCCAGCTCGAGTACTTCGAGATCGACGAGAGCGATCCGGTCCAGATCGACGTCGACAATGAAGAAAAGACCGTCGACCTGACGGTGAAGGGAGACGAAGGCGATCGCACCGAGATGCAGTTCGGAGCCGGCTTCAGCGAGCTCGACGGCTTCTTCGGCCAGTTCTCGTTTCGCACCCGGAACTTCCTGGGCCGCGGCGAGACACTCGGGGCCAACGTCCAGTCCGGCGGCCGACAGGACGTGATCGACCTGTCGTACTTCGTGCCCTGGTTTCTGGACCGGCCCCAATCGGCGGGCATTCAGCTCTTTCTGCGCGATCTCGACTTCAACCTCTTGAGCGGCCAGAATATCCGCCAGGAAACCGAAGGCGGGACGCTCACCTACGGGCGCAACCTGGGCCTCTTCCGGAACATCTCGTTCGCCTACAGTCTGTTCAGCTCGCTGGATTCCCAGCAGATCGTCAACGAGCTGGGCGAGCTGGCGAGCTTCGAGTCGGATCGCCAGCTCTCGACGTTGAGGATCACCCACGGCTTCGATCGGCGGGACAGTCGCTTCGAGCCGACCAAGGGGATCAGTTACTCGATGGGCCTCGAGTACACCGGCGGCGTTCTGGGTGGGGACACCAACTTCATCCGGCCGCGCGCGGGTTTCAGCATGTACCGGCCGGTCACCACCGAGGGCGTCATGACCGTGGCCGGCCTCAACGTCGAAGCCGGCTATATCGCGCCCTTCGGCGGCAAGGAGCTTTTCAACCTGGACCGCTTCTTTCTCGGCGGCGAGAACACGGTTCGCGGCTTCAGGACCCGCGGGATCTGGGTGCGCGACAAGGACGGCAACACCGTCCGGGACGAGTTCGGTTTCGCCCTCGGCGGCGAGACTTTCCTCCAGGCGAATTTGGAGTATCATCTCGTGCTTGGCGGGCCCTTCCGGCTCCTGGCTTTCGCCGATACCGGCGGTGTGTTCGCCAAGGACCAAGACATCGATTTATCGCTGATGCGCTACACGGCGGGTGTGGAGCTTCGGGTGCTGGTTCCGATTTTCGGTGCGCCCCTGCGGTTCATCTACGCTTTCAACCCCGACAGCTACGACGACGATCGCTTCGAGACCTTCCAGTTCAGCATCGGCACGACCTTCTAGGACAGAGGAAAAGACAATGACGCGGAAACAGACGGTTCTGCGCCCGGTTGCGGCCGCGGCGCTTCTAGTCACGCTGGCCGGCCCGGTCATGGTTTCGGCCCAGGTGGCGCCTGGCCCCAAGGTAGCCGTGATTAACGTGGTGCAGCTTCTCGAGGAGAGCCAGCCGGGCAAGAAGGGCATCGAAGACCTCAAGGCCCTGCAGAAAGCCAAGGCGGACGAACGCGATGCCATGCAGGCCGAGGCCAAGGAACTGCAAGAGAAGATCAGCCAGGGCCAGTTCTCGCTGAGCGAGGACAAGCTCGCGGAGCTCCAACGACAACTGGAGCAGAAGACGATCGATCTCCGGCGCTTCAACGACGACGCCAACCGGGAGTTGCAGGACAAGCAGACGGCGATGCTGCAACAGATCCAGAACCTGGTCATGCCGATCATCGAGGCCGTCGGCCGGGAGGGTGGCTACACCATGATCTTCAACAAGTTCGAGAGCGGCCTCGTGTATGCGAATGAAACGATCGACATCACGAGTCAGGTCATGGAGCGCCTCAACGCGGCGGCGGCCGAACCCGTTGCCGAGCCGGGGAGCTAGAGACTGACCTCGACGCCAGGCGCACCGGAGTCCGGGACGAGCGGGCCCTTCGAGATCGACTGGATCAAGTCGATCCTGCCGCACCGGTACCCGTTTCTGCTCGTCGACCGCGTCCTGGCTCTCGAATTCGGAAGCCGGATTCGGGCGATCAAGAACGTGACCGTCAACGAACCGTTCTTCATCGGGCATTTCCCGGAGCAGCCGGTGATGCCGGGAGTCCTGGTGATCGAGTCGATGGCGCAGGCCGCCGGGATCCTGCTGATCCACGACCACCCGAATCGCAGCGAGAGTCTGATCTATCTGGCCGGCGTCGAGACAGCCAAGTTCCGCCGTCCGGTCGTGCCGGGCGATCAGCTGGTCATGGACGTGGAGATTCTCCGCTCGAGAAAGTCCTTCGCCAAGGTGCAGGGGACGGCTCGCGTCGACGACAGAGTTGCCGTAGAGGCGGTTCTGACCTCGGCCATGGTTCCCAGATAGGACGGAGAGCTCGTGACCGTGGCCATACATCCGACAGCGGTCGTCGAGACCGGCGCCGAGCTCGGCACCAACGTCAAGGTCGGAGCCTATGCGGTGATCGGTGGCGAAGTCGTTGTCGGCGACGACAGCGAGATCGGCTCAGCGGCGCAGCTCCAGGGGCCGACGACCATGGGCCCGAGCAACCGGGTGTTTCCGCATGCGTGCATCGGCCTGGATCCGCAAGATCTCAAGTACCGGGGGGAGAGGACAACGCTCGAGATCGGCTCCGGCAACACCTTCCGTGAGTTCTGTACGGTCAACCGGGGCACCGGGCTCGGTGGAGGCCGCACGACGATCGGCAACGAGAACCTACTGATGGCCTACACCCACGTGGCGCACGACTGCCACGTCGGCGATCACGCGATCCTCACCAACGCGGCGACCCTGGCCGGCCACGTGCTGGTCGGCGACTATGCAGCGATCGGAGCTTTCAGCGCGGTGCAGCAGTTTTGCCGCGTCGGCAGTCACGCCTACATTGGCGGATACTCGATCATCACCAAGGACGCGCTGCCGTACATGAAGACCGTCGGCGCCAAGCCCGCCTGCATCGGCGTCAATCGAGTCGGACTGCTGCGCCGGGGCTTCGACGAAGACCGGATCCGGTCGGTGGAGTCGGCAGCGAGGGTTCTGCTACGCTCTGGCTTGAACACCACGCAGGCGCTCGACCAGTTGAAGTCCGAGTTTTCCGAGGACACCGACGTACGGCCTTTGATCGACTTCATCGAAGGCTCCGAGGTCGGGGTGATCACTGCGCTCCCCGGCAAGGGGCGAGCGCGGGGCAGAAGTGGCTGATTCGGCAAGGCGGCTCCGAGTCGGAGTCGTGGGAACCGGTGCTCTCGGCCGGCACCACGTTCGTCTTCTCTCGGAGCTGGAAGAGGCGGAGCTGGTCGGAGTGCGCGACATCGACGACGGCCGGGCATGTGAAGCGACCGGAGCGTTCGGCGGCCGGGTGTTCGATGATCTGGAGTCTCTGGCCGCCGAGATCGACGTGGCCGTTGTGGCTGTGCCGACCCACGAACACGCCCAGGTCGGCTGTCGGCTGTTGGAGGCCGGGGTCCACGTCATGGTAGAAAAACCGATCGCCACGTCGCTCGACGAGGCCGACGCTCTGGTCGCCGCCGCGGGCGATCGCCTCTTGGCGGTAGGCCACGTCGAGTTCTACAACCCGGCGGTTCAGGCTCTTCTTGGAATCGGACTGCCGCCCGGGTTTGCCGAGGTCCACCGCATGGGTGAGTTCTCTCCACGAAGCCTCGACATTGACGTCGTCCGGGATCTCATGATTCATGATCTCCAGATTCTTCAGAGCCTCGATTCTTCGCCGCTCAAGAAGCTCTCGGCTGTGGGCGTGAATGTGCTGACCGATCGGGACGACATCGCGAACGCACGCCTCGAGTTCGAATCCGGCCTGGTGGCCAACCTGACTGCGTCCAGAGTCTCGGATCAGAAGATCCGCAAGCTCAGGGTGATTGTTCCGGGTATCTATCTGTCGCTCGACTACCAGAAGCAGGAGATCAAGGGTTACAAGCTCGACAAGGGCGGCCGGGGCCGGGGCCTCGAGCGTCTGGATGTCTCGATCGAGCAAGACGAACCGCTCAAGTGTGAGCTCAGGGCTTTCCTGGCGGCGTGCCGTGGCGAGAGCGTGGCCCTGGTGACGGGCGAAGACGGCCGCCGGGCGCTGGCGACCGCCCTCCAGGTCTGCGAACAGATCGAACAGCAGAGAAGCGCGGTTCAGGCCTTCGCTTAGGGAAGCCTCTCCGTAGACTTGGTATTTCGGAGGAAGAATGTCTGACGTGCGAATCGGTGTGATCGGTGGCAGTGGCCTCTACGCGATGGACGGCCTCACGGTTCGAGAGGAGAAGGTGATCGACACACCGTTCGGAGCACCCTCGGACGCCTTTGTGATCGGTGAGCTCGAGGGGAAGCCGGTGGCGTTCCTACCGCGCCACGGACGTGGGCATCGCCTGCTGCCGTCCGAGCTCAACTTTCGCGCAAACTTGTACGGAATGAAGGCCCTAGGCGTCGAGTGGATCGTCTCGGTATCGGCGGTGGGCAGCCTGAAGGAAGCCTACGAGCCGACTCACATCGTGATTCCGGATCAGTTCTTCGATCGAACCCGCCATCGTCCGGACACCTTCTTCGGCAATGGTCTGGTGGGGCACGTCAGTTTCGCGCACCCCGTGTGCGGCGAGTTAGCAGCCTGGATGGCTGCCGGATCGCAGGAAGCCGGAGCCACAGTGCACGAGGGTGGCACGTATGTCTGCATGGAAGGACCGATGTTCTCGACTCTGGCGGAGTCGCTCGACTACCGTCGCAACGGCTTCGACGTGATCGGCATGACCAATCTCCAGGAAGCCAAGCTGGCCCGTGAAGCCGAGATGAGCTACGCCACCATGGCGATGGTGACCGACTACGACTGCTGGCACGAGGAGGAGGCCGACGTCAGCGGTGCCGCGGTGATGGAGGTCCTCCAGCAGAACGTCAGGACAGCGCAGGAGGCCGTACGACACACGATCCGTCGAATAGACGTCTCCAGGGAAAGCCCGTTTCGCGGGATCTTGGAGCATTCTCTGATCACCGATCCCGCTCTGGTTCCGGAGTCGACGCTCGAGGCACTGGCGCCGATCGTGGGCCGGTATCTGCGTCGTTGATCTCGCTCGAGGACTGCCGGTGAAGCGGGTACTGGTCACTAACGACGACGGCGTCTTCTCGGAGGGACTGATCCGGCTGCAAGAGCAGTTGGCGGATGTCGCGGACGTCACGGTGGTCGCACCCGACCGGGAGCAGAGCGCCAGCGGCCACTCACTGACTCTAGACCGACCGCTGAGGATGCGGAAGCTGGAGGAGGGCGTCTACTCGGTGGACGGCACCCCGACGGATTGCGTGAATCTGGCGGTCCAGTGGCTGCTGAAGGACGATCCACCCGATCTGGTGGTTTCCGGAATCAACTTTGGCTGGAATCTAGGCGACGACGTCACCTACTCGGGGACGGTCAGCGCCACTTTCGAAGGAACGCTCCTCGGGATTCCGTCGGTGGCCTTCAGCCAGGAGGTCCGCGAGCAGTTTTCGTTCGAGAACGCCGCACGGTTCGCGAAGCGGCTGGTGGCCGCCCTGAGCACAAGAAAGTTGCCGCCGGATCTCCTGCTGAACGTGAACGTTCCGGCCGGAGAGATCCGGGGCGTGAGCCTGACCCGCCTGGGCCGCCGGATCTACGAGCAATCGGTGGTCGAGAAGTTCGACCCTCGGGGCCGGCGCTACTTCTGGCTGGCGGGCAAGCCTGTCTGGCAAGAGGACACCGGCACCGACATGGAAGCGACCGCCAACGGCCGCATCTCGATCACGCCGCTACACCTCGATCTCACCGACTACCGCGGGCTGGACTCCTATGAATGGCTGCGCGCGGAACTCGACGGCGGCTCCGCTTGAGCATGCGCGATGACCTCAAATACGCGCGCCAGCGGATGCTCGAGGACCTCGAGCGCGTCTACGGGATCCGGGATCGACGCGTGCTCGACGCGATGCGATCGGTCAAGAGACATCTGTTCGTCGGCGACCACCTCCGCCGTCAGGCCTACGGCGATTTCGCGCTGCCGACCGAGGCAGATCAGACGATCTCACAGCCCTTCGTGGTGGCTCGAATGACGGAGCTGCTCGACGTCGGCCCCGACCACTCGGTGCTCGAGGTGGGAACCGGCACCGGATACCAGACCGCGATTCTCGCGGAGCTGGCCGGCCGGGTCTTCAGCCTGGAGCGGATCGGCAGACTGGCCCGGCAAGCCATTTCGCGAATCCGCGAGCTCGGGTACCAGAACGTCAAGATCCAGACCTTCGACGGCACCATCGGTTGGCGCGAGGCTGCCCCGTTCGACCGGATCCTGGTCACCGCCGGCGCGCCGGCGGCGCCCGAACCGCTGCTCGAACAGCTGACCGTAGGCGGCCTGCTGGTGGTGCCCGAGGGCGACCGTGAGCGCCAGAAGCTGGCCAGGTATCGCAAGCTCCGGGGCGGCGGCTACCGCCGCCAGGAAGGCGAGGCAGTCGCCTTCGTGCCCTTGGTCGGGCGCTACGGCTGGGACGAGGAGAGCTAACGGTCTCATGGAGTGGGTTCGAGATCTCTTTCACTGGGTCGAGGCGCTGGCGGATACGCCATACGCCACCTGGAGTCTGGCCGGAGTATCTTTCGTCGAGAGCAGCTTCTTTCCGGTGCCGCCCGATGCTCTCTTGATCGCCCTGTGCGTGGCCCAGCCCGAGCGCTCGATGTGGTTCGCTCTGGTGTGCTCGATCTCCTCGGTCCTGGGCGGCATGGCGGGCTATGGCATTGGGCTCGCCGGCGGACGCCCGATCCTGCGCAAGTTCTTCAACCCGACGCGTATCGAGCGTGTACGCGAATACTACGACCGCTACAACGCATGGGCGGTCGGGATCGCCGGCCTGACTCCACTTCCCTACAAACTGTTCACCATCTCGGGTGGAGCCTTTCAGATCAACTTCAAGGTCTTTGTGATCGCTTCGATCGTGTCGCGGTCGTTGCGATTCTTCGCAGTCGCCGCGCTCATCGAGTGGCTGGGCGAGCCCGCCAAAGTCTTCATCGAAAAGCATCTCGGCTGGCTGTCGATCGCCTTTGTTATCCTGCTCATGCTCGGGTTCTGGTCGGTGGGTAGAAAGGCCCGCGCGGCTGCGCGCGGCTAGGTCCGGTCACGCAAACTCCAATTGCCTTTCTTCGTGAATTGAGGAAGTACCGAATCACAGGCCGCGTACAGGGAGTAGGATTCCGCTTCTACACCCGGCAGCGAGCCCGAGATCTGGGCCTGAAGGGGTGGGTTCGAAACTGTCCCGACGGCTCGGTCGAGGCGCTGGCTACCGGCTCCGAGGGCCAGCTCGAGGCCTTCGAGGCCGCCCTACGCCGGGGGCCGGCCGGTTCTCAGGTGAACGCGGTGGAGTCCGCCGCGGCCGCCGATGCCGAAGCCGGCGACTCGTTCGAGATCGTCTACCGAGACTGGAGCTGAAGATGGAAGAGAGACTCAAGAAGTACATTCGGGAGATTCCGGACTTTCCCAAGCCGGGAATCCTCTTCTACGACATTTCCACCCTGCTGAAGGACCCGAAGGCCCTGCGCATGACCGTAGACAGCTTCGTGTGGTTCTTTTCGGCTCAGCACGTGGACAAGGTCGTCGGGATCGAGTCGAGGGGCTTCATGTTCGCGCCGATCGTCGCCTATAACCTGAACGCGGGTTTCGTGCCCGTCCGCAAGCCGGGAAAGCTGCCGGGGAAGACCGTCAGTCAGTCATACGACCTGGAGTACGGCTCCGACAAGATCGAAATGCACGAAGATGGGATCGAGGAGGGAGAGCGCGTGCTGATCGTAGACGATCTCCTGGCCACCGGTGGCACCGCGGCAGCGACCGCGGAGCTGGTCAACGCTCGCGGCGGCAACGTCGTGGGTTTCGGATTCATCGTGGAGCTGCTGTTTCTCAACGGCCGCGAGCGGATATCTCGGTACCCGCTCGACACACTGATCACCTACACGGAATAGGCAGCTCCCGAGGCGGTACGTAGTATTCTCGCTCGTCGAGCGGCTGTAGCTCAGCTGGATAGAGCGGGAGCTTCCTAAGCTCTAGGTCGGGGGTTCGAGTCCTCCCAGCCGCACCATTTTCGAAGAAAAGCAATGCAATGAGCCGACTGACACGAAAAGAAATGAAACGCGACGAGATTCTCGAGTCGCTGGGCCGCTCGGTGAGCTACGTCCGGGATCACACCCAGGGGCTACTGGGACTGGTGGCTGGCATCGTCGTAGTTGCCCTCCTGGTGGCCCTCTTCTTCGGCTACCAGAGCCGGCGATCGGAGCTGGCAAACCGGCTTCTCGCCGAGGCGCTGAGGATTCACGCCGCGCCGATCGATGCCGTGAATCCGAGGCCCGACGACGCCCAGGATCCGGCTTTTGCCGACCAAGCGGGTCGGAACGCCCGGGCACAAGCCGCGTTCGAGCGAGTGCACAGCGAGGCCGAAGGGCGTCCCCTCGGTGGTGTGGCCGCCGCCTACCTCGGCGATCTCGCGGCGGCCGCGGGCGACCTGGATCGGGCCGAAGAGCTCTGGCGTGAGGCGATCGAGGATTCTGAGGACACGCTCCTGGCCGGTCGCATCCAGATCAGTCTGATCAACCTGATCAAGGAACGATCGGGCCAGGACGCGGCGATCGAGCAGATACGAGGTCTGATGAGCTCCGGAAGTGCGACCCTGCCGGAGGACGTGATCCTGTTCGAGCTTGGCAAGGCCCTGGAGGAGGCCGGCCGGGCCGACGAGGCGCGCAGCACCTACGATCGACTGGTCGAGGAGCACTCGGCCTCGGTATACGCTTCGGAAGCTCGCCAGAAGCTCGAGAGCCTCTAGTACGATCGAAGCGTGATCAGCCCGTACAAGATCCTGGCGCGCAAACGAGCCGGTGGCCGGCTCGAAGAACCGGAGATACGTGCTGTGGTGGAAGGCGCGGCAACCGGCAGCTGGGGCGACTCGCAGCTTGGCGCCTTCCTCATGGCAGTGGCGATCCACGGCCTCGACGTCGAGGAGACGCGTGCCTATACCATGGCCATGCTCGAGTCGGGCGAGCAGTGGAGTCTGGCAGACGACCTTCCGACTCTCGGCGACAAGCACTCCACGGGCGGAGTCGGGGACAAGGTCTCACTGGTTATGTCACCGATACTGGCGGCCTGCGGCCAGCCGATCGTGATGCTCACCGGACGGGGACTCGGTCACACCGGCGGTACCGCCGACAAGCTGGAGTGCATTCCGGGTCTGGATCTGGCCCTCGACCGTCCACGCGCGCTGCGAATGCTGAACCGGACCGGTATGGCCATTGGCATGGCGACCGGCGATGTGGCCCCGGCGGATCGCAAGCTCTACGCGCTTCGCGACGTAACCGCCACCGTCGACTCGATTCCCCTGATCACCGGGAGCATCCTCTCGAAGAAGCTGGCGACCGGAGCCGCCGCGATGGTGCTCGATGTCAAGACCGGCAACGGCGCGTTCATCCCGGACATTCGCGAGGCGCGCAGGCTGGCCGGCAATCTGGTCGAGACGGCCGACGCCTGCGGGATGAAGACCTCAGCGATCCTGACGGACATGAGCCAGCCCTTGGGTGAGTGGATCGGGCATCGCTCGGAGGTGCTGGAGACGATGAGTTGCCTGGCCGGAGAGGGCCCGTCCGACCTGATGGAAGTGAGCTACGCCTTGGCGGTGGAGGTCGCCCGTTTGAGTGGGCACGCTCTGTCCCGAAGCGACTTGGAGCAGGCCGTCGAATCCGGGAGCGCACGCAGCTGCTTCCTGGCCTGGGTCGAAGCTCAGGGAGGCGATCCCGCCTGGCTAGAAGGCGAGATCGAACTGGCTCCCGAGGAGGTTTCGGTGCCGGCACCCCGCTCCGGCTACCTCGCGCGCGTGGACACCCAGAGGTTGGGACTGGCGCTCGCCCAGGCTGGCGGCGGCCGGCTGCGAGACGGCGACCGGATCGACGACGGCGTGTCGATGCGATACCTCTCGGACCTCGGCCAGCCGATCGAGGCCGGCCAGAAGCTCGCCAGGCTCTACCTGAGAGACTCGGTTTCGGAGGTGGTCGCAGACGTCGAGTCGTGTTTCCACATATCGGATGAACCGGTCGCGGTTCCGGACCGGATCGGCGACACAATTACCGCAAGCTGAGCTCGCGCCCCCGGGGACGCGGTGCCCGCGGAGCTCAGCGCGAGGCCTTGCCGAAATTCGAGGACAGCGTGTCGAGATCGGTCTCGTCGATCAGACCGTCCCGGTTGAAATCCCAGGTCAGCAGATATCGCGGGTCGGTGCTGTCGAGGCCGAACCGCAGCGCGAAACTAACCAGATCGGCGCCATCGACCTGGCAATCGAAGTCCACGTCCCCAGGCAGGATGGTCCGGTCGACGACGTCGTAGATGTCGACGATCTTGTCGAGCACGTTGGGAGGCTCGGCGCGGTCCTGCGCTTGAACCTGCAGCACCACGCGGCAGCCGATCGTTCTCTGCCCCTTGTGGGTGAGAACGACCTTCCTTTCGTCGCCCTCGCTGGTGGTTCCCTCGGCCAGCACGGTGCCGTTGATCAGAAGCCTGGTCTGCTCCAGATCCAGTCCGGCGCCGCCTCTGAAGTCGTAGACCGGGACGGTGAATCTCGAGTTGGCGCGCACCTGATTGGGTAGCGGTCCGGGCTCGAAGTTTCCAATTACGGGAGGCGCGGAGTCGACCTCGTTGAGCAGATCGAAGTACGCGGCCGCGAGTTTCTCGTAGCCCGCGCCGCTGAGATGCCCGATGTTGTCGTCCGGGTCCTGGTCGTAGAAGTCGTCGAAAAACGCCGGCACACGCTCGGGGTCGAACAGGTCGAAGGCGTCCGTGAAGCGGACGTTCCTGGCCACCGCCAGCTCGCGCAGCTCACCGACGAGCAGCTCGGTCACGAAGTTGGTGTGGTCGACCTTGGCTTCTGGAGCTCTGGGTATGACCGACGACAGCACCGGCTCGATGTCGGCGTCTCGCGTTCGAGTGATCATCGTGTCGAGGTTGGCGAGGGTGGTCTCGATCGACAGCGAAGCCTGTGCGATCCGGGTGACGTCGTTGGTGCCCTCCATGAGCAGCAGCACGTCTGCCTCCTCGCCGAGGACCGTCCGGATCCGAGAGACGCCGATCACGGTCTCTTCCGCCGGCTCACCGAAGTTGAGAACCGACGAGCCCTTACCCAGCATTTTCTTGAGGCGCTTGGGATAGCCGAGGCCTTCCTCGTCGCCGACACCGAAGGTGAGCGAGTCGCCGAAGGCGATAACGTCGATCGCGGCGGCCGGCGCCACGCTCAGGAAAATCGCCAGAGCGGCTGCGCACAAAGTGCTCCGATTGGCCAGTGGTGTCATTCGTGGGGGGTGCTCCATCGGAGCGTGGCCAAGCCGTCGGGCCGGAGCCACTCCAGAATCGGCCCGGTGGATTGCAGCTCGCGAAGGACCGGACGTTGTGGGCGAGAAGCCGCCAAATGCGCCTTGCGGGCGATCGACGATGCGCCGTCGAGATCGGTCACCCCCCAACCCAAGGGCAGCGCGGTGCGGTAGAGAGCCAAAAGCCGGTCATCGGAACGAACCAGGCTCGGAAACACGGAGCCCGGCCCGCTGATCACACGCTCGCCGAGCCACTCGCCCGAGCCGAACGTCTTCTCGACCAGGAAGTACTCTCCCGCAACCATCCTCCCCCAGACCAGTCTCGCGCCACGGTGCGAGCTTGCGACCACCGGGGTGATGTCCGGCGTCCGGTTGTCGGTGCCGACCCGGACGGGCTTCGACCAGATGGCGCCGTCTCCCAGGCTCCAGTAGATCTCGTCGTCGGTTCCGTCAAAGCGGCTCCAGGCGAGCAGCAGGTTGCCGTTTCGAAGGGTCGCGCCAGTCAGGCCGGTCTGGCTACCGGGACCCGGGCGAGAGATCACGCGCGGGCGGCCCCAGCCGATTCCGTTCCACGCGGCGAATCGGACCGAAAGCTGGCTCTGGCCCTCGCCCTCCAGCCAGGCGACTCCCTCCAGCCGCCCGTCGTGAACCAGGAGCACCGGTCTAAGCTGAAGAGGATCTCGTTGTGGGGGAGCGACAAAGCGAGCGCCGGATTCGGTGTCGGACGAGACCAGGAAGACCTTGCTGCCGTCTTCTTCCGCGCGCACGCCAGCGGCGATCCATCCCGATGGTGTCTCCGCAATGGCCGTCAGCATCTCCTGGGGCCTCAGAGCGATCCGGCGGGTGGCTCCGTCTTCACGAACCCGCGCCCAGCCTGGACGCGACAGCAAGATGAGCTCCCGGCTGCTGTCGGTGGGCTGAATCGCGTCGATCGGCTGCCTCCCCGTTTGGGTTCGAGCTGCCGGCGGCGGCACGAACAGCAGGAGGATCACCGGAAGCGCGCTCAGCTTGTTGGTCAAGCGGCGCATGGCGGGCGCGGTCATCCTAATGTGGCTCGAGGAGGAGTGTCAACGCGGAGACCGGGCCGAAGACGGCAGAAGGCTTTCGCCAGACCGGTGTCTCCCAGGGCCCGTCGGGCGGGTGTCCCCGGTATCATCCGTTGATGCGGGCGACGATCATCGCGGTCGGCAATGAGCTTCTCGGCGCCGACCGGGCGGACACGAATTCGCTGTTTCTCGCCGACCTTCTGGCCCGCTACGGAGTCGACGTCGCTCGCAAGGTGATCGTCGGCGACCGCCTCGAGGATCTCGCTCTCGAGATCGCGCGCGCCGGCGCGGAGTCTGAACTGGTACTGGTAACCGGCGGGCTGGGACCGACCCGTGACGATCTCACCCGTGAGGCGGTCGCCCGGGCGCTTGGGCGCGGCCTCGAGCGTGATCCCGAGATCGTCGAGGAGATCCGGCGGAAATTCGCGGCCTTTGGCCGTGAGATGGCGCCGGTCAACGAGCGTCAGGCGTACGTCATCGAGGGAGCCGCGGTGCTCGCCAATCCTCGCGGAACGGCTCCGGGCCTGAGGTTGGCGAGCGACGGATCCTCGTTCTTCCTGTTTCCAGGCGTGCCCGCGGAGCTTCGCGGGCTGGTGGAGTCCGATCTCGAGCCGTGGCTCGCCGACCGGGCGCCGGCAGCAGCGTTCGAGCGGCGCGTGTTCAAGGTCGCATGCCTCCCCGAGTCCGACCTGGAGCAGCTCCTGGCGCCGTTCTACGAGCGCTACGGCGCCGACGGCGTATCGGTGCTGCCGTCCCCCGGCGAAGTCGTGGTTCGGTTGACGCGAGGGGGACCTGCGCCGGAGCGGAGCCACTGGCTGGACGAGCGAGAGCTCCTGCTCGAAGAGCTGCTCGGCCGCTACGTCTTCGGCCGCAGTGAAGACAGCTCGCTCGAACAGGAGGTAGGTCGGCTGCTCGTAGTGGCGGGGCGCACCATCGGCACCGCCGAGTCCTGTACCGGGGGCGGCGTCGCCGAGCGCTTGACCTCGGTGGCGGGCAGTAGCGCGTATTTCCTCGGCGCCGCGGTGACCTATTCGAACGAGCTCAAACAGTCGATTTTGGGAGTGCCGGCCGAGGTACTCGAGAGCCACGGAGCGGTGAGCCGGGAGGTGGCCGAAGCCATGGCGAAGGGAGCACGGCTCCGTCTGGGCTCCGACTACGGTTTGGCGATCACCGGAATCGCGGGTCCGGGCGGAGGCACCGAGGACAAGCCCGTCGGCACGGTCGACGTTGCCCTGGCGGGGCCGGACGACGAGGTTCGGTGTCGTCGCTTTCGGTTTCCGGGCAATCGAGCCCGCGTGCGCCGGCTGACGACGCAGTGGGCGTTGGATCTTTTGCGCAGGGCGCTGGTGACGGAGACCGGCTCGGACGAGCGAACGGCCGCCCGGGCACGAGCGTGAGAGGTTTCCTGGGACTCGAGATCCCCGATTCGATCCGGGAGCCCCTCGACCGCGCCCTGGCCCCCATGCGGCGTCGATTTCCGGAGTCGAGGTGGGTTCCCGCGGCGAACTGGCATCTGACCCTGGTGTTTCTCGGCAGCGTCGAGCCAGAGGATCTGGCAGGCCTCGACAAGGCGGTCCCAGCCGTCTTCGCCGCCCACGAGGCGTTCGACCTCGAGCTGGCCGAAACCGGGACCTTCCCTCCGAGGCGGCCGGCGCGAGTGGCCTGGATCGGACTGCGCGCACCCGGAGCACTGTATGCCCTCCAGAAAGACCTCATCGACGCGAGCGCCGGGGCCGGCTTCAAGATCGACCAGCGGTCGTACTCACCCCATTTGACCATTGCTCGGTGTCGTCGGCCCTGGCCGCGAGATGTCGTCGAGGAATGGAGCGCTTCCCCCGTCGCCGCGTCGCTGGAGCCGCGCGGGTTCGCGGTCGAGCGTGGCTGCCTGTTCGAGAGCGTCCCCGGCCGTCGCGGGGTGCATTACGAGGTGGTTCGGTCGTATCCTCTGAGTGGGCAGACGCCATGAGTGATCAGGTGAGCTGGATTCTGCTGACAGCCGGATGCTTTCTACTGGGCTCGATCCCGTTCAGCTTCCTGGTGGCTCGAGCAACGACCGGACGCGATCTTCGCGAGGTCGGCAGCGGCAACCCCGGCGCCACCAATGCTCTGCGCACGGCGGGCGCGGCGGCAGGCCTGATCGGGTTGTTTCTGGATACGGCCAAGGGCTTCGTCCCGACGTGGCTGGCCCGGGGAGTCGAGCTTCCGGACGCGATGATCGCTGCGGTGGCCCTGGCTTGCGTCGTCGGGCACGTGACTTCGCCATTTCTCGGCTTTCGGGGGGGCAAGGGGGTCGCGACCGGCTTTGGAGCGCTGGTAGCTCTGAACCCGCTTGGCGGCCTGCTGGCGCTTGGCCTGTTCGTCGCTTCGGTCGCGATCTCGCGAATCGTCTCGTTGGGTTCCATTCTGGCGGTAACCGTTCTGCCCCTGATCTGGTTCGTCCCGGACCGCCTGGGAGCGCCGCCGGCGGGCGGGAAGGCCGGCTGGTTGGCGGCGGTCGCGATCTGCGCGCTGGTTCTGGCTCGGCATGTGCCCAACCTGCGCCGCCTCCTGTCCGGAACCGAGAAACGACTGGGAGCGAAGCCCGCATGAACCAGGTTCGCGACCAGAGGATCGGGATCCTGGGCTCCGGCTCATGGGGGACCGCGCTGGCGGTGCAGTTCGCGGCTTCCGATCACGACGTGGTGCTCTGGTCTCGCGACCCTGCCTTCGCGGGCGAGCTGTCGGAGCGCCGCGAGAACGCGAAATATCTCCCGGGAGTCGAGTTCCCGAAGAGTCTGGTCAGTAGCTCGGACCTGGGTGCGGCGGGGGAGTGCGACCTGGTGCTGGTGGTCGTGCCGTCGCACGGTTTTCGCGACACGGTGCGGGCCTATCTGGAGGCCACCGCGGATTCATCCGGCTCCGACGTTCTGATCTCGGCGACCAAGGGGGTGGAGATCGAGACCACGGCTCGGATGAGCGAAGTCACGGCGGCCGAGGCCGGCGCCGCCGGCCGTGAGGTTCACTTCGCGGTCCTTTCCGGACCGACATTCGCAGTCGAGTTGGCGCGCAACGCTCCGACCGCCGCCGTGGTCGCCTCGGAGGAGCCCGGTCTGGCTCACCGGCTCCGGGAGCGGCTGGCGACCTCCAGTTTCCGTCTCTACTCGACCATGGACGTCACCGGTGTCGAGCTGGGGGGCGCCGCCAAGAACGTCATCGCGGTGGCATCCGGCGTGGTCAGCGGTCTGGGCCTCGGGCACAACACGGTGGCCGCGCTGATCACCCGTGGGCTCCACGAAATGACCCGGTTGGGGGTGGCCTGCGGCGGCGACGCCCGGACCTTTTCCGGCTTGGCCGGGCTCGGCGATCTTGTGCTCACCTGCACCGGCGGCCTGTCGCGAAACCGGCGAACGGGAATGGAGCTCGCCGCCGGCAAGAGCATCGAGGAGATCCAGGCGGAGACGTCGATGGTCGCGGAGGGAATCCGCAACTCGCGATCGCTGTCGAAGCTAGCCGCACGCCAGGGCATCGAGATCCCGATCACGACCGAGATGATGCGTGTACTCTACGAGAACAAGGACCCGCGCGAGGCGCTGGAGGAGTTGATGAGTCGAGAGCGAAAATCGGAGCACGAGCTTTGAGCGAGGCGGCGAGGCAAGATACCAACGTGGTGAACCTGCGCGGCCGGGAGACCGATCTGGCCGCACGGCACGAGACCGTGCTCGTCCTGGACTTCGGCAGCCAGTACACGCAGCTCATCGCGCGGAGACTACGCGAGAACCGCGTCTACTGCGAGGTCCACCCGTGCACCCTTTCGGCTGCTGAGGCGGCCGAGTTGGCGCCCATTGGTGTGATTCTCTCGGGCGGTCCGCAATCGGTCTACGACGACGGCGCACACCATGCCGATGCGGGCATCTTCGCCCTGGGCGTTCCCGTTCTCGGTATCTGCTACGGCATGCAACTGATCGCCCATCAGCTGGGCGGACGGGTGGAGGCCTCCGGCAAGCGCGAATACGGCCGTGCCGAGATCGAGATCGGCGTCGGCAGCGAGCTCTTCGACAGCCTGTCCCGGCACGAGACGGTGTGGATGAGCCACGGCGATCGCGTCGCGCAGGCCCCTGAGGGCTTCCGCGAGATCGCCTCGACCGAAGCCGCTCCGGTGGTCGGGATCGAGAACGTCGATCGGGGCATCTACGGGATTCAGTTCCACCCCGAGGTGTCCCACACGGTGTCAGGAGACGAGATCCTGCGCAACTTCCTATACCGGATCTGCGGGGCCAGCGGCGACTGGGCGATGGCGTCGTACAAGGAGGAGGCAATCGCCACGATTCGAAGGCAGGCGCCGGACGGTCGTGTCCTGTGCGGGATCTCCGGCGGCGTCGATTCGTCGGTGGTCGCGGCGCTGCTCCGGCAGGCAATCGGCGATCGTCTCGCGGCGGTGTTCGTCGACACCGGCCTCCTGCGCAAGGACGAGCGCCGGCACATGGAAAACAACCTCGGCACCGGCCTCGGGATTCCGGTCACCGTGGTCGTCGCCGGCGAGCGCTTCCTGAGCGCGCTCGACGGCGTCAGCGATCCGGAGGAGAAGCGCCGGATCATCGGCCGGGTGTTCATCGAGGTGTTCGAGGCCGAGGCCGACAAGCTCGAAGGCGCGCGCTTCCTGGCTCAGGGGACCCTGTACCCCGACGTCATCGAGTCGGTATCGGTGAAAGGGCCCTCAGCGGTGATCAAGACGCACCACAACGTCGGCGGCCTGCCCGAGAAGCTCGGCTTCGAGTTGATCGAGCCGCTCCGAATGCTGTTCAAGGACGAGGTTCGGCAGCTTGGCCGCGAGCTGGGCCTACCCGAGGAGTTCATCGGCCGGCATCCGTTTCCCGGGCCCGGCCTCGGCGTGCGGATTCTGGGCGAGATCACCCCGGAGCGTGTCGAGACCCTCCAGGAAGCCGACGCGATCTTCATCCACGAGCTTCGCAGCCGGGATCTCTACAACAAGGTCAGCCAGGCGTTCGCGGTGCTGCTACCCGTACACACGGTCGGGGTGATGGGCGACTACCGAACCTACGAAAACGTGGTGGCTCTACGGGCGGTCGAGACGCAGGATTTCATGACCGCCGACTGGAGTCCTCTGCCGCACGACTTCCTGGGTCTGGTCGCCAACCGGATCGTGAACGAGGTTCGCGGGGTGAACCGGGTCGTCTACGACGTCACCAGCAAGCCGCCAGCGACCATCGAGTGGGAGTAGTTGAGAGGGTATAAGGCCGCGCATTCGGCCTCGTGGCGCGTGCAACGCGACCGATTTCAGCTCTTCATCGCGATCGGCGCGATGCGATCCGGGTTCTTCTTGAGGATCTTGGCGAGGCGTTCGCCGAGGTACGTCTGAAGGTCCGCTGCGTTGGCGCTGCGGGTGCCCTTCCATTCGATCCAACCGCCGGCCATCATACCGTGACCGCCTCCCTTGCCACGGCGCCCCAGTAGGCGCCGCATCAGGCGCCCGGCGTCGGCCCGGCTGTTGGTCGTGCGCAAGGACAGGTAGACGCGCCCGTCGAGAACCCCGGTGCACATCGACCAGGTCTTGCCCTTCATGCGCAGGAGAAGATCGGCAATCTCCGGAACGATGTCCGGATTGTCGATCGTATCGAGGTGGCTGATCACCAGCGTGCCGACCGACACCAACTTCTCGAGCGCCTCGTGCAGCGTGCGGTAGTAGGAGAGAGGCAGGCCCGGCGACTGAATGCGAGCCAGGGCGCGCAGGTCGGCCTGCGGCTGCAGCTCGTCGAACAGCATTCGATCCTGCACCGAGAACTCGCGGCCGAAGTCCTGGGTCTCGGATCGGACCGCATAGAGGAAGGCGGTTGCCTCCTTCCTGGTCAGTTCCCAGCCGCTCGCGGCGATGTACTCGGCGATCATGGTGGCGGTCGCGCCGTAGTCGGTTCGGATGTCCGCGAACGCGACTTTTCGGGTCGCGCTCCGGATGGGGTGGTGGTCGAACACCAGATCCGGCGTGATTCCGTCCAGCTGGTTGTTGCCGGTGCCCGGCTGAGTGTCGACGAGGGCGTAGTGCCTGTAGTTGCGGACGTCGAGGTGGCGGATGTGGCTCATCCGCACGCCCAGGACCTTGACCAGCTCCTGGTTCTCGGCCCGGCCAATGATTCCGCCGTAGGCTACTCGCACTTGCCTCCGAAAGGAGCGCCGCAGCACTTTCGCCAGTCCTGCTGCGGATACGATCGAGTCGGGGTCGGGATTGTCATGGGTGACAACCAGCCAGCGGCCCGACTTCGACTTCCGCCGGACCAGCTTGGCGAAGACCTCGTATCTGGCGCGGGTGAGATCGCTGAGCATGCGTGAGCGGCGAGTGTACCAGCGATGGAACGGCTCGCGTCGCTCGGAAATCTCGCGGGAATAGTGGTTCGTATCTAGCGGTTGACGAGCAAGGAGACTCGATGCGCACACGCACAGCCGTCCGCTTCGCTATGGTAACGGGAGCCATCATGATGGCTCCGGCTTGCGCCCGCGCTGCCGAGACCGTTGCCGAGTCGAAGGTGAGCTCAAATCCATCCGCCATCCCATCCGACGCGCCGTGGGCGCGAGTGCTCGACGGCTTCTGGTCCGATGGCGGCCTGGACTACGCGGGCCTTCGGGCGAGCCCGGACGACCTGCACGGCTACCTCGAGAGCCTGGCGTCGGCACGGCCCGCCGAAGCCGGCCAAAAAGAGCGGATCGCTTTCTGGAGCAACGCCTACAACGCGGTAACCGCCGGCTTCGTGCTCGAGCGGTACCCGAAGATCGAGTCGGTCAAGGCGGTGGACGGCTTCTTCGACTCGCTGCACTTTCCGGTCGCCGGCGAGGAGCTGACGCTGGACGAGATCGAAACCCGAGCGCGGGACGAAGGCGATCCCCGGCTTCACTTTGCGGTCGTGTGCGCCTCGACCAGCTGTCCGGACCTGCGCTCCGAGCCCTATCGGGGCTCCGACCTTGACCGGCAGCTCGCGGAGCAAACCCGCGGTTTCCTCGCGGATCCCTCGAAGGGTCTGCGCTTCGACGGCGAGGAGTTATGGCTGTCGTCGATCTTCAAGTGGTATGCGGGCGACTTTACCGGCGGCAGCACCGTGGTCGCGTTCTTCGCTCGTGGCAAGGTCGTCGATTGGGTGCTTCCGCATCTGCCGGAGGCCCTCGCCGGCCGGATCAGAGCTGCCGACCCGTCGGTCAAATACCTCGACTACGACTGGTCGCTCAACGATCGCTAACCACTCTCGAGCCGGTCCTCGGCCGCTCCTCGAGCGTCGCCACATCCACATCCTCGAGCTTCCTTATGTACAGATAGGACTTGCCCGTCGTGTGCGTGCCCAGTTTCTTCATCGGCTTCGCCTGCGTTTGGTCTTGAGCTCAGCCATTCTGCGGCCTCCTGCGCCGTCGAGTCGAGATGATAAGAAGCTTCCGCACGGGCGCCGGAGCCGTGGCGCGACCCGGCGATTGCGGTCCCAGACGGATGGCCTTAGGATTCGGAGTCGGCATGAAGCAGGGGGTGGTCATGGTCGCCAGCGAAGCAGGCATGCATGCCCTTTCGCCCGCCCTCCAGAAGGCCGAAGGCGTGGTGATCGAACACGTGACCAATCCCGAGTGGGCGCTGGGACATCTAATCGAGGATCTGCCCGAGCTTCATCGACTCGATTTCGGCGCCGCCTTCGTGAGTATTCGCCCGAGCCGGGCACTGCTACGATAGGCGGCCGATCGGCGCCGGGCCGAGCCGCACCCGCCCTACGAGGCACACGATGATTCCAGAGCTTTTCAAAATCGGTCCCGTTTCGATCAGTCCCTTCGGCGTGATGATGGTGCTGGCGTTTCTGTCGTCCTGGATGCTGCTCCGCTGGGGAGTGAGGCGGCTCGACATCGGCGACGAGGAGGACTCGAGCGCTCTGCTTCTGGCTGCGGGGATCGGCGGGATCCTGGGCGCCAAGATCTACTACGCGGCCCTGTACGGCGACTGGCAACTACTCTTCGACCGCTCCGGGCTGGTCTGGTACGGGGCGCTCATCGGTGGGGCGCTGACCGTCGTGTGGACCGTGCGCCGGCGCCGGATGCCCCTCGGTCGAGTCGTCGATGTAGGCGGTCCGACGGTCGCAATTGGCTACGCGGTCGGGCGCGTCGGGTGCTTTCTGGTTGGCGACGACTATGGCTATCCCACCGATCTTCCCTGGGGCGTGAAGTTCCCGCACGGCCTTCCGGCTCCGACCACAGCAGGCTTCATGGAGCGTGAGTACGGTGCGGCGATAGCGGATGGTGTCTCGGCCAACGAGCTCATCACGGTGCATCCGACGCAGCTCTACGAGACCCTGGCGGCGTTCGCGATCTGCGCCCTGGGAGTGGCTCTGATCCGGCGTGGGCCGAAAGTCGGAACGGTCGCGATCATGTCGTTCGGCCTACTGGCTCTCGAGCGCTTCGGAGTCGAGTTCCTGCGGGCCAAGGACGACCGCTTTTTCGGTCAGTTCACGCTGGCCCAGCTGATCAGCGCGCTGGTTGTGGTGCTTCTCTCGGTGCTCTGGGCCGCGCGCGAGCGGCGGGCGAATGCGGTCGATCCCTCGCCATGAGCCGGCCGCCGGGCCTCGTCGCCCGAAGGACGCCGCCCCGCGTGCTGGCGATCGCCGGCTCCGATTCTGGCGGCGGAGCGGGAATCCAGGCGGATCTCAAAACGTACTGTGCGCACGGCGCCTACGGGATGACCGTGATCACGGCGGTGACCGCGCAGAACACGCGCGCGGTGACTTCGGTTCATCCGATTCCGGCGGAAGTGGTCTCGGCGCAGCTCGATGCGGTTCTCTCCGACATCGGCGCCGACGCCGTCAAGATCGGCATGCTCGCCGACGCGGAGATCGTCGTCGCGGTAGCTCGCGCCCTCGAGGCTCACCTCGGCGAGGAAAGCAACAGCTGTCCCGTCGTGCTCGATCCGGTCATGGTCGCCAAGAGCGGGGATTTACTGCTGCGGGAGGATGCGGTCTCGGCCCTGCTTGGGGAACTACTGCCGCTGGCGACCGTGATCACGCCGAACCTGCCGGAGGCCGAGGTCCTCGGGGGCCGGAGAGCCCCGGACCACGAGAGCCGGGTCGAGCTGGCGGCCGAACTGGCAAGGCTGGGGCCGGCGGTCCTGCTCAAGGGAGGACACTCTCGTGAAAACCCGGTCCGGGATGTTCTTCACGACGGCTCGACCGTCCGGGTCTTCTCTCATCCGCGGATCCGGTCGAATGCCACACACGGTACCGGCTGTACGCTGTCCTCGGCGCTGGCGGCGCGGCTGGCGCGGGGCGAGCCGCTCGAGCGGGCGGCAGCAGGGGCTGTCGAATACCTGCAACTGGCCCTGGCGGCGGCGTTCCCACTGGGCAGTGGCGAAGGAGGCCACGGCCCGGTCGATCATCTCTTCGAAAGTCGATCCGACGGAGTCCGAGACCGTGAGTAACGGCTCGGATCAGGACATGCTGGATCTGCTGGTGGTTGGCGCCGGCCCGACCGGCATCGCGATCGGAGCCCGGGCCAGGCAGACGGGCTTGAACGTTCTCCTGGTGGACCGGGGGCCGCTCGCGGCCGCGCTGGTCGAGTTTCCGGTGTACATGGAGTTCTTCACCACCCGCGATCTGATGGAGATCGCCGGCGTGCCCCTCTCGATTCCCCACGACAAGCCGAACCGGCGGGAAGCGCTGGCCTACTACCGCTCGGTGGCCGCGCGGTTCGAGATTCCCGTCGCGCTTCACGAAGAAGTCGTGGCCCTCGAGCGCGCCGAGGACGGTTTCGAGGTCAGTAGTCGGCGGCGCGGCTCCCCGGACGACACCGTGCGCCGGGCTCGGTCGGTGGTGCTCGCTCAGGGCTATTTTCACCGGCCGCGCGCTCTGGGCGTGTCCGGAGAGTCTCTCTCCTGGGTGCACTCCCGCTATCGGGAGCCCTACGGGCACTTTGGTGAGCGGGTCGCCATCATCGGTGGCGGGAACTCGGCGGTCGAAGCCGCTCTGGAGCTCTGGCGGAACCATGTTCGGGTCACGGTCGTCCACCGCCGCCCGAGGATCAAGGCCACCGTCAAGTACTGGCTTGAGCCGGATTTCGAGAACCGGGTGGCCGAAGGGTCGATCGAAGCCCTCTTTGGAGCCACGGTGCGATCGTTCGCCGAAGAACCGGAGGGGCGCCGCATCGAGCTCGAGTCGGACTCCGGACGCTCGTCACTTCCGGTCGACGCGGCCTACGTCCTGATCGGTTATGAGCCGGACACAGCGCTTGCCCGAGAGTGCGGTGTAGCGTTCGATCCGGAGACTCTGGTGCCCGCCTTCGACCCGCACACCTGCGAATCGAATGTCCCAGGTCTGTTTCTGGCGGGCACTGTCCAGGTCGGGCGCGACATCGGTAAGCTCTTTATCGAGAACTCGCGGGTCCATGCGGACCGGATCGTGGCCGAGGTGGCGAGCCGGGCATCCGAAGGACTCTCAGGGCCGAACTAGAAGGGGGACGTCGATCGCCAGGCACACGAATTGCTTCCTGGAGAGTTCTCATGAGAAAGATCTTTAGCCTCGTCATCGCGACCGCACTGCTGGTGAATCTCGCGTCTCTCCCGGCTTCGGCCCAGAAAGACCGCTCCCGGAGCTCGGTCGCCGCGTCCGACTCCCCCACAGCTCCGTCGCCCTCGGCCCTGCCCGGCGTTTTCGGCGAGGTGCTCGACGTTCGAGTGATCAACATAGAGGTCATGGTGACCGACAAACGGGGGACACCGATCCTGGGACTCGGTGCAGAGGACTTCGAGCTGGTCGTCGATGGCGAGCCGGTCGAGGTCGACTACTTCAGTGAGATCCGAGGCGGAGTCGCGCTTCAGACTGAAGGCGAGCCGACGCCGCTGGTGCCGTCGGTGGCCCCGGGCGAGCGCGTCGGCACGAGCTACCTGCTCTTCATCGACGAGTTCTTCGGGCTCAAGCCCGACCGCAACACCGTGCTTCGGTCGCTGAAGGACGATTTGGCCTTTCTGCGTCCCGAGGATCGCATGGCGGTCGTCGCCTACGACGGTGAGGACCTCGAGATGCTGAGCACCTGGAGCCAGTCGCAGCGCGCGCTCGAGCGCGTCTTGAACGATGCCATGCTGCGTCCGGCCCAGGGACTGCAGCGCGTGGTCGAGCGCAAACGCTACGATTTCTCGACTGTCCAGGAGCTCGAGGACCTGTTCGGCGATCTTCTGGATGCGGAGCGCGCCAGCGCCTTCGCCACCCAGCTCAATCCCGAGGAGAGGGCCTACGTCCAGCTGGTCACCGAGCAGGTGAACCGCTCGGTCGCCGCGGCCTCGGCGACCCTGCGCAGCTTCGCGAAGCCCCCCGGCCGCAAGGTGATGATTCTGCTTTCGGGCGGCTGGCCGTTCATTCCCGCCGACTTCCTGGTCAGTGACGTGAGCCGGATCCTGTTCGAGAAAGAAGGCCCCTACGGCGCCAATCTTTACAGCCGTCTGGTCGAGACAGCGAACCTCCTCGGCTACACCCTCTATCCGGTGGATCTGCCGGGGCTCGAGGGCGGCGCGATCGACGCCGAGACGTCGGGCCTGCCGGAGCCCAACGCGTCCTTCAACCGGACGTTTCTGCGCGAGCGCGAGGTTCAGGCCACCCTCTCGTACCTCGCGAAAGAGACCGGCGGTCGCGCACTCATCAATTCGAGGCGCGTCGGAGCGCTGGAGTCGGTCTCGGATGACATCGAGTCTTACTACTGGCTGGGATTTTCGCCCGAGCGTGCTCGCGACGACGAGAGTCACGAGGTCAGCGTCCGCCTCAAGAATCCGGATTTCCGGGCCCGCTCGCGGGGCAGCTTTCTCGACTCGTCCCGGGAGACGGAGGTCTCGATGGCTGTCGAAAGCACTCTGCTCTTCGGCAACGCTCCGGCCGCGGGCAGCTTGAACGTCGAGGTGGGCCCGCCGGTCAAGGCCGGGAAGAGGCGCATGGAGGTTCCGATTCGGGTAGCTGTCCCGCTGAGCCAGGTGACCGTCCTGCCCACGGCCGGGAGCTTCGGCACGCAGCTCGAGCTGCGCGTGGCGGTCCAGGACGAGAGCGGCCAGCAGGCTCCGATTCCGGTGATCCCCCTGAGTCTCAGTTTTCCGACCATGCCTCCCGAAGGCGCGGAGGGTACCTACGAGACCCGGTTGCTGCTGCGCAACAGGAGCCACGAGGCCGTGGTCGCGATCCACGATCCCGCCAGTGGTAGGATCTTCACGACCGGTTTCGATATCGCGCCCGTCGACTAGTCGTCGGTTCGAACGCGCGGGTCGCGGCCCCAATCTGGTTCGCCATCACCCATATCGCGGACCTTTCAACAGGTAGCAGTATGAAAACTCCGAGATTCGCACCGGTATTCCTTTTCATTGCCGTCGCCTTGTCTGCCGCTGGGCTCGCTCGAGCACAGGATGAGCCGGCGGAAGGCGACTCCGCCGATGAGCTCTTCTTCGAAACCGTCAACGTCAACCTGGTCAACGTCGAGGTTTTTGTCACTGACAAGAAGGGAGAGCCGATCATCGGGCTCACCAAGGACGACTTCGAGATCCTCGAGGACAAGCGTCCGGTCAAAATCACGAATTTCTACGTCACCCGGGAGGGCAAACCGCTGATTCCGACCACCGTCCCGGTTCCTGAGCCGGTCGAGGAAGAGGTGCCCGGGGTCAAGAAGCCGGACCTGCCGCTAATCCCGGAGGCCCAGAAGCTCTATCTGGGCGTGTACGTCGACAACTTCAACATCCGGCCGTTCGAGCGGAATCGGGTGTTTCGGGATCTGAGGGCCTTTCTCAACGAGGAGCTGGGTCCCGAGGACCAGGTCATGCTGGTTTCCTACGACCGGACGCTCAAGATCCGGCACCCGTTCACGAACGATCCGGGCGTCATCGCCCGGGCGCTCTTCGAGCTCGAGAACCTGTCCGGCCACGCCGTCCATAGGGACTCGGATCGGCGAGACCTATTGCGGGAGATCGACGAAGCAGAGGATCAGGGCGATGTCGAGTGGCGAGTCATCCAATACGCCGAGAACGCCTACAACGACATCAGCTTCACCCTGAGTGCGCTCAAGGAGTACGTCGGCTCGCTCGGCGGCCTGGAGGGGCGCAAGGCACTGCTCTACGTGAGCGGTGGCCTCGAGATGATCCAAGGTGAGGACTTGTTTCACGCCGTCAGCCAGAAGTTCCAGGCCCAAGGCGGCACGTCGGCGTTCTCACGGATGCAGGACTTCAATGCCCAGCGGGATTTCACGCGCCTGACCCAGCTGGCGAACACCAATCGGGTCAGCTTCTATACGATCGACGCGGCCGGCCTGCGCGTGGCCACGTCCGCTGCTGCCGACATGGACGCGATCGCGACGCCGCAACTCAGCGGCTTCGTGGATTCGATCTACATCAGCAACCAGCAGGCTGCGATCCAGTACATGGCCGAGCAAACCGGCGGGCGCGCGCTGATCAACACCAACCGGTGGGACACGGGGCTGACCAAGATCGCTCGCGACTTCGACACCTACTATTCCCTCGGCTACCAGCCCGCTCACTTCGGGGACGGCCGGTACCACAAGATCAAGGTGCGGCTGAAGGAGAAGCGCAAGGGCGTCCAGATCCGCCACCGCCAGGGATATCGGGACCACCCGCTGACCACCCGAATGGCGGACAAGACGACGTCGGTTCTCATGTACGGCTTCGAGAACAACCCGATGTCACTCGCACTGCGGGTCGGTCAGAGCAGGCGCGGCGACGACGGCAACTTCGTGGTTCCGATCGCACTTATGGTACCGATCGGCGAGCTCTCTCTCGTGCCCCGGGAGAGGATCCACCAGGGCCGCATCAAGATCTTCTTCTCGGCCATGGACGACGAGGGTAGGACCTCGGACATGCAGCAGGTGCCGCTCGACATCCGGATTCCGGCCGAAGAGATCGACATCGCTCGTGAGAAGGCCTACGTTTACACCGTGTCCCTGCAGATGCGCGGTGGCAACAACCGCCTGGCAGTCGGCGTGCGAGACGAGATCGGGGCGACCGAGTCGTTCGTCTCGAGAACCGTCAGCGTCGGAAGCTGATGAGCCGTCGGCGCAGCCGCTGGTCCGATGTTCTCGCGCCGGTGGGCCAGGCCGGCTTAGATCTGGTTCGGGCGGAGTACGGCGTCGTTTCGAGTGAGATCCGGACCTCGAGCCGGGTTCTGGCGCGATCGCTCTTTCTGCTGGTGATCGGCCTGTTCGCGCTCTTCTGGGCTATCGGCGCCCTCGCCCTACTGCTTGTCGAGGTTGGCTCTTTGTGGCTGCCTCGCTGGGGCGCCGCGCTCTCGGTTCTCAGCATGTTTGTGGCCGTGGGCCTGGTGTTCGCGGCGATCGCTCGCAGCCGCCTGCGAGAGATCGAGCTTCCGACCCAGACCGTTCGCCGCCGCATCGACGAGCACCGGGACTGGTGGGAGCAGCGGATTGCGGTGGTTGGACCACCCCGGGGCCGGCGTTCAGGCGAGGCGCCGCGCGAGAATTCGCCCGGCGATTCCGATGCGGCGAGCGACCGAGATTCCGGCTAGAGCGAGTCGCTCACGACCGAGCGCTTGAAAACCATCGCGATGTTGTCGGTGGCGCCGCTCTTGAAGTTGACCGAGGTGATCGAGATGAGCTCCCATCCCTCGTCGCCGAGGACGTTGAGCTGAGTGGCCGCGTTGGGGTCCAGGCGGTAGTTTTCACTCCGGATGTTGATGATTTTGTACTCCCACTTCGTCATGCCAGGACCTCCTCGCCGGATGCTTCCCATTAAGTTTACACATATTGTAACGAAAACCCAGGGTGCCCGGTTTCCTGCCGGCCGAAAATAGCCGAGGACCCAGGGCCGGGGCCTACAGGAAGATGGGCCGATCTCGCTAGAATGGTGGGGTGCAGGACGCCTGTCTCTTGCTGTTCACCAAGCCAGCGGTTGCCGGCCGGGTCAAGACCCGGCTGATCGCCCGGGAAGGCCGATCCGGCGGTCTTTCGCCTGGCCAGGCGGCCGAGCTGCATCAGGCCTTTCTGGAGGACCTCTGCGAGCGGCTGGCGGGGGGCTCCTTCCGGCTCACGGTGGCGTGGGCCATGGAGGAGGGGGAAGTGCCACCCGCCTCCGAATACTCCGCGCTACGCCAGAGTGGCGACAATCTGGGCGAGCGCCTTTACAGTGCGCTCACCGAGGCCGCACTGTCGCACGAGCTGGTGGCGGCGGTCGGATCGGATCATCCGGAGCTGCCGCTCGAGGCGGTGGAGCTGGGGTTCGGACGCCTGCGAGAAGGAGCCGACGTCGTCCTTGGCCCGGCCGAAGACGGCGGCTACTACTTTGTCGGCGTTCGAAGCACCGGGCTCCGCAGAAGGATGTTCGAAGACATCGAGTGGAGCACGAGTTCAGTGTTGGAGGCGACCCGGGAGCGCTGCCGCGAGCTTGGTCTGCATGTCGAGCTGCTCGAGGAGGCTCCGGATGTGGATACCCCGGCGGATCTCGAGCGCCTGGCCAAGCGGCTCGAAGGCGCGGGGCGGCACGACGTGGATCCGGGGGACCGGTGTCCGAGGACAGAGCGATTGCTGCGCGACTGGGGCCTGATTCCCGTTCCGGACCGGGTGACGATATGAGGATCCTCGACACGGAAGCGATGCGAGGCGTCGACCGGGCGGCAGTGGAAGAGCTGGGGGTCCCCTCTCTCCTTCTGATGGAGAACGCCGCTCTGGGCGTCGTCGAGGGTGCGCTGGATCTGGTGCCGGATGCCGAGACGGTGGTGGTTTTCTGCGGTCCCGGCAACAACGGCGGTGACGGTCTGGCCATCGCTCGGCACCTGGCGGTTCGCGGCCTCCGAGCGCGGGTCCTGATCGTCACCGGTGGCCGGTCGTATGCGGGCGACGCCCGGGTTCAGTATGAAATCGCGCGCAACATGGTCGGAATGGGTCTCGAGCTTCACGAGATCGGCGAGGGCTCGCCAATGCCGGATCTGGCCGAGTTGTCGGCCGGCGCCGATCTGGCGATCGACGCTCTCTTCGGCAGCGGCCTGTCACGTCCACTCGGCGCCGGCTTCACCGACCTGGTTGCTGCGATCAACGGCCTCGACATTCCGGTCGTGGCGGTCGACCTCCCGAGTGGCCTCGACGCCGATCGTGCCGAGCCGATCGGCCCTCACGTGGAGGCGGACCTCACCGTGACTTTCGCGGCGCCTCAGATCGCGCACATCTTTCCGCCGGCCGCGGCCTTCGTCGGCGGCCTGGTGGTCTCCGATCTGGGGGTGCCGAGCGAGCTCGTGGCGCACGCGCCCGGAGACCTCCATCTGCTCGAAGCCGGCGATCTGGCTCCGCTCCTGGATCCGCGTCCGCAGACGGCTCACAAGGGGGACTTCGGCCACCTCCTGGTCGTCGGCGGCTCGGTGGGGAAGTCGGGAGCCGCGATCCTCGCGTCGCGGGCGGCGGTGCGGGCCGGAGCCGGGCTGGTCACGGCTGCCGTGCCGGAAGCCATCCTGGAAGCCTTCGAGGCGGGGGCCGTCGAGAGCATGAGCGTGCCGCTCTCTCGGGCGCCCGGAGACGGCCTGGGCGAGACCGCCCTGGCGTCCATGGTCGAAGCCGCGTCAGGAAAAGACGCGCTCGCGGTGGGCCCCGGCGCCGGCACCGATGGGGAAACTCCGGCGACGATCCGCCGATTCACGCTCGAATCCGAGCTCCCGATGGTGCTGGATGCCGACGGCCTCAATGCCTTCGTCGGCGCTCTGGACACGCTGGCCGGGCGCTCGGCGCCGACCGTTCTGACGCCCCATCCGGGCGAGCTCGCGCGGTTGCTCGGTGTCGAGACATCGGCCGTGGTCTCCGACCGGCTGGGAAGCGTTCGAGCGGCGGCAGATCGCTCGGCTTCGGTCGTGGTGCTCAAAGGGCATCTGTCGTTGATCGCGGATCCCGACGGCGGTGTCTACGTGAATCCGACCGGCAACGCGGGTATGGCGACCGGCGGCTCCGGCGACGTCTTGACCGGCGTGCTCGGAGCCTTGCTCGCGCAGAAGCTCCATCCCGTCGCTGCCGCCCAGCTCGCGACCTTCGTGCATGGTCTGGCCGGAGACCTGGCTGCCGAACGGATCGGCGAAGTCTCTCTGGCGGCCGGAGACCTGCTCGACTTCGTTCCGCTCGCCTTCGAGGTGCTGGCGGGACGCGAGCTTGCGAGCGACTTCCAGACTGGCGAAGGCGCGGAAGCCGAATCGGAGGCTCCGACGCCGAACGGGGCCACCGGCCAGCGATGAGATCCTGGCGATCCGCCTCGGAGGACGAGACTCGCGCGGTGGGAATCGAGCTGGCCGCCGAGCTGGTTCCGGACGGGTGCCTTCTCCTGCTCGGAACGCTCGGTAGCGGCAAGACGGTGCTCACGCAGGGCGTTGCGCGCGGGCTGGGCTTCGAGTCGACCCAGATCCAGTCGCCGACCTACACTCTGGTGCACGAGTACGAGCTCGGCGGCGTCAGACTCGTCCATGCCGATCTCTTCCGGGTCGAGTCGAGCGAGATTGCATCACTCGGGCTTGAGGAAACACTTGCAGGCCCGGGGGTGAAGGTGGTGGAGTGGGCGGACAGGCTTCCGTTTGCCGTGCCCGGAGCGCTGTGGCTGCGCCTGAGCGCGGACGGTTCCGGCGGCCGGCGAATCGAAGAAGCTTCGGAATCGATCCAATGACCGGACTCGAGAGAGTTCCAGAGGGAGGTAGAGATGAAGATCGAGAGAGTCGGCGTCCTGGGCTGCGGCCTCATGGGCTCCGGGATCGCGGAGGTGTGCGCCAAGGCGGGTTTCCCAACCGTGGTGCGGGAAGTCAGCGAGGATCTCCTCGCCAAGGGAATGGATAGACTCAAGAAGTCCCTCGGCCGGGCGGTGGACAAAGGCAAGCTCAGCGCTGAGGATCGAGAGGCCGCGCTCGGCCGCCTGCACGGCACGACCGACGACGGAGACCTGTCGAACTGCGATTTGATCGTCGAAGCGATTGTCGAGAACGTCGAGGAGAAGTGCCGTACCTACGCGGCGCTCGACAAGGTCGTAAAGGGCGATGCGATATTCGCGAGCAACACGTCGTCATTGACGATCACCGAGCTGGCAATGTCGACCGAGCGAACCGACCGCTTCATGGGCCTGCATTTCTTCAACCCGGTTCCGGTGATGAAGCTGGTCGAGGTCGTGCGCACCCTGATGACCTCCGATGAGGCCTTTGATGCCGCTTTCGAGTTTGCCTGCGCTATCGGCAAGCAACCCGTGGCCGCCCGGGACAACTCCGGCTTCATCGTCAACCGACTGCTGGTGCCCTATCTGCTCGATGCCATCCGCGCCTACGAGAACGGCGTCGGTTCGGTCGAAGACATCGACAAGGCCATGCAGCTGGGCTGCGCCTATCCCATGGGTCCGTTCCGCCTGCTCGATTTTGTCGGCCTCGACACCACCTACTACATCGCCAACATCATGTTCGAGGAGTACCGCGAGACCCGCTTCGCGCCTCCACCTCTACTCAAAAAAATGGTGCTGGCGGGCCGGTTCGGCAGAAAGACCGGCAAGGGCTTTTACGACTACTGATCGACCGCCGAACTCGGGCTCGGGACGGTGCCGCTGCGGCCAGAGGCGACAGTCGGTTCTGCTAGACTTCGCCTAGAGCGTAGAATGCACTTCTCGCCCGAGCTCCTATCCCGCCCTTCCCCCGAACCCGATCTCTGTTGACCGAGCCCGACTCTTCATGCCACAAGTGACCCTCGCTCAGGAGGGCATCGATGCTCTGTTCGGAGCCGGGGACCGCAACCTCAAGCGGATCGAGCGGGCGTTCGACGTCACCCTCTCCGCCCGCGGCAACCAGGCGAACATCGACGGCGAGCCAGACAAGGCGGTCGTGGTCGAGCATCTCTTGAACGAGTTCTCGACGCTCATGGGCGCCGGCTTTCACGTTCGTCCACGTGATGTCGACACCGCGATTCGGGTGCTGCAGGAGTCCCCGGACGCCTCTCTGGTCCAGTTCTTCACCGGCGACGGCATCCTGAGCTCTGTGCGGCGGTTGGTGAATCCCAGAAGCCTGGCACAGCAGATGTACATGAAGGCGATGGCCGATCACGACATGGTCATTTCGATTGGTCCGGCGGGTACCGGCAAGACGTACCTGGCGGTGGCGATGGCCGCCGCAGCCCTGAAGCAGAAGAAGATCCGGCGGATCGTCCTCACCCGGCCTGCGGTCGAGGCCGGCGAGAAGCTCGGCTACCTGCCCGGGGACCTGGCGGAAAAGGTCAACCCGTATCTTCGGCCTCTCTACGACGCCCTCTATGACCTGATCGGCTTCGACAAGGTCACCCGAATGCTGGAGCGGGGGACGATCGAGGTTGCACCGCTGGCCTTCATGCGAGGCCGCACCCTGAACGACGCGTTCATCATCCTCGACGAAGCGCAGAACACGACCAGTGAGCAGATGAAGATGTTCCTGACGCGAATTGGCTTCGAATCCAAGGCGGTGATCAATGGTGACATCACCCAGGTGGATCTGCCCGCGGGCACAGCTTCCGGTCTACGCGAGGCCAGTGAGATTCTGAAAGACATCGAGGGCATCTCATTCGTCCGGTTCACCGAGCGCGACGTGGTTCGGCACCCTCTGGTCCAGAAGGTGATCACCGCCTACGAGCGCCATGAGAACGGGTCGGGATTCGGCAAGGGGTCGGGGCGGCAGGAACGGCCCGACGACAGCTGAGCATGTTGGCACCGAGCGACGAAGCGGAGCCCGAGCCCGAAGGCGCAGAGACGATTCGCGAGCATCGCATTCAGCTCGACAACCCGAATCGCTATCCCGAGGCTAGCGCCAGGCGTCTACGGCCTTGGCTCCAGACAGTCGTCGCCGCACTGGTGCCCGAGCCAGGGGCATCGCTCGCGATCCGTTTCGTCAGCGATCGCGAGATGCGTCGCCTCAACACGGTCTTTCGCGGCAAGGACGCCCCGACCGACGTGCTGTCGTTCCCGGGCGGGGAGAGCCCGGAGGGCATTCACGTCGGAGACATCGCGATCTCGCTGCCGGCGGCTCGACGGCAGGCGGCCGAACGGGGGCACTCGACTCGGCGAGAGCTCGAGATCCTGCTGCTCCACGGCATCCTCCATTGTCTGGGCCATGACCACGAAGCCGACGATGGAGAGATGGCTCGACTCGAGCGCCGCCTGCGGCGCCGGTGGATAGGCCACGATGACTGAGCCTGGCGCCAGTCCCGTCCTGGCGATCCTGTTCACGGGAACCGCGCTGGTTTTCGCGGTGTTGTTTCAGGTGCTGGCGGCCATGCTCGATCGTGCGGGTCCGATCCGGATGCGCCACTGGGCGGAGGAGGCGGGTGGCAGGCTGGAAGAGCTCTACGAGGCTCCGGCGCACTTCGAAGCATTTCGTTACCTGCTGAGCCTACTTGCCAAGGCCCTTCCGATCGCGCTCGCCTTCGGCGTGGCTGTGGCTTTGGAACGGCTCGGCAGCGCGAGCTCGAGTGGCTTCGGCACGGCCAGCCTGCTGTGGGGCGGGGTCGTAGCGCTGGTGGTGCTGCTCGGCACCGAGCTCTTCAACCGGGTTCTGGTTGGCAGCAAGGCTGAGGCGGTCCTGCGCCGTTTGACGCCGACCTATCGAATAACGCACGTGCTTCTGTATCCGGTCGTGCGCATGATCTCTCCTCTCGTCCGTGGAGCAGCAGAAGAGAACGGCGACTCGCCGGAGTTGGATGACGAGGCGTCGGAGGGCGAGATCGAAGCGTTCCTCGACGTGGGCGCCAAGGAGGGAATCCTGGAGCCGGGAGAGGAGGACATGATCCTCCGGGTGATGGACTTCGGTGACGCCGTGGTCCGGAGCGTCATGACGCCGAGAATCGACATGGTCTGCGCGCCCGCCGACAGCGACCTGGACGCGCTCGCGGAGCTGTTGGTGGAGTCGAGTCACTCCCGCATCCCGCTCTTCGAGGGCACCGTCGACGACATCCGGGGCGTGCTCCACATTCGCGACGTGCTGGCGGCGTTGCGCGCCGTTGCCCGGCCGGAGACCCGCTCGCTCGTCCGCGAGGCGTTCGTGGTTCCGGAGACGAAACCGCTAGCGGAGCTGCTTCGGGAAATGCAGTCCGGACATCATCAGCTCGCCATCGTCGTCGACGAATACGGCGGTGTTGCCGGTTTGGTGACCGTCGAAGATCTGCTGGAGGAGATCGTCGGCGAAATAGTCGACGAGTACGACGAAGAGGAGATCGCCGCGAAACAGCTCGAAGACGGCAGCTGGAGGCTCGAGGGCATGACTCCGCTCGACGAGGTGGAGGATCTGTTCGACATCGAGCTAGGCGAGGAGCCCTACGAGACCGTGGGCGGTCTCATCTTCGGACACCTGGGCGACGTTCCCGACCCCGGCGCCAAGGTGGAAGCCCACGGTCTGCGCTTCGTGGTCGAACGAGTGGTCGGACGCAGGGTCGACCGGCTGCGGGTAGAGCGGGTCGACGGACCTACCGAGCAGACTCCCGCACCGGGGTCGAATTGACCGAGTTCCGCTCGGGAACCGTTGCTCTGGTGGGGCGGCCCAATGCCGGCAAGTCGACGCTCATGAACCGGTATCTCGGCGAGAAGCTGGCAATCGTCTCGGACAAACCCCAGACGACGCGGCATAGGCTGGTTGGGATTCTGACAACCAACGAAGGCCAGATGGTCTTCCACGACACGCCGGGTGTTCACAAGCCTCTGCACCAGCTCAACCGGCGGATGGTGCAGTACGCCGTGGACGCGCTCAACGATGCCGACGTGGTGTGCCTGCTGGTGGACGCCACCAGGAAGTTCGGCGGCGGCGACGCGTACATGATCGATCTACTCCGCCGGACCGAGGTACGCCGCTTCGTCGCGCTCAACAAAGTCGACGTGGTTGCCAAGCCCCGGCTCTTGCCACTGATCGAGCGTTACGCCGAGTCGGGCCTGTTTGACGAGATCGTCCCGACCAGCGCACTCGATGGTGGCGGCTGCGACGTGCTCTACGACTTCCTACTGAGAGCGCTGCCCGTGGGACCGCCGCTCTACGACCCCGAGCTGTTCACGCTCCACCCCGAGAGGTTCCTTGCCGCCGAACTGATTCGCGAGAAAGTTCTCCAGGAAACTCGAGACGAGCTGCCGTACACGACGGCGGTGGTGATCGAGCTGTGGGAGGAAGACGCCGAGCGAGACCTGGCCCGGATTCACGCCTCGCTGCTGGTGGAAAGGCCAGGGCAGAAGGGGATCCTGATCGGCCGCCGGGGCGCGACCATCAAGAAGCTCGGCATCGCCGCCCGGCACGATCTAGAAGCGTTCCTCGGCCGGAGGGTGTATCTGGAGCTCAATGTCCGCTGCGAGCCCAACTGGCGCGAGAGCAAGCGCATGTTGAGCGACCTCGACCGGCATCTGCTACCGCGCAGTCTCTAGCACGGGCTGCTAGTGTCCCGTGCGGCAAGTTCCTTTACATTCGAGCGGTGCTGCATTCCG